>NZ_JBJGYS010000021.1:0-94021 GCF_054050115.1 Geodermatophilus sp. SYSU D00708 | reverse complement strand
CCGCCGCCCGCCCCCCCCCCCCCCCCCCCCCCCCCCCCCCCCCCCCCCCCCCCCCCCCCCCCCCCCCCCCCCCCCCCCCCCCCCCCCCCCCCCCCCCCCCCCCCCCCACTCCGGTGGTTCAGGCGAGCGCGGTCTCCGCCGGCTCCGGGTGGCGCAGCGGGAACGGGCTCATGCCGCCCCCGTCGATCGGGATCGCCTGCGCGGTGATGTAGCCGGCCTCGGGCGAGGCGAGGAAGGCCACCGCCGCGGCGACGTCCTCGGGCAGCCCGACCCGGCCCACCGGGATCGCCCGGCCGCGCGAGGCGAGCAGGGCGGCCTCGTCGACGTCGGGACCCGAGCTCAGGAACGCCCGGCTGGTGCCCACCAGGCCCGGGCACAGCGCGTTGACCGTGATCCCCCAGGGGCCGAGGTCCATCGCCAGCGCCCGGGTCAGGCCGATGACGCCGGCCTTGGACGCCGAGTACGGGCCGCTGAACGGCGCCGCGGTGAGCCCGGCCATCGACGAGATGTTGACGATCCGGCCGGAGCGCTGGGCCCGCATCACCGGGACGGCGGCACGGCTCATCAGCCACGGGCCGCGCAGGTTGACCGCGACCACCCGGTCGAAGACCTCGATCGGGACGTCGGCGACGTCGGCGCGGTCCGGGCCCTGGGGTGCCGCGGCGTTGTTGACCAGCACGTCCAGGCGGCCGAATCGCTCGACCGCCTCGGTCACCATGCGCTCGGCGTCGGCCTCGACCGCGACGTCGCCCAGGGAGGCCGCCGCCGTCCCGCCGGACGCGGCGATGTCGGCGACCAGCGCCTCCACCCCGCCCCAGCCGGCCGACCGGCGCTCCTGCTGCCGGTTGGGGACGCCGGTGGCCTGCAGGTCGGTGACGACGACGGCCAGGCCCTGGGCCGCCAGCCGGCGGGCGATCGCCTGGCCCATCCCGTCGGGCTTGCCGCAGCCGGTGACCAGCGCGACCCGCTGTGCGGTCACCTGGCGTCCCCGGCGGGCTTCGGCGGCTTGGGGCTGCTCGGGCCGCCGTCCACCGACAGGATCTGGCCGGAGATCCACCGCGCCCGGTCGCTGGAGAGGAACAGCACCGCCTGGGCGATGTCCCAGGGGCTGCCCTCGGTGCCCAGCCCGGACCAGCCCCGGCGGATCGCCCGCATCTCCGGGGACATGTTCGCCGCGGCGAACGCCCCCCAGATGGCGCCGACCTGCACGCAGTTCACCCGGATGCCGCGGTCGCCGAGGGTGTTGGCCGCGCCGACGGTCATGTTCTCCAGCCCGGCCTTCGCCAGGTTGTAGACCATGCCCGGCCCGCGCGCCCGGACGCCGACGGAGCTGATGTTGACGATCGCCGAGCCGCTGGGCAGCACCTCCACCGCGTGGCGGGTCATCTGCCAGGCGGTGGTGAGGTTGAGGTCCATCAGCTGGTGGAAGCGCTCGGGGGTCACCTCGAAGATGCCCGCGCGGTCGCCGACGGCCACGTTGTTGACCAGCGTGTCGAACCCGCCGAACTGGCCGACGGTCTCGGCCACCGCGCCCTTGCAGGCGTCGTCGTCGAGCAGGTCGGCGACGACGGCGACCGCCTTGCCCCCGTCGGCCTCGATCGCGTCGACGGTGCGCTGCGCCGCGGCCGGGTCCCGGTCGAGGACGGCGACCCGCGCGCCGTGGGCGGCGAACACCCGGCTGATGGCGTAGCCGACGCCGGGCTCGTTCTGGCTCTGCTGCCCGCCGCCGGTGACCAGCGCGGTGCGGCCGGTCATCCAGGGCTCGCCGGCCTCGCCGAAGGGGTCGGTGAGGGACTCGCTGAACTCGGTCACTGCTGGCCTCCTGAGGGGGTGGTGCGGCCGACGACGGGCACCGAGCTGGCCGACCAGCCCGAGAAGACCCGCACGACCATGGAGATGCCGGCGTTGCGGGCGCCGGCGACGAGGATGGGCAGCGCCTCGGGGCCGTCGGTGGCGAACAGCCGGTCGAACGCCTCGGGGTCGGTGCCGCCGTCGGCGAACCGGACGCCGTTGTCGCCGACGCCGTCCTTGCCGACCCGAGCCAGGTCGGCCTTGCTCCTGCCGCAGCGCTCGACCAGCCAGGCGCGGACGTCGGCCTTGCCCATCCCCGCCTTCGCCAGCATCTGCGCGTGCTCCGGGCAGAAGACGATCCCGGCCGGGTGGTGCCGGAAGATCGACGCGCCGCTCCGGGAGATCGTGTCGGCGAAGTCGGCGAGCAGCTGCTCGGGGTCGGCGGTGTGCCGGTTGTCGACGTACTCGACGGTGCGGGTGAGCATCCCGGAGACCGCGGAGGTGCCGGCGGGCACGCCGCCCTCGACCGACAGCGGCTCCCAGGGGTTCTCCTCCTCGTTCTCCGCGAGGCACACCTGCCAGCGGCCGGGCAGGCCCTGGGTGGCCTGCTCGAACCCGTGCGGGACGACGCCGAAGGCGTTGCGCACCATCAGGCCGATCGTCCGGGCGATCGTCATGTTGGGCCGGAAGCCCGGGCCGAACGCGCCGCCGGCGGTGTTGAGGCCCAGCTCCTGCCGGACCGGGCCGTTGACCACGAGCAGGGGCGAGGGGCCGCTGGTCGACTGCCAGCCGCCGCCGGTGGCCGAGCGGTCGCGCTGCACGGCCTCCCAGGCGGCGAGCACCACCGGGAAGTACTCGGGGCGGCAGCCGGCCATGGCGGCGTTGATCGCGGCCAGCTCCACGGTGACGCTGCGGTCCAGGTGCGGCAGCGTGCCGATGACCTCGTCGGGCTGCCGGTCGACGGTGTCGAGGAACCGGTCGACCAGGGAGCGGGTGGCGGGCACCAGCGGCAGGCCGTCGGACCAGCCCTGGGCGTAGCAGTGCTCGATCGCCGCCTGGGCGGCCTCGGGGTCGGCGTCCGGGACGACGACGGGGGCGTCGGCCTGCAGTGTCACGAGGCCACCTTCTGCGCGGCCGCGTCGGTGACCGTGGCGACGACCTGGGGCAGCAGCTGGCGGGCCCGCTCGCGGACGGCGTCCGCGTCGAGGATCGCCACCGGGTGGGCGGTGGTCAGGTAGCGGTAGTCGGGCGCCCCCTGGACCTCGGCCATCCCGCTGGCGGTGGCGGTGAAGGCGTCGGAGCAGATGACCGCGGCCGGCACGCCGGCCCGTTCGAGCGCGATCCCGTCGGCGACCGCCGAGGCGCTGCACGAGCCGCAGTCACCGACACCGGTGAGGACGACGTCGCACGCGCCGACCAGCTCGGCCAGCGTCTCCTCCGGCAGCGGCAGCGCGAACGCGGTCTTCGTGCGGCGCAGCACGGTGGTCGAGGCCCCGTGCTCGCTCTGCAGCAGCGCGGCGAGCTCGTCGAGCAGCAGGGCCGCGTTGTGCTTGGTGTTCTCCAGCAGCCCCAGCCGGACGCCGGTCAGGTCGGTGCGCCGGGGTGCCCGAGCGGTGGCGCCGATGCGGGTCGTCGTCCGGCCGGTGGGGTCGAGGATGTCGGCGAGGGTGGCCATCAGGCGGTTCCTCCCGGGGCGGGGGTCGGGATCGGGTGCACGCTGCCTCGTGTCCTCTCGGCGGGATGGGGCCGCCGTCGGGGCCTCCCAGGGCCCGTCCGGCGCGCGGCTCACGGTGAGCGGACGGGCGTCCGCGACGCCGGCGTCCCCGCTCCGGGGGCACCGGGCGCACCGCCCGTCTCCGCCCGTCCATGGTGTCCGGGGCCACACCGGCGCAGCGACGGACCTTCCCCCGGGTGGAAGCCCGCCGCCGCGGCACACCCGTCGGAGGACGTGCTTGACACCACACGAGGCGCCTGCGCACAGTGACGCGGGCCACGATGGGTGCACAGCCCAACTCGATGGCGTGTGAAACGAAGGGGCGTTGATGGGAGCCACGACACTGACCGCAGCCGTTCCCGAGAACCAGCCGAGCCGCCTCCCCGGCGGAGGGGCCGCCACGGCCGCCGGCCGGGTCCTCGCCGTCCTGTCCGCCTTCGGGCCGAGCCACCCGTCCCTGACCCTCAGCGAGATCAGCCGGCGGTCCGGGCTGACCCTGACCACCACCCACCGGCTGGTCGGCGAGCTGCGGGAGTGGGGCGGTCTGGAGCGCGGGCCCGACGGCCGCTACGCGATCGGCCTGCGGCTGCTCGAGCTCGGCGCGCTGGCCCCGCACGGGCTGCAGCTGCGCGAGCTGGCCCTCCCCTACCTCGACGACCTGCACCAGGCCACCCGCGCCAACGTGCACCTCGCCGTCCGGGACGGCGCGGACGGCGTCTACGTCGAGGCGCTGCGGGCCCGCGGCGCGGTGCAGGTGCTCAGCCGGCTGGGCGGCCGCTGGCCGTTGCACGCCACCGGCACCGGCCAGGTGCTGCTGGCCTTCGCCGAGCGGGAGGTCCAGGACGAGCTGCTGCAGGCGCCGCTCAAGCGGTTCACCCCCGACACGATCACCAACATCGGCGAGCTGCGCCGGGTGCTGGCCGAGGTGCGCCGCACCGGGATCGCCATCGCCGACAACCAGCTGACGCCCGACGCGCTCGCCGTCGCCGTCCCGGTGCGCGGCCGGCGCGACGAGGTGGTGGCGGCCCTGGGCGTCACCGTGCAGCGGGGCACCGTGCCGAGCCACGCGCTGGTGCCGGCCCTGGCGGCCACCGCCCGCGGCATCTCGCGGGCCCTCGGCTCGCCGTCGGCCACCCCCGAGGCCGGGGGCGCGATCCGCGCGTCCCGCACCGGAGGCGCGATGACGCCCCGCACCCGCTGACGGCCTCCTGACACGACGACGCCGCCGGTCCCCTGACGGGGCCGGCGGCGTCGTCGCGTCCCGCGGCCGGTGCAGCGGGCGCACGCCAGGGGCCGCCGGCACCAGGGGGGGTGCCGGCGGCCTCTGTGGCGGTCCCGTCCAGAGGACGGGGTCTGCTCAGTCGTGCAGGATGACGCCGCGGATGTTCTTGCCGTCGGCGAGGTCCTGGTAGGCCTCGTTGACCTCGTCCAGCTGGTACGTGCGGGTCACCAGCTCGTCGAGCTTGAGCTGACCGTCCTGGTACAGGCGGAGCAGCCGGGGCACGTCGTAGAGCGGGTTGCAGTCGCCGAACAGGGCGCCGCGGACCTGCCGCTGGTAGCCGATGAGCGCGCCGGCGTGGAAGTGCGCGGCCTTCTCGGTCAGCTTGCCGACGCCGGTGATGGTGACCTTGCCGCCCTTGCCGGTCATCTGGATGGCGGCGTTGACCATCTCCTCGGTCACCACACCGGGGGTGAGGATCGCGTGGTCGGACAGCTGACCCCAGGTGGTCTCGACGACGAAGTCGTGCGCCTCCTTCGCCGAGGCGAAGGCGTGGGTGGCACCGAACACCGAGGTCGCCATGTCGCGCTTGAACTCGACCGGGTCGACGACGACGACGTTCTTGGCGCCGGCGTAGCGGGCGCCCTGGACGGCGTTGCTGCCGACCCCGCCCGACCCGAAGACGACGACGGTGTCCCCGGCGCGGACGCCGGCCGCGTTCACGGCCGAGCCCCAGCCGGTGGGGACGCCGCAGCCGACCAGGCAGGCGACCTCCCACGGGATGCCGTCGGCCAGCGGGATGGCCGCCCACTCCGAGATCACCGCGTACTGCGAGAACGAGCCCACGGTGCAGAAGCCGCCGAGGTCCTCGTCGCCGAGGTGGAACCGGAAGGTGCCGTCGTGGAACATGCCGGTCCCGGCGTTGAGCCCCTTCACGCACATGTTCTGGTGCCCGGTGGAGCAGGGACGGCAGGCGCCGCAGGCCGGGATGTAGGAGCAGACGATCCGGTCACCGGGCTTGACCCGGGTGACGTTCGGGCCGACCGACTCGACGATGCCGGCACCCTCGTGGCCACCCACCACGGGCATGCGCACCGGCGCGTCGCCCTGGGTGATGTGGTCGTCGGAGTGGCACAGGCCCGAGGCGGCGAACTTGACCCGGACCTCGTGCTCCTTGGGGTCGTCGAGCTGGAGGTCGACCAGCTCCCAGCCCTTGTGCGCCTCGCGGGCGATGGCCGCGCGCGTGGTGATGCTGCTCATGCGATCCCTCTCAGTTCCCGGTGCCACGGAGGGACACGGTCTTGACCTGGGTGTAGTCGAGGACCGCGTCGGCCCCCATCGACCGGCCGAAGCCGCTGCGCTTGTAACCGCCGAACGGACCGCCGATGACCCCGGCGCCCAGGGCGGCGTTCACCGCGACCTGGCCGGCCTGCAGGCCACGGGCGAACTTGACGGCCTTGCCGACGTCCCGGGTCCAGACCGAGGCGACCAGGCCGTAGTCGGTGCCGTTGGCGACCTCGAGGGCCTGCTCGTCGTCGTCCACCGGGGTGACCCCGAGGACCGGCCCGAAGATCTCCTCCTGGTGGATGCGCATCGCCGGGTCGACGTTGTCGAACAGGGTCGGCTCGACGAAGTAGCCGCGCTCGAACTTCTCCCCGGACGGGCGACCGCCGCCGAGGACGAGGTCGGCGCCCTCCTCCTGGCCCAGCTGCATGTACTTGAGCACGCGCTCCTGCTGCTTGGCGTTGATGAGCGGACCCATGTTCACCTGCTCGTACCAGGGGCCGACCTTGACCTGCGACATGTGCTCGGCCAGGCGCTGCACGACCTCGGCGTGGATCGAGCGCGCGACCACGACCCGCGAGCCGGCGGCGCAGATCTGCCCGGTGTTGAGCGTGATGCCCCGCGCGATCGCCGGGACGGCGGCGTCGAGGTCGGCGTCGGCGAGGATGACCTGCGGCGACTTGCCGCCCAGCTCCAGGTGCAGCGGGGTGAGGTTCTTCGCGCAGGCGGCCATGATCAGCTCGCCGGTCTGCGGGGAGCCGGTGAAGCTGATCCGGCGGATCCGCGGGTGCGCCGGGATGGCCGCGCCCGCCTCGTGCCCGTAGCCGGTGACCACGTTGACCACGCCCGGCGGGATGCCGGCCTCGAGGGCCAGCTTGGCCAGGGCCAGCGCGGTCAGCGGCGCGTCCTCGGCCGGCTTGATCACGATGGTGTTGCCCGCGGCGATCGCCGGGCCGACGTCGGTGACGAACATCGGGCCGGGGGCGTTCCACGGGATGACCGCGCCGACGACGCCGTAGGGCTCGCGGAGGGTCAGCCCGAGGGCATCGGGGGTGTAGGTGGGCAGGGACAGGCCCTGCACCTTGTCCGCCTGGCCGGCCGTGAAGCGGAGCTGGCCGGACATCGGCGGCGGGCCCCAGTGCGGGCGGCCGACCTCCTGGGACTCCAGGGCGTCGAGCTCGGCGATGTTCTCGTCGATCAGCGCGGCCCAGCGGAACAGCAGGGCGGCGCGGGCGGTGGCGTTGGTGTCCCGCCAGGCCGGGAAGGCGGCCTCGGCGGCCGACACCGCGGCGTCGACGTCCGCGGCGGTGCCGCGCGGCACGCGCGCGAGCACCTCACCGGTCGCGGGGTTGACGACGTCGATCGTGTCGCCGCCGGCGGCCGGGACCCAGTCCCCGCCGATCAGCTGGGCGTTGTCGATGATCAGGGCGTTCCCGGTCGTCGGGCCGGGAGGGGCGATCGTCATGTGTCTCGTCCTCGGTTCCTGTGTCGGCTCGTCGGTCAGTGCTCGTGGACGATGACGCCGCGGATGTTCTTGCCGTCGAGCATGTCCTGGTAGCCCTGGTTGACGTCCTCGAGGCGGTAGGTCCTGGTGATCAGCTCGTCGAGCTTGAGCTTCCCGGAGCGGTAGAGGCTGATCAGCCGCGGGACGTCGTGCAGCGGGTTGCAGGCGCCGAAGATCGCGCCCTGGATGCGCCGCTGGTAGCCGATGAACACGCCCGGGTGCTCGTCGACCCAGCCGTTGCCGACGGCGGTGACGGTGACCTGGCCGCTCTTGCCCACGACCTGCAGGGCGTCGGCGATGACCTCGTCGTGCAGGACGCCGACGGTGATGATCGCGTGGTCGGCGAGCTCGCCCCAGGTGGCCTCGACGACGAAGTCGTGCGCCTCCTTGGCCGAGGCGAAGGTGTGGGTGGCCCCGAAGGTGGTGGCCATCTCCCGCTTGAACTCGACCGGGTCGACGACGACCACCCGCTCGGCGCCGGCGAGGGCGGCACCCTGGACGGCGTTGCTGCCGACGCCGCCGGCGCCGTAGATGACCACCGTGTCCCCGGCGCGGACGCCGGCGGCGTGCACCGCGCTGCCCCAGCCGGTCGGGACGCCGCAGCCGACCAGCGCGGCCACCTCGAACGGGATGTCGTCGGGGATCTGGATGACCGAGTACTCGCTGACGACGGCGAACTGGGAGAACGTGCCCAGCACGCAGAGGCCGCCGAAGTCCTGGCCGTCCTGGTGGAAGCGGAAGGTCCCGTCGGGGAACTCACCGGTCGAGGCGTTCTTGCCCTCGTCGCAGAGGTTCTGCCGGCCGGTGGAGCAGTAGCGGCACTTGCCGCAGGCGGGGATGAAGGAGCAGACCACGTGGTCGCCGACCTTCACCCGGGTGACGCCCTCACCGACGGCGTCGACGATGCCGGCGCCCTCGTGCCCGCCGACCACGGGGAAGCGCATCTGCGCGTCGCCCTTCTGGATGTGGTCGTCGGAGTGGCACATCCCGGCCGCCATGAACTTGATGCGGACCTCGTTGGCCTTCGGCTCGTCGAGCTCGAGCTCGGTGATCTCCCACGGCCGACCCGGCTCGCGGCAGACCGCGGCGCGCGTGGTCATGCTCATATGGGCTCCTTCCCAGTACTGGACGTCGGCCGCTGCGGGGTGCTCGGCGGAGGCGGCGGGCCCCTCGGGACGCCGTCCGTCGCCGGCTGCTGAGCGCTCTCCCGGCCGGGCTCCAATCTGCGGTGACGCGGGTGGCGCAGACCACAGGTCTTCCCCATCACGGAAGACGACGGCGCCGGCGGGCTCCCGGGCCGCGGTGTGCACTGCGTCTCCTTTCCGGGACGTGGAAGGAGGACTGCTCGCCCGCCGGTGCGGCTGCTGCACTCGTCGTGCCGACCGAGGTGACCGCTGCCCGGTCCGGTCGGTTCCCTCGACGAGCAAGCCCCGCGCCGCCCGGCGCCTCCGCGGAGCCTCCTGCCGGTCCGCGAGCGAGCCCATCCCCGTGGAAGGACCCATCCCCCGTGAAGGACCGCCAGTGATCGACAAGTTCCGCGAGGACGTCCTGTCCGTGGTCGACGCCGTGCCCTCGGGTGCCTCCATCGCCGTGGGCGGCTTCGGCAGCTCCGGCCGGCCGGACGGGCTGATCGACGCGCTCTGCGCGCTGGACAAGCGCGACCTGCACGTGATCGTCAACAACGTCGGCCACGACTTCACCGGCGTGGGCCGGCTGCTGCACGAGGGCCGGCTGCGCCGCGTGACGGCGTCCTTCCCGATCCTGCAGGAGTTCTACGACGAGTACTTCGCGGGCAAGGTGGAGCTCGAGCTCATCCCGCAGGGCACGCTCGCCGAGCGGCTGCGCGCCGGCGGCTCCGGCATCCCCGCCTTCTTCACGCCGTCCGGCGCCGGGACGATGCTCTCCGACGGCTCCTTCACGCTGCGCTACTCCCCCGACGGCGGCGTCGCCGAGCACGTGCCGGCCAAGGAGACCCGGCTGATCAACGGCCGCGAGTACGTCCTCGAGGAGGGCATCGTCGCCGACTTCGGGTTCGTCAAGGCGCACAAGGGCGACCGGAAGGGCAACCTGCGGTTCCGCCTCTCGGCCCGCAACTTCAACCCGATGGCGGGTATGTCCGGGAGGACCACCTTCGCCGAGGTCGAGCACCTGGTCGACGTCGACGAGCTGCACCCCGACGACGTGCACCTGCCGGGCGTGTTCGTGGACGAGGTCGTGCTGTCCACGAGCAAGGCGCCCGCCATCGACGAGCCCGTCGCCGCGACCCCGAGGAAGGCCTCCTGATGACCGGCACCATCCCCGCCCCGGCCGCCGTCGTCGGCCGCACCCGCGAGGGCATCGCCCAGCGCCTGGCCGAGGACCTGCAGGACGGCTACGTCGTCAACCTCGGCGTCGGCATCCCGCTGCTGGTCCCCCGCTACCTGCCGGCGGACAAGGAGATCGTCCTCCACGCGGAGAACGGCGTCCTGGGCATCGGCGGCGAGGCCGCCCCCGGCGAGGAGGACCCCGACCTCACAGACGCCGGCAAGCAGCCGATCACCCTGATCAGCGGCGCGGCCATCACCGACTCGGCGCTGTCGTTCGCGATCATCCGCGGCGGCCACCTCGACGCCACGATCCTCGGCGCGCTGCAGGTCTCCGCCTCGGGCGACCTGGCCAACTGGTACGTGCCGGGCAAGAACCCCGCGGTCGGCGGCGCGATGGACCTCGTCGCCGGCACCCCGCAGGTGTGGGTCGCGATGGAGCACGTCGACCGCAAGGGCCGGCCGAAGATCGTGGCCGAGTGCACCATGCCGCTGACCGGCAAGCAGTGCGTCACGCGGGTCTACACCGACCTGGCCGTCTTCCACGTCGTCGACGGCGCGCTGCGGCTGGTCGAGTGCGCGCCCGGCGTCACCCCCGAGGACGTCCGCGCCCACACCGCCGCCCCCTACACCGAGCACCTGGCCGGCTGACCGGTCCGGTCCCCACAGGCTCCCGGGCCCGTACCGCCGTCCGCGCGGTGCGGGCCCGGACCGTGTCGAGACGAGGAGAGAACATGCAGGACGTCGAGGGCAAGGTCGCGTTCATCACCGGCGGGTCCAGCGGGATCGGCCGCGGCATCGGGCTGGCCTTCGCCCGGGCGGGCATGACGGTGGTCATCAGCGGCCGCCGGCAGGAGCACGTCGACGAGACGCTCAAGGAGTTCGCCGACGCGGGGCTGTCCGCCGACGCCGTCCTCCTCGACGTCACCGACCGCGACGCCGTGGAGCGCGCCGCCGAGGAGACCGTGCGTCGCCACGGCCGGGTCGACGTGCTGGTCAACAACGCCGGCATCGGCCTCACCGGCCCGGTCATGGCGGCCACGCCGGCGGACTGGGACTGGCTGATCGACGTCAACATCAAGGGCGTCGGCCACGGCATCCAGGCGTTCGTGCCGCACATGCGCGCGCACGGGCAGGGCGGGCACATCGTCAACACCGCCTCGATGGCCGCGCTCATGCCGATCGTCGCGGGGCTGTACTCGATGACGAAGGCCGCCGTCGTGGCGCTCTCGGAGGCGCTGGCCATCGAGCTGGCCCCCGAGGGCATCGGCGTCTCGGCGTACTGCCCCGGCCCGGTGCACAGCAACATCGCCGGCGCCGTGGCCAACCGGCCGGAGCAGTACGGCGAGAGCGGCTACACCCCGCCGCCGGCCGAGTTCCTCGAGCGGGCCAAGACCCAGCCGTACATGAGCTACGTCGAGGCCGGCGAGCGGGTGCTGGACGGCGTCCGCCGGGGCGACCTGTTCATCCTCACCCACCCGGAGTTCAAGGCCGGCGTGCAGGACCGCTTCGACACCACGCTGGCCGCGTTCCCGGACGAGCCGATCAACGAGGAGCGGGCCGCGGCGATCCCGTTCCTGACCGCGTCCCCGATCTACTCGCCGGAGGAGCGGCTGCCCTCCCCGCGCTTCACGCGCTGACCCGGCCGGAGGGGCAGAAATGGCCATTCCTGCCCCTCCGGGCGGCCCTGTGGACGGCGGCAGCGAAGACCGGCCTGATCTGGCCACTCTGCCGCAGTGCCTCGCTCCCACCTCACTGGCGTCTTCGTCGGCAGCCGTGCCGTTGCCGACGGCCTCCTCACGGTCAAGCAGCTGCGCGAGCGCAGCTACCGCCGTCTGGTCCAGGGCGTCTACGCCGATCCCGGGCTGGTGCTCGACCACCGGCTGAGGTGCCAGGGCGTCTCCCTCCTCCTGCCGCCCGGCACCGCGATCGGCGGGTACTCCGCGGCCGCCTGGCACGGCGCACCCTTCGCCGGCCCGCACGACCCCGTGACCGTCGTTCGACCTGGAACCGTGCAGTGGAAGGGACCTCGCGAGGTCCGTGTCCACCGCAGTGACCTCGCCGCGACGGACGTGGAGTGGCACGACGACGTCCCGGTGACCTCAGCCCTCCGGACCGCGTGGGACCTGGCCGCGCTCGAGTCGCGGGGCACCGCAGTCGCCGCACTCGACGCGATGGTCCGGTGCGGAGCGGTCTCGCAGGGCGGTCTGTCGGCCATGGCGAACGCGGGCACGGGCCGGTGGGGCGTCACGCGTGTGCGCAAGGCGATCCCGCTCGTCGACCCGCGGGCGGAGTCGGCACCGGAGTCCCGGGTTCGGGTGGCCCTCGTGGTGGCCGACCTGACGCCGGTCCCACAGTACGAGGTGCGCGTGGCCGGTCAGTTCGTCGCCCGAGTGGACCTGGCCTTCGTGGAGGCGCGCCTGGCGATCGAGTACGAAGGCGCCCACCACTTCACCGGCGACCAGATCGCCCGGGACGACGCCCGCCTCGAGCGGCTACGGGCAGCGGGCTGGAGGGTGATCCGGCTCAGCGCGAGCGACCTGCGGGACCTGGACGGCGTCGTCGCCCGGGTCCGCGCCGCACTGGGGCTGTGACCCCCTGGAGGGCAGAAATGGCCATCTCTGCCCTCCACCGACGTCGGGTCAGGGCAGCGGGGTCTCGTCCAGCGGGATGAGCGGGACCGGGCCGGCGAGGTCCTCGGGGTCGGCCGGGAAGTAGGCGAAGTTCTTCGCCCGCGCGCCGCCGTCGACGACCAGGTCGGTGCCGGTGATCAGCCGCGCGTAGTCCGAGCACAGCCAGGCGACGGCGTGGCCGATGTCGGTCGGCGTCCCGGTGCTGCCCAGCGGCACCAGCGGCGGGCGCTCCCCCGTCCAGCGGGCCGGACGGCGCCACGGCTCGTCGCCGGTGTTGCCGCCCAGGCCGCCGCCCTTGCGGCCGGCGCCGAGCATGTCGACGGGCCGGCCCTGCGCCTGCAGCTCGGCGACCAGCTCGGGGTTGTCGATGGTCGGCGCGGTCGGGGTGTAGCTGTTGACCCGGATGCCGTAGGGCGCGAGGTCCATCGCGGCGGCCCGGACGAAGTTGTTCACCCCGCCCTTGTTGAACGCGTAGGCGATGACGCCGGCCGAGCCGTTCCACCCGTTGGACGACGAGATGCAGACGATCGAGCCGCGGATGCCGCGCTCGGCCATCGCCCGGCCGACGATCTTGGTGTTGAGGAAGTAGCCGAGACCGGAGACCTTGATCGAGCGCTCGAAGGTCGCGGCGTCCTCGTCGAGCACGCCCTTGCCGCCCAGCATGGCGGCGTTGTTGACCAGGATGTCGATCCGGCCCCACCGCTCCAGGACGGCGTCGACGTAGCCCTGCACCGCGGTCTCGTCGGTGACGTCCCCGGGTGCGGCCATCGCCTCGCCGCCGTTGCGCTCGATGCGCGCCATCGCGGCCTTGATGACGTCGTCGCTGACGTCGTTGCAGGCGACCTTGGCGCCGTACCGGGACAGCGCCAGGGCGATGCCGCTGCCGATGTTGGGGCCGACGCCGGTGACCAGCGCGACCTTCCCCTCCAGGGAGATCTCCACTCCGTGCTCCGTTCGCTGTGGCTGCAGGCGCGGTCTGCAGCGTGGTGGTCGACGTGTCGTGGGCACACCGCGGACCCGTCGAGGAGCCGGCGGGCTCCCCACGGGTCCGCGGAGCTGCCGTCCGCGCGGGGGTCGGGACCCGCGCGGACGGGGCGGTCAGGCCTTGTCGGCCGGATAGGTCAGCCGGATGCTCGCCGGCTCCACACCCAGGACGGGCGCCAGCATCGACTGCATGAGCGGCTTGGGCACGAGGCACTCCTCGCACGCGTCGGGCCCGGCGACGATCTGCACGTCGGCCGAGTCGCCCTGGACGTCGACGTCGAGCCGGTAGTCGTCGGCCTGCAGCGTCTGCTTGAGCTGGTCGAGCTGGGCCTGGTCGATGGTCACGAGGACACCTCCTGGACTGCGGTCTGCCGGGAGGCGGCCGACCAACGGACGGGAACGGAGCGGCCGGACCACGAGGCCCAGCCGAACGGACGGAACACCATGGAGATGGCGGCGTTGGCGGCCCCGGCGACGAGCACCGGGATCTCCGCGGCGGACGGCATCATCGCGAACGCCTGGTCGCCCTCGGCCGGGCCGCCGGGCCCCCCGGCCTTGCCGGCCGCGGCCAGCTCGGCGGCGCTGCGGGTGGCGTGCTCGAACAGCCACTGCTGGACGTCGGCCCGGCTGTAGCCGGCGTCGGCCAGCACCTGCGCGTGCTCGGGGCCCAGCACCAGGCCGCCGCTGGAGTGGCGGACGCCCAGGTAGGCACCGATGCGGCCGAGCGAGTCGGCGAAGTCCTGCAGGACCGCCTCGGCGCTCTCGGTGTGCCGGTTGTCGACGTACTCGCAGCAGCGGATCAGCATCGCCGAGACCGCGTCGACGCCAGGCTCGAGGCCGCCGACGACGCTGAGCGGCTCCCACGGGGAGAGCTCCTCGTTCTCGCCGACGAGCAGCTGCCACCGGCCGGGCACCCCCTGGGTGGCCTGCTCGAGCTCCTGCGGCTTGATGCCGTAGCCGTTGCGCACGATGAGCCCGATGGCCCGGGCGATCGTGGCGTTGGCGCGGAAGCCGGGGCCGAAGACCCCGCCGGCGCAGTTGATGCCCAGCCGCTGCCGCATGGGGCCGTTGGCCACGAGCAGCGGCGCCGGGCCGCTGGTCGACTGCCACGCCCCGCCGTTGGCCGCGGGCTCCCCGTTGAGGGCGTCCCACGCGGCGAGGACCACCGGGAAGTACTCGGCCTCACAGCCGGCCATGATCGCGTTGACCGCCGCCTGGCGCACGGTGACCCGGCGGTTGAGGTGGTCCTGCGCCCCGATCACCTCGTCGGGGTCGCGGTCGGTGGTGGCGAGGAAGGCCTCGACGTCCTCCGCCGTGGCGGGCACCACCGGCAGGCCGTCGGTCCAGCCCTGCTCGTAGCAGTACCGGATGGCCTCCTTCGCCGTCCGGACCGGGTCCTCCACCGTGGTCACAGTGCCTCCTCGCTGGCGCTCGTCGGCACTGTGCCCAGTCGTGCTCCGTCCCTGCGTGACCTCGCGAGCTCGGTCACGTGGCCACCGCCACGGCGGGCCGGGCGAGCATGCCGACGATCTCCGGCAGCGCCTGGACGGCGCGTTCGCGGACCCCCTCGCGGGACAGGCTCGCGACCGGGTGGGCGGTGGTGACGTACTCGTAGCCCGGCGTCCCCTGCAGCTGTGCCATGGCGTCGGCGCTGACCCGGAAGGCGTCGCTGCAGATGACCGCGGCCGGGATGCCGGCGGCCTCCAGCTGCAGCCCGTCGGCGACGGCCGAGGCGCTGCAGGACCCGCAGTCCCCCACGCCGACGACCACGACGTCGGTCTCGCCGCGGAACTCGGCGAGCATCTCCGGCGGAGCCGGGTGGACGATGCTCGGCTTGGTGCGGGTGAGCACCGTGGTCACGCCGTGCTCGGCCTCCAGCAGGGCGGCGACCTCCTCGAGGAAGTCCGCGGCGTTGCGCTTGGTGTTGACCAGCAGGCCCAGCCGCAGCCCGGCGAGCCCGGCGGGTCGGCCGGCCAGCGCCGTGCGGCCCCGGTCGTCGCCGGGAGCGCCGACGGTCGGGTCGATGATGCCGTCGAACACGTGCCCCTCCTCCGCGCTCATCGGGCCGGCGGGCCGGCGGGCGCGGCCACCGAGGTGGGCTGTGCCGGCACCGGTGCCGGGGCGAGCGTGGCGCCGCCGGTCCGCGGCGGCACCTGGGGCATGGGCAGGTCCAGCGGGAAGTGGCAGGCGACCTGGTGGCCGGGCTGGTGCTCGACCAGCGCCGGCGCGACGTCGGCGCACTTCTGCTGCGCCCGCGGGCAGCGGGTGCGGAACCGGCAGCCGCTGGGCGGGTCGATCGGCGACGGCGGCTCGCCGGGCAGCGCGACCGGACGGTGCGCGGCCCCGGTGACCGGGTCCACCCGGGGGATGGAGTCCAGCAGCGCGGCGGTGTAGGGGTGCAGCGGCTGCCGGTACATCGACTCCGACGGGCCGATCTCGGCCAGCTGCCCCAGGTACATGACCGCCACCCGGTCGCTGACCTGCTTCACCATCGCCAGGTCGTGGGCGATGAACAGGTAGGACAGGTTCATCTCGCGGCGCAGCTTCTCGAACAGGTTGAGCACCTGCGCCTGGATGAGCACGTCGAGGGAGGAGACCGCCTCGTCGGCGACGACCAGCGCCGGCTCCAGGGCGATCGCGCGGGCGATCGCCACTCGCTGGCACTGGCCACCGGAGAGCTCGAACGGACGCCGCTTGGCGTACTGGGACGGGTCGAGGCCGACCAGGTCCAGCAGCTCCTCCGCCCGCCGCCGGCGCGTGTCGGCGGTGCCCCAGCCGTGGCCGACCAGCGGCTCCTCGACCAGCTCGGACACCCGCCAGCGGGGGTTCAGCGAGCCGAACGGGTCCTGGTAGACCATCTGCATCTGCCGGCGGGACTCCTTGAGCTCCCGGCGGCCCAGCGTCATGAGGTCCTTGCCCTGGAACTCCACCGTGCCGGACTTGGGCCGCGGCAGCTGGATCACCGAGCGGGCCAGGGTGGACTTCCCCGACCCGGTCTCCCCCACCACGCCCAGGGTCTCGCCCGGGTAGATGTCGAACGACACGTCCGACACCGCGTGCACGACGCCGCCCTTGACCCCGCCGGCACCCCGGACGGGGAACTCCTGCACGAGGTTGCGGGCGCGCAGCAGCGGGGCGCGCGCCCCCGCCCGGTCTCCGGCGGTGCGCTCCTCGACCGCGGTCATCGCTGGTCTCCGTTCGGGGTGGCGGTGCCGGCGGCGACCCCGACGGGGTGCCAGCAGGCCCAGAGGTGCTCGGGCTCGTGCTCGGTCAGCGGCGGCGCGGTCAGGCACTGCTCGGTGGCGTTGGAGCAGCGCGGCCGGAAGGGGCAGCCCTTGGGCAGGGCGGACAGGTCCGGCGGCTGACCGGGGGTGACCTCGAACAGCGAGTGCGGCTCGCGGTCCAGTGCGGGGATGGCCCCCAGCAGGGCGTGGGTGTAGGGCATCCGGACGTTGCCGAACAGCGTCCCGGTAGGCGCCTGCTCCACGGCCCGCCCGGCGTACATGACCACGACGTCCTGGGCGTAGCTGGCCGCCAGCCCGAGGTCGTGGCTGATCATGATCACCGCCATGCCGAGCCGCTGCTGCAGCTCGACGAGCAGCTCCATGATCTGCGCCTGCGTGGTGACGTCGAGGGCGGTGGTCGCCTCGTCGGCGATGAGCAGCCGCGGCTCCCCGGCCAGCGCGATGGCGATCATGACGCGCTGGCGCATGCCGCCGGAGAGCTGGTGCGGGTACTCGTGGAACCGCCGCTCGGCGGCCGGCAGCCGCACCAGCTTCAGCAGCTCGACCGCCCGGGCGTGCGCGCCCTTCTTGTCCAGGTCGCTGTGCAGCCGGATCGCCTCGGTGATCTGGGCGCCGATCTTCATCGTCGGGTTCAGCGACCGCGCCGGGTCCTGGAACACCATCGCGATGTCGCCGCCGCGCAGCTCGCGGAACTCCCGCTCCGACAGGCCGAGCAGCTCACGCCCGTCGAAGCGCACCGACCCGCTGATCCTCGCGGTCGGCGGGAGCAGGCCCATGAGGGCCCGCGAGCTGACGCTCTTGCCGGACCCGGACTCGCCGATGATCGCCATCATCGAGCCCGGGTGCAGCTCGTAGGACAGCCCGTTGACCGCGTTGACCTTCCGGCCGCCGCGGGTGAACTGGACCCGCAGGCCCTCGACCACCAGGAGCGGCTCGCCGGGCTGGGCCGCGTGCGCCGGACGGCGCGCGGGCGCGGGCTCGAGGACGCCCTCGGAGACGGTCGTCCCGGCGGCGGGGTAGGTCACCGTTCGCTTGCTCATCGACCACTCCAACGTGCACGCAGGTTCTCGCCGAGGAGGTTGAAGGCGAGGACGGTGACCAGCAGCGCCACGCTGGGCCAGACGACGAGCATCGGCGTGGCCGAGAGGCTCAGCTGTCCGGTGGCGACCATGTTGCCCCAGCTGGGGGCCGGGTCGGGGATGCCGAGGCCGAGGAAGCTCAGCGCGCCCTCGATGATGATCACGATGCCCATGCCGAGCATGCCGAAGGTGATCAGCTGCGGGGCGATGTTGGGCGCGAGGTGCTTGAACAGCATCCGCCGCGCCGGCGTCCCGGCCAGCTGGGCGGCGGCCATGAAGGGCATGTCCCGCAGCCGCAGCACCGCCGAGCGGGCCACCCGGGCGAACGCCGGGATGCTGAAGAAGGCCAGGGCCAGGATGGTGTTGGTCATGCTCGGGCCGAGGGCCTGCGCCACCGCGAGGGTGAGCACCAGCGACGGGAAGGCGATGAGCACGTCGAGCACCCGCATGATGACGGTGTCGACCACGCCGCCGACGTAACCGGACAGCGCGCCCAGCGTGCCGCCGATCGCCAGGCCGAGCAGGTTGACCGCCACGGCGATCCACAGCGAGGACTGACCGCCGTTGAGCAGCCGCGACAGGATGTCGTTGCCGTTGGGGTCGGTGCCCAGGACGTGGCCCGGGGAGAACGCCGGCAGGTTGCTCTGCAGGATGTCGCCGCCGACCGGGCTGGGCAGCGACAGCAGGGTCGGGCCCAGGAAGCAGGCGATCACCACGAGGGCGATCAGCCCGGCCGGGATCCAGGTGCCCAGGTTGCCCGGCCGCCGGCGGCGACCGATGGTGGCCTCGGCCTCGTCGATCTCCGGGCTGATGGCGATCGACGGTGCCGGCTCAACGACTGCCATAGCGGATCCTCGGGTCCAGGACGGCGTAGAGCAGGTCCACGACGAGGTTGGCGACCACCGCGACCAGCGCGAAGATCACGACCGCGGCCTGCACGACGACGAAGTCACGGGTGTTGATGGCCTGCAGGAGCATCTGGCCGATGCCCGGCAGCGCGAAGATCTGCTCGATGATCACGGTGCCGCCGATGAGTGCGCCCAGGTTCAGGCCGACGACGGTGATCAGGCCGAACGAGGAGTTGCGGAAGGCGTGCCGGATGAGCACCGTCCACGAGCCGACGCCCTTGGCGCGGGCCGTGGTGACGTACTCCTCCTGCTGCATCTGGTCGACCAGGTCACCGCGGAGGAACCGGGTGTAGAAGCAGAACAGCGGCAGGCCGATCGCCGCCGACGGCAGGATCATGCCCTCGAGGTTCGCCCAGAGGCCCTCCTCCAGCGGCACGTAGCCGATGGCCGGCAGCCAGCCGAGGGTGACCGCGAAGACCAGCACGAGGATCAGCGCCAGCACGTAGTTGGCCACGGAGAGCCCGAGGGTGCTGACCACCATGCTGATCCGGTCCATGACCCCGCCGGGCTTGTGCGCGGCCAGCAGGGCGACCGGGATGGCCAGCACCAGCGAGACGACGAACGCCAGCAGGACGAGCTCGCCGGTGACCGGGAGCCGGTCGGCCAGGATGTCCGAGACCGGCTGCCGGCTGACCAGGGAGTTCCCCAGGTCGCCGGTGACGGCGCCCTGCAGCCACTCGAGGTAGCGGACCACGCCGGGCTTGTCGAGGCCGAGCTGCTGTTCGAGCAGCGCGATGTCCTCGGGCGTGGCCTCCGGGCCGAGGAGCTGCTGGGCCGCGTTGCCCGGGATCAGGCTGAGCACCCAGAACGTCAGGACCGTGACGCCCAGCATGATCGGGATGGCCATCAGCAGGCGCTTGACGACCAGCCGGAGGACCGGCGACCCGGTGACCCGGGTGAGGCGGGAGGCCCGCGGGCCCCGGCTGTGCGCCGGGACCCGCGGGGTTGCTGCCGTGGCTGTCACTGCTCCCGCCAGACCTCGTCCCAGATCACACCGGTGTTGACCAGCAGCGGCGGGATCTTGGTGGTCAGACCCGGGCCGTGCACGCCGGTGGCGGCGAGGTTGGCCGGGGCGAAGGCCAGACCGAACGGGGCGTAGTGGTTCTCCGCGATCAGCTCGGCTGCCTGCCGGTACAGGTCCGCCCGCTGGTTCTCGTCGACGGTCGCGGCCGCGTCGGCGAGCAGCTGGTCCAGCGCCGGGTCGTTGACCCCGCTGTAGGGGACGCCGGAGTTGAACCGGAAGCCGACGCCGACACCGGCCGCCGGGTCCCAGGCGCCCGCGGTCTGCAGCATGGCCTGCCACTGACCGCCGGTGAACTTCTGGATGACGCCGGAGAGCTGGGAGTCCTCGATGGTGACGTCGATGCCGGCCTTCTCCCACTGCGTCTGCAGCGCCGTGTTGATCTGCGTCGCGACGTAGTTGCTGATCGTGCCGATGTTGACGGTCAGCCCGCCGAGCTCCTGCACCAGCTCCTTGGCGCGCTCGAGGTCGTACTCGGGGTAGCCCTCGACCGACTCCTCGTAGAACTTGCCGCCGGGCGCGGTGAAGCCCTGGCTCACGTCGTAGTTGCCGCCGAAGATGCCCTTGTTGATGGCGTCGAAGTCCGTGGCCCGGTAGATGGCCTCACGGGCCCGCGGGTCGTCGAACGGCGCGATCTTCGTGTTGAGCTGGATGACGTAGGGCGAGGTGGCCGGCTGGATGGTCACCTGCAGCTGACCGTTGGCCTGCGCCTGCTCGAGCAGCGGCGTGGTGTTGAGCCCCTCGTAGGCCTGCGCCTGGCCGGCCTGCAGCGCCTGGTAGGCGGGCTGGTCGCCACCGATCGACTGGAAGGTGAGCTTGTCCAGGTAGGGCAGGCCCTCCTTGAAGTAGTTGTCGTTGCGCTCCAGCTTCAGCACCGAGCTCAGCTGGTTGTCCACGACGACGAACGGACCGGCGCCGACCGGCTTGATCTTGAAGGCGTCCTCGCCCATCTGCTGCAGCGCCGTCGGGGAGGCGATCCAGTTGACGTTGCTGACCGGGAACGAGGCCAGGATGGCCGGGTACGGCCGGCTGAAGGTGAGCTTGACGGTCAGCGGGTCGACCACCTCGATGCCGTTCTCGGCCAGCGGCCAGTTCGGCTTGCAGGTGCACGGGTTGGCCAGCGCCCGCTCCCAGTTGGCCCGGACCGCCTCGGCGTCCAGGGGCGTGCCGTCGCTGAACTGGATGCCGTCGTGGAGCTTGACGGTGAACTGCGTCCCGTCCTCCGACAGCTCGTAGCTCTCCGCCTGCTGCCCCTCGACGCGGGCGTTGGAGCCGTCGTCGTCGGCGCGCAGCAGGAAGAGGCCGCCGAAGATCGCCTGGTTCATGGCGATGTTGGAACCACCGGTGGTGTTGGTCGCCGGGTCGAGGCCGGCCGGCCAGCTGCCCGCGAAGGAGGCGTCCTCGAGGACGGTCAGCTCGCCCCCGGACTGCGGGTCGCCGACCGGTCCCCCGGTACCGGAGGCGGCGGTGCCGCCGTCGCCGCCGCCGCACGCTGACAACGCCAGCGCGGCGGCGGTGAGGAGGGACAGGATCGTCCGTTGCTTCATGTAGGTGCTCCCCTTGGGGCCTCGGTGACTTCGGGGTGGACGGTGAGCGGTACGCCGAGGACTGACTCGATCGAGCAGGCGGACCGGCGGCTGGACGCCGTGATGGGGGTCACTGGCAGCCGGACCAGAGTCGGTGAGCCGCCTGTCCGCGAGCCCCGTCGCTTTCGTCCCGCGGAAGACAACTTCGCCGGTCCCGCGGCGGACCGGACGGTCCGCCGGGCGCGGCGCCACAGGGGCCGCAGGCGGCACACGGACCGGTCGGCGGGCCCGTTTGACACGCCCGGCCGCGCGCACGGACAGTGGCCGGGGAAGCGCGCCGTGCCCCGCGTCGGAGGCTGCTCGCGAGGCGGAGCTGGAGGTCGGGTTGAGCACGACGAGACCGCTGCGGGCGGCCGGCGGACGAGGCCGGGAGGTCCCCGTTCCCGGGCAGGGCGCCACCGCGGCGGGCCGGGTGCTGGCCGTCCTGGCGGCGTTCGGCCCGGCGCACGCCATCCTGACGCTGAGCGAGATCAGCCGCCGGTCCGGGCTGTCCCTGACCACCACGCACCGCCTCGTCGGCGAGCTGCGGGAGTGGGGCGCGCTGGAGCGGGGCGAGGACGGGCGCTACGGCATCGGGCTGCGGCTGCTGGAGCTCGGCGCGCTGGCGCCGCACGGGCTGCAGCTGCGCGAGCTGGCGGTGCCCTACGTCGACGACCTGCACCAGGCGACGCGGGCCAACGTCGTCCTCGGGGTGCGGGACGGCGCCGACGTCGTCTACGTGGAGGCGCTGCGGGCCCGCGGCGCGGTGCGGCTGATGAGCCGGATCGGCGGGCGCTGGCCGCTGCACACGACGAGCACCGGCCAGGTGCTCCTGGCCTTCGCCGGCCCGGAGGTGCAGGAGGAGGTGCTCAGCGGCCCGCTGAAGGCGTACACGCCGGAGACGATCACCGACCCGGCGGTGCTGCGGCGCACGCTGGCCGAGGTGCGCCGGACCGGATTCGCCGCCGCCGAGAACCAGCTGACCGCCGACGCGCCGGCGCTCGCCGTCGCCGTCCCGGTGCGCGGCCGCGGCGACGAGGTGGTCGCCGCCCTCGGCGTGACGGTGGCCGCCGGGACGACGCAGGCCCAGGCGCTGGTGCCGGTGCTCAACGCCACCGCGCGCGGCATCTCCCGCGCGCTGGGCGCCCCGTCGGCGCAGCCGCCGTCCCGCCGCCGGCCGTGACGCCGACCGGCTCCGGAGCCCGCGCGGGGCCCCGGAGCCGGGTGGTTCACCGGGTGGGCGCCATGCCCAGCCAGCGCCAGGCGTTGTCCCAGGTGATCTGCCGCAGGACGTCCTCGGGCAGGTCCATGGACCGCAGCGTGCGGCCGGCGGGCTCCTCCCGCGGCATGGCGGGGAAGTCCGAACCGACCAGCAGCCGGTCGGCGCCGAGCAGGTCGACCAGGTAGGTCAGCGCCCGGCGGTCGAAGACCAGCGAGTCGTAGTAGAAGCGCCGCGCGTACTCCAGCGGCGAGGGGCCGTCGTCGGGCATGACCGCGCGCTCGGGGTTCTTCGGCTCCTCGTTCCACGAGCCGCCCCAGAAGTACTGGTGGCGCGGGATCATCAGCGGGTAGCCGCCGGCCGCGTGGCTGAAGGAGATCCGCAGGTCGGGGCACTTGGCGGCGGTGCCGCCGGTGACCATCGAGGCGGCCGCGAACGCGCCCTCGACGCCGACCACGTAGGTGCCCATGGCCGACATCGGCAGCCGCTCGGTGGGCGAGGGCATCGCGTGCACGAACACCGACAGCCCGAGCCGCTCGGCCTCGGCGAAGAACGGCAGGAACTTCTCGTGGCCGATCGAGGAGCCGAGGATGTTCGAGGCGATCTCGACGCCGGCGAGGCCCAGCTCCTGGATGGCGGACAGCTCGGCGGTGGCGGCGTCCGGGTCCTGCATCGGCACCATGCCGAGGGCGATCAGCCGGGTGGGGTCGGCCTGGCACAGCGTCGCGCTGAACTCGTTGACGTGGCGGGCCAGGGACAGGCCGTCGGCCAGCGGCAGGTCGCAGCGCAGCAGCGGCGGCATGGGGCTGAGCACCTCGACGTCGACGCCGGAGGCGTCCTGGGCCTCGAGGCGGCGCTCGGCGTCGAAGAAGACGTCCTTGGCCTTGAACTGCATCTGGCCGAACAGCAGGGTGCGGGCGGTCTCGCCGCCCACCGGCTCCATGCGGGGGAAGCACTCGGGGGCGTCGGCCGGGTAGTCGTAGGGCAGCAGGTGGGCGTGGGTGTCGACGAGCATGCGGTCCTCCGGTCAGAGGTTCGGGTGGACGGAGACGTGGACGGCGGACTCGCCCGGCACCTCGCCGGCGAGGACCTCGATGGCGTGCGCGGTGTCGTCCAGGCCGAAGGAGTGGGTGTGCAGCCGCTCCAGCGGGAAGCGGCGGGACTCGATGAGCGCGATCGCCTCGGCCATCGCCTTGGCGTCGACGCCGAACGCGCCCTGCACGGTGAGCGCCCGGTTGATGATCAGGTCGGTGCGCACCGGGATCTCGCGGTCGCCCTTGATGCCGGCCAGGACGACCCGCCCGCCGTGCTTGGTGGCCAGCAGCGCGTCGGTGACCGGCCCGGCGGCCATCGGGGTGAGCTCCAGGGTGACGTCGACGCCGCGGCCGTCGGTGAGGTCGCGGACCCGCTCGACGACGTCCTCGGCGGCGTCGCCGTCGACGACCACGGTGTGGTCGGCGCCGAACTCGCGGGCCAGCGCGAGCTTGTGCGCGTCGGCCTCCAGGCCGGTGACCACGACCCGCCCCGCGCCGGCGGCCTTGGCGGCGATGACCGCGGCGATGCCGCGCAGGCCGGAGCCGAGCACGAGCACGGTGTCGCCGAACTGGACCTGCCCGTAGTGCAACGCCCAGCGCACGCCGGCGCCCATCGAGTTGTACATGGCCGCCACCTCGACCGGCAGCGTGTTGTCGATCTTGTGGACGACGGACCCGGGGGCCAGGTACATGTACTCGGCGAACCCGCCCCACAGGGACGGCGCGACGTCGACCGGGGTGACCCCGTGGCCGCCGACGCGGTTGCGGCAGGCCTGGTAGTTGCCGGTCAGGCAGTCGAAGCAGTTGCGGCACGGGATGACGACCTCGAGGGCGACCCGGTCCCCCGGCTGGACGCCCCAGCGCTTGGCGGCGTTCTCGCCGACCTCCTCGACGATCCCCATCGGCTCGTGGCCGGGCACGAACGCCGGGGCGTCCGGGCGGGCGTGGCCCTTGTAGAACTCGACGTCGCTGCCGCACAGGCCGTTGGCCTCGAGGCGGAGGAGGCCGTCGTCCGGCCCGGTCGCGGGGCGGGGGAACTCCTGGATCTCGATCTTGCGCGGCCCCACCTGCACCGCGGCGCGCACCATCTCGGCCAACTCGTCCTCTTCTCTCTCGGAGCGCAGCGCCTCGACCGGCTGCTCGCGCGCGGGAGTGCGCCGCTGCTCCTGGGTGTGCCGCCGGTCACGCTAGGTGCGGTCCGTCCGCGGCGACCACGGCCCTTCCGCCCGGTGGACGGCCACCCGCCAGGGGCTCTCCGCCTGAGCACGCGAGGCGTGCGGGGAAGGGGCGTCCCTCACCTGCGGTGCGGCGGGAGGAGCAGCCCGGCGTCGACGTCGGAGACGCCGCGGCAGCCGGTGAGCGCCATAGCCCGGACCAGCTCCGCCCGGAGCAGCTCGAGCACCCGCTCGACGCCGGCCTGGCCGCCGGCGGCCAGGCCGTAGAGGTAGGGGCGGCCGACGAGCACGGCGCGGGCGCCGAGCGCGAGCGCCTTGAGCACGTCGGTGCCGCGCCGGACGCCGCCGTCGAGCAGGACGTCGACCCGCCCGCCCACCGCCTCGACGATCGCGGGCAGCGCCTCGATCGTGGCGGGGACCCCGTCGAGCTGGCGGCCGCCGTGGTTGGACACCACCAGGCCGTCCACGCCCGCGTCGAGGAAGCGCGCGCACTCGTCCGGGCGCAGCACGCCCTTGACCACCAGCGGCCCGTGCCACAGGCCGCGGACGAACGCCAGGTCGTCCCAGGTGACCGGCCGGGGCGAGGCCAGGATCTGCCGCTGCGTCGCCCACGCCGACAGGCGGCCGCCCCGCCGGCTGGGCAGGTTGCCGCGGAGGAAGTCCACCGCCCACGCCGGGCGGGAGGCGCCGTGCAGCAGCATCCGGGGCCGCGGGCGGATCGGCAGCGAGAAGCCGTTGCGGCGGTCGCGCTCCCGGCCGCCGAAGACCGGGGTGTCCACGGTCAGGACCAGCACCCGGTAGCCGGCCGCGGCGACCCGGTCCAGCGCCGCACGGGCCTCGTCGCGGGTCGCGGGCAGGTAGAGCTGGTACCACAGCTCTCCCCCGCCGGCCCGCGCCACCTCCTCGAGCGGGTACCCGGTGACGGTGCTCTGCACGTAGACGGTGTCCTGCGCACGAGCGGCGGCCGCGACCGCCAGCTCCGCCCGCCGGTGGGCGACCCGCCCTCCCCCGGTCGGCGCGAGCAGGACGGGCATCGACAGGCGCCGGCCGAACAGCTCCAGCGAGGGGTCGACGGCGCCGACGTCGGCCATCGTCCGGGGGCTGAGCCGGATCTCGCGGAACGCCGCCTCGTTGCGGGCCAGCGTCAGCTCGTCGTCCGCCCCGCCGTCGACCATGTCGAAGACCGGGCGGGGCAGCCGCCGGCGGGCCAGCTGCCGGACCTCGGCGACGTTGACCGCCGACTGCACCCGCACGGGCGGACCTCCGGGAGGGACGGGCCGGGGACCGGCCGGGGACGAGGAGCGGCCGGACCGGAGGGAGCATAGGAGTCGGTCGCGACCGTCCCGACCGCGTGTGCCCGGTCGCGGGACCGGCTGGCAGGGTGACCGCCGTGGAGTTCGCCGGCGTCGTCCGTCGCCGCCGGATGGTGCGCGACTACGACCCCGACCGTCCGGTGCCGCCGGAGGTGCGGGAGCGGCTGCTCGAGCACGCGATCCGGGCGCCGTCGGCCGGCTTCAGCCAGGGCTGGGCGTTCCTGGTCCTGGAGGACGCCGACGACCGCGCACGGTTCTGGTCGGTGACCACCTCGCCCGGCGCCCCGGACGCCTGGCTCACCCGGATGCGCCGGGCGCCGCTGCTCATCGTGCCGCTGTCGTGCAAGGACGCCTACCTCGACCGCTACGCCGAGCCGGACAAGGGCTGGATCGACCGGGACGAGGCGCGCTGGCCGGTCCCCTACTGGGACGTCGACACCGGCATGGCCGCGCTGCTGGTCCTGCTGACCGCCGTCGACGAGGGGCTGGGCGCCTGCTTCTTCGGCGTCCCCGCCGAGCGGGTCGACGCCTTCCGGTCGGCGTTCGGCGTGCCCGCGCGGTACCGGCCGGTGGGCTGCCTGTCGGTCGGCTACCCCGGCGGCGAGGACCGCCGGTCGCCGTCCCTGCGCCGGGGGCGGCGTGGGGTGGAGGAGGTCGTGCACCGCGGTCGGTGGTGAGGAGCAGACCCCTGGCCACCGCGGGCGCGGGTGCTCAGGATGGAGCAGTCACGGGCGGGCCGAGCGGGAGGGACCGATGGCCCGATGCTCGCCCCGGGGCCGCACGCCGGACCCCGAGGCCCTCTTCGCGACGACGGCGGCCCTCCGGCGGCGGGCCCGCGCCACCGTCGCCCGCGCCGCCCAGGCGGCGTGCGAGTCCGAGCGGCTCCGCGACGGGTGGACACCGGGGACCGAGCTGCGGCGGCTCCGGGCGCAGCTGGCCGCGGTCGAGGCGCGGGCGAGGCACCTGGAGGTGGCGCTGGGCAGCAACCGCCGGATCGGCATGGCGCTGGGCATCCTCATGGCCCGGCACGGCGTCACCGAGGAGCGGGCCTTCGCCGCCCTCCGGCGGGTCAGCTGCCGCCGGAACGTCAAGCTGCGGGAGGTCGCGGAGGAGGTCGTGCACACCGGGGAGACGCCCCGGGACTGCGGCCTCAGTCGAGCGTCTTCAGCCAGTTCGTGAGCAGCTGGGCGCCCGCGTCGCCGCTCTTCTCGGGGTGGAACTGGGTCGCCGACAGCGGCCCGTTCTCCACGCCGGCGACGAACCGGTCGCCGTGCTCGGCCCAGGTGACCAGTGGCGGGGCGAGCCGGGACGGCGCGCCGTCGGCCCCGAGGGGGAACTCGCGCACGCCGTAGGAGTGCACGAAGTAGAAGCGCTGGTCCTCCAGCCCGTCGAACAGCACGCTGTCCTGCGGCGCCTGCACGGTGTTCCAGCCCATGTGCGGCAGCACCGGGGCCTCGAGCGGCTCGACGACGCCGGGCCACTCCCCGCAGCCCTCGGCGTCCTGGCCGTGCTCCACGCCGCGCTCGAAGAGGATCTGCATGCCGACGCAGACGCCGAGCACCGGCCGCCCGCCGGCCAGCCGGCGGCCGATCACCCGCGGGCCGTCGACGGCGCGCAGCCCGGCCATGCAGGCGGCGAAGGCGCCCACGCCGGGGACGACCAGCCCGTCGGCGTCGAGGGCCGCCTGCGGGTCGCCGGTCACGGTCACGTCGGCGCCGACGCGGGCCAGCGCGCGCTCGGCCGAGCGGAGGTTGCCCGACCCGTAGTCGAGGACGACGACCTTCTTCATGGCTCCCACGCTAGTCGTCAGCCCGCAACGGGCCGGCGGTTGTTCCGGGAGGTCCCTCACACCATCCGCAGCACGCCGGACACCGTGGCCAGCAACGCCGCCGCCAGCAGGACGAGGGCGAAGAACACCTGCGGGCCGGTGCGCCCCTCGGTGTCGGAGTCGGCCTTCCAGATGCTCCAGGCCCCGCCGAGCAGGAAGCCGCCCAGGACGAGCAGCAGGACGGCGAACGTCACCTACAGCGCGCCCTTGGTGGAGGGGACGTCGGTGACGCGCGGGTCGAGGGCGACCGCGGCACGCAGGGCCCGGGCCAGCGCCTTGAACTGGCCCTCGACGATGTGGTGGGCGTCGCGGCCGGCGTACAGGACCCGCACGTGCAGGCTGATCCGCGCGTTGAAGGCGAAGGACTCCAACACGTGCTTGGTCAGGCTGGTCGGGTAGTCCGGCCCGATCATCGGCGTCATGTTCTCGGGCTCGGAGTGCACGAAGTACGGCCGGCCGGAGAGGTCCACCGCCGCCTGCGCGAGCACCTCGTCCATCGGGATCGTGGCGTCGCCGTAGCGGGTGATGCCCTTCTTGTCCCCCAGCGCCTGGGCGAAGGCCTGGCCGAGGGCGATGGCGACGTCCTCCACCGTGTGGTGGGCGTCGATGTGCAGGTCGCCGTCGGCCTGCACGGTGAGGTCGATGCCGCTGTGCTTGGACAGCGCGGTCAGCATGTGGTCGTAGAACCCGACCCCGGTGCTGATCGAGCTCGTCCCGGTGCCGTCGAGGTCGAGCTCGACGACGAGCTTGGTCTCGCTGGTCTCGCGCTCGACGCGTGCGGTGCGGGTCATGGCTCTCAGTCTCCCAGGCGGTGGTCGGCGGCCACCTCACCCAGCGCGGTGAGGAAGGCGTCGGTCTCCTCCGGCGTCCCGGCGGTGACCCGCAGCCAGCCGGGCAGCCCGACGTCGCGCACGAGGACGTCGCGGTCGAGCAGCGCCTGCCAGGCGGCGGGGGCGTCGGCGAAGCGGCCGAAGAGGACGAAGTTGGCGTCGCTGGGCACGCTGGTCAGCCCCATCCCCGGCAGCGCCGCGACGATCCGGTCGCGCTCGGCCTTGACCGCGGCGACGGTGGCCAGCAGCGCGTGGGTGTGCGCCAGCGCGGTCCGGGCGGCGGCCTGGGTCAGCGAGCTGAGGTGGTAGGGCAGCCGGACCAGCTGCAGCGCGTCGACGACGGCGGGGTCGGCGGCCAGGTAGCCCAGCCGCAGGCCGGCCATGCCGAAGGCCTTGCTCATGGTGCGGCTGACGATCAGCCGCGGCCGGCCCGGCAGCAGGGTGAGCGCCGAGGGCGTGCCGGTGCGGGCGAACTCGGCGTAGGCCTCGTCGACGACCACGACCCCGTCGGTCGCGTCGTAGAGCGCCTCGACGGTCGCCAGCTCCACCGCGGTGCCGGTCGGGTTGTTCGGGCTGGTCACGAACACGACGTCCGGGCGCACCTCGCCGACCTGCGCCGCGGCGGCGTCGGGGTCGATGGTGAAGTCCGGCCGCCGCCGTCCGTCGACCCAGGCCGTGCCGGTGCCGGCGGAGATGATCGGGTGCATCGAGTACGACGGCGTGAAGCCCAGCGCCCGCCGGCCCGCGCCGCCGAACGCCTGCAGGACCTGCTGCAGGATCTCGTTGCTGCCGTTGGCCGCCCACACCCGCGCCGCGTCCAGCTCCTGGCCGCCGGTGCGGGTCAGGTACGCGGCGAGGTCGCGGCGCAGGTCGAGGGCGTCGCGGTCGGGGTAGCGGTTGAGCTCGAGCGCGGCGTGCCCCAGGGCCTCGCCGAGGTCGGCGAGCAGCTCCGGCGGCAGCGGGTGCGGGTTCTCGTTGGTGTTGAGCCGGTACTTGGCCGGCAGCTGCGGGGCGCCGTAGGGCGTGCGGCCTCGCAGCTCCGGCCGCAGCGGGAGCTCGTCGAGTCGCGTCATGCGCGCTGCCGGACCCGGACGGCGGCGGCGTGCGCGGGAAGGTCCTCGGCGCCGGCGAGGGCGTCGATGTGCCCGGCCACCTCGGCCAGGGCCTGCTCGTCGTACTCGACCACGTGGATGCCGCGCAGGAACGACTGCACCGACAGGCCGCTGGAGTGCCGCGCGCAGCCGCCGGTGGGCAGCACGTGGTTGGAGCCCGCGCAATAGTCGCCGAGCGACACCGGCGACCAGGGCCCGACGAAGACCGCGCCGGCGTTGCGCACCCGCAACGCCACCTCCCGGGCGTCCCGGGTCTGGACCTCCAGGTGCTCGGCTGCGTAGGCGTCGACCACGCGCAGGCCGGCCTCGACGTCGTCGACCAGGACGATCCCGGACTGGCTGCCGTCGAGCGCGGTGGTGATCCGGTCGGAGTGCTTGGTGGCGGCCACCTGCCCGGGGACCAGGCCCAGGACGGCGTCGGCCAGCTCCTCGCTGGTCGTGACCAGCACCGCGCCGGCGAGCGGGTCGTGCTCGGCCTGGCTGATGAGGTCCGCGGCCACGTGCGCGGGGTCGGCGGTGTCGTCGGCGAGGATGGCGACCTCGGTGGGGCCGGCCTCGGAGTCGATGCCGATGAGCCCGCGCAGCAGCCGCTTGGCCGCCGTCACGTACACGTTGCCGGGGCCGGTGACCATGTCGACCGGCTCGCAGGAGCCCGCGCCGTAGCCGAAGACCGCGATCGCCTGGGCGCCGCCGACGGCGTAGACCTCGCGGACGCCGAGGAGGGCGCACGCGGCGAGGACGCCGGGGTCGGGCAGGCCGCCGTGGTCGCGCTGCGGCGGGGAGGCGACCGCGATCGACTCGACGCCGGCGATCTGCGCCGGGACGACGTTCATGACCACGCTGGACAGCAGCGGCGCCAGGCCGCCGGGCACGTAGAGGCCGACGCGGCGCACCGGCACCCAGCGCTCGGTCACCGTGCCGCCGCGGACCACCTGGGTGGTGACGTCGGTGCGCCGCTGGTCGGCGTGCACCTTCCGCACCCGGTGGATCGCCTCCTCCAGCGCGGCGCGGACGGCGGGGTCGATCTCGGCCAGCGCCCGCTCGATCGCCGCCGCCGGGACGGCGAAGTCCTCGAGGTCGACGCCGTCGAGGCGGGCGGTGATCTCGCGGACCGCCTGGGCGCCGCGGATGCGGACGTCCTCGCACAGCGGCCGGACCGTCGCCAGTACCGAGTCGATGTCGGTCGCGGCGCGCGGGAGCAGGCCGGAGAGCTCGCGCACCCCCGGGAGCGCGGACCCACGCAGGTCGATGCGGGCGAGCACGGGCGGACCTCCGGGCGGTTCCGAGGCGGGGAACGGGAACACCCCAGGGTAGACGGGGGTAGCGGGGCCACCGTCGTCGTGCCCGGTCCGGCGTCCGGCCCTCCCCCGTAGGCTCGGCGCCGTGGGCGACGTGATCCCGCTCTTCCCGCTCGGGACGCCGCTGTTCCCCGGGGTGGTCCTGCCGCTGCAGGTCTTCGAGCTCCGCTACCGGCGGCTGATGAGCGACCTGCTGGCCCGGCCCGACGGTGAGGGCCGGTTCTTCGGCGTGGTCGCCATCCGGCAGGGCTGGGAGGTCGAGCAGGTGGCCCCGGCCGAGGCGCTCTACGACGTGGGCTGCACCGCCCGGTTGCAGGCCGTGCGCCCGCAGCCGGACGGCGGGTTCCGCATCGTGACCGTCGGCGGCGACCGGTTCCGGCTGCTCGACGTCCTCGTCGGCGACGACCCGCCCTACCTGCGGGCCGAGGTGGAGTGGCTCGCGGACGAGGAGGCCGCCGAAGAGGCCGCCGGTGACCACGAGGGCCTGGCGCCGGCCGACGGTGCGGTGCCCGACGACGAGCTCGACGACCTCGTCTCCGACGTCGCGCGCAGCTCGCTGGGGGTGCTGGTCCGCGGCGTGGGCGAGCTGTTCGCGCAGTACGTCGCCGCGGTCGCCGAGCTCACCGGGGAGACCGACGGCGACGAGCCGGACCCGGAGCTGCTGCTGGACGCCGTCTCCGGTGACCCGCGGGCGCTGTCCTACCTGGTGGCCTCGGCGGCGCTGCTGACCACCGAGGACCGGCAGGCGCTGCTCGCCGAGTCGGCGACCCGGCGGCGGCTGCGGGCGGAGTCCCGGTTGCTGCGGCGGGAGCTGACCCTGCTGGAGACGGTGGGCGCGGTGCCGGCTCCGCTGCAGCGGTTCGCCGGGCCGCGCAGCGTCAACTGAACCGGGCGTCCTCGCGGGCCGACGCCTCCGGGGCCACCCCGCCCGGCAGCGGCGGCGCGGCCGCGGCGGGCAGCGCGTCGGGCCGGCCGAGGTCCTCGGTGGCGGCGAGCAGCGCGGCCAGCAGGTAGGCCAGGACGGCGCAGAACGGGCCGATGGCGAGCGCCGCCGGCGAGTTCAGCCGCAGGCCGGTGGTGACCGCCGCGCCGACGTCGGCCAGCTGCTCCTGGGTGGGCGGGGGGCCGAGCAGCTGCCCGAGCTGCCAGGCCAGGACCGCGGCGAGCAGCGTGCCCACCGCGAGAGCCAGCAGCACGGCGACCCCGCGGCGGCGGCGCAGCCGCCAGGCCAGCACGCCGGCCAGCAGGCCGAGCCCGGCCAGCACGAGGGTGAAGACGCCGTCGTCGGCGACGAGCAGCTCCGCGGACGGGCGCCCGATCGGCACCGGGCCGTCACCGGTGACCTCGAACCGCGCCCGCGGCGCCAGGGCCCACCACAACAGCCCGGCGGGCAGTCCGCACACCAGCAGCACCCCGGCGACGCCGAGCGCGCTGCGCAGGTCGGCGCGCAGCTCCGCGGCCCCGGGCCAGCGGGGTCCGCTCGCCCACCAGGCCCGCCCGGGAGCGCGCAGCGGCTCGACGGGGCCGGGCGGAACGGGAGCGTGCACGTCCCCAGTCAACCGCGCGACCCTGGGAACCTCTTCCCGGACCGTCGCGCCGCCCTCGGTGACGTACTGGAACGGCCACCCTTCAGGGCCCCGCGCCGAGCTCGCGAGGCGTGGGGGGAAGGGTGGTCCTTCTTCACAGCAGCGCCACGCTGGTCGGGCCGAGCAGGGCCTTGATGTCCCCCATCAGCGCGGTGCTCGGCCGCACCCGCAGGCCCTGGTCCAGCCGCAGCACGGTCTCCCGGCCGCCGTTGACCAGCTTGAGCTGCACCTCGGTGGTGCCCGGGTGGCTGCCCAGGACCTCGCGCAGCCGCTCGACGACCGGCGGGGTGCAGCGGGCGGCGGCCATCGAGACCATGACCGGACCGCGCGGACCCTCGGTGAGCTCGGGGATGGTCACCTCGGCGCCGAACAGCGAGGGCTGGTCGTCGCGCCGGCTGATCCGGCCCTTGACCACCACGATCTGGTCGCGGACCACCTTCTCCGACACCTCGGCCCAGGTCTTCGGGAAGAACAGCACCTCGATGCCGGACTCGAGGTCCTCCAGCGTCGCGATCGCCCAGGGTGCGCCCTGCTTGTTGGTGCGGGGCTGCACCGACGTGAGGATGCCGGCGATGGTCACGTTCGCGCCGTCCTCGACGCCGCCGGCGTTGATCTCGGCGATGGGGGTGTCGGCGTGCGCGGTGAGCACGTGCTCGACGCCGTGCAGCGGGTGGTCGGAGACGTAGAGGCCGAGCATGTCGCGCTCGAACATCAGCCGCTCGGACTTCGACCAGTCGGCGGTCGGGATCACGATGTCCAGCGCCCCGCCGAACGGGTCGTCCCCGCCGTCGTCGTCGCCGCCGAAGCTGCCGAAGAGGTCGAACTGTCCCTCGGCCTCCTTGCGCTTGAGCGCCATCGCCGAGTCGACCGCCTGGGCGTGGACGGCGACGATGCCCTGCCGGGAGTGGCCCAGGGAGTCGAACGCGCCGGCCTTGGCCAGGGACTCGATGACCTTCTTGTTGCAGGCCACCGTGTCGATCTTGCGCATGAAGTCGGCGAAGTCCTTGAAGGCGCCCTTCTCCTCGCGGGCCCGGCGGATCGAGTCGACGACGTTGTGCCCGACGTTGCGCACCGACGCCAGCCCGAATCGGATGTCGGTGCCGACGGCGGCGAAGTCCCAGGACGACTCGTTGACGTCCGGCGGGAGCACCTTGATGCCCATCCGCCGGCACTCGGCAAGGTAGATCGGCCGGCGGTCCTTGTCGTCGCCGACGCTGGTCAGCAGCCCGGCCATGTACTCGGCCGGGTAGTTCGCCTTGAGGTACGCCGTCCAGTACGAGACCAGGCCGTAGGCGGCCGAGTGGGCCTTGTTGAAGGCGTAGTCGGCGAACGGGACCAGGATGTCCCACAGCGTCTTGATCGCCGCGTCCGAGTAGCCGCGCTCCTTCATGCCGGCCTCGAACCCGACGAACTCCGCGTCGAGGACGGACTTCTTCTTCTTGCCCATCGCGCGGCGCAGCAGGTCGGCCTTGCCGAGCGAGTACCCGGCGACCTTCTGCGCGATCGCCATGACCTGCTCCTGGTAGACGATCAGGCCGTAGGTCGTGCCGAGGATGTCCTCCAGCGGCTCGGCCAGCTCCGGGTGGATCGGCGTGATCTCCTGCTGGCCGTTCTTGCGCAGCGCGTAGTTGGTGTGCGAGTTCGCGCCCATCGGGCCGGGCCGGTAGAGCGCGCCGACGGCGGAGATGTCCTCGAAGTTGTCCGGCCGCATGAGCCGCAGCAGCGACCGCATCGGGCCGCCGTCGAACTGGAACACGCCGAGGGTGTCCCCGCGGGAGAGCAGCTCGTAGGTGGCCTTGTCGGTGAGGTCCTTGCTGATCTCGTCGAGGTCGACCGGCTCCTTGCCGTTCGCGACGATGTTGCGCAGCGCGTCGTCGATGACCGTGAGGTTGCGCAGGCCCAGGAAGTCCATCTTCAGCAGGCCGAGCGTCTCGCAGGTCGGGTAGTCGAACTGCGTGATGATCGCGCCGTCGTTCTCCCGGCGCATGATCGGGATGCTGTCGATCAGCGGGTACCGGCCGATGATGACGCCGGCGGCGTGCACGCCCCACTGCCGCTTCAGCCCCTCGAGCTTGCGGGCCTGGTCGACGACCTCGGCCGCGCCCGGGTCGGACTCGTAGCGGGCGCGGAACTCCGCGGCCTCCTTGTAGCGCGGGTGGGACGGGTCGAACACGCCCGACAGCGGGATGCCCTTGCCCATGACGTCCGGCGGCATGAGCTTGGTCAGCTCGTCCCCGACCGAGTAGGGCCGGTCGAGCACGCGGGCGGCGTCCTTGATCGCGGCCTTCGCCTTGATCGTGCCGTAGGTGACGATCTGGCTGACCCGCTCCTCGCCGTACTTCTGCGAGACGTACTGGATGACCTCGCCGCGGCGGCGGTCGTCGAAGTCGATGTCGACGTCGGGCATGGAGACGCGCTCGGGGTTGAGGAACCGCTCGAAGATCAGCCCGTGCGCCAGCGGGTCGAGGTCGGTGATGCCCATGGCGTACGCGGCCAGCGAGCCCGCGGCCGAGCCACGGCCGGGGCCGACGCGGATGCCGTTGTCCTTGGCCCAGTTGATGAAGTCGGCGACCACGAGGAAGTACCCCGGGAAGCCCATCTGGGTGATGATCCCGACCTCGTAGTCGGCCTGCTTGCGCACGTGGTCGGGGATGCCGTTCGGGTACCGCTTGTGCAGCCCGCGCTCGACCTCCTTGACGAACCAGGAGGTCTCGTCCTCCCCCGGCGGCAGCGGGAAGCGCGGCATGAGGTCGGCGCCCTCGGTGAAGGACACCTCGCACTGCTCGGCGACCAGCAGCGTGTTGTCGCAGGCGGCCTTCAGGTCACCGGGGAACAGTGCCCGCATCTCCGCGGCGCTCTTCAGGTAGTAGCCGTCGCCGTTGAACTTGAAGCGGTTGGGCTCGTTGAGGCGCGACCCGGTCTGGATGCACAGCAGGGCGTCGTGGGCCTCGGCGTCCTCCTTGTGCGTGTAGTGCAGGTCGTTGGTCGCCAGCAGCGGGATGCCGAGGTCCTTCGCGATCGCCAGCAGCTGCGGGCGGGTCTTCTTCTCGATGGACAGGCCGTGGTCCATCAGCTCGGCGTAGAAGTTCTCCTTGCCGAAGATGTCCTGGAAGTCGGCGGCGGCCTGGCGGGCGCGGTCCTCCTTGCCGGCCCGGAGCCACATGTTGACCTCGCCGGACGGGCAGCCGGTGGTGGCGATCAGCCCCTTGCCGTACCTCTCCAGCAGGTCGCGGTCGAACCGCGGCTTGCGGTACTGGCCCTCGAGGCTGGCCAGCGAGGAGATGCGGAAGAGGTTGTGCATCCCCTCGGTGGTGCGGGCCAGCAGCGTCATGTGGGTGTAGGCGGCCTTGCCGCGCGACGAGCCGCCCTCGCCGTCCTCGTCGATGAGGTTGTCGCCGAAGTCGAACGGCGCCCGGTCGAACCGCGAGCCGGGCGTGTAGTAGCCCTCCATGCCGATGATCGGCTTCACGCCGGCGCTGGTGGCCTGCTTGTAGAAGTCGTAGGCCCCGAACACGTTGCCGTGGTCGGTCATCGCCAGGGCGGGCATGCCGTGCTCCGCGGCGGCCTTCGTCACCTCCGGCAGTTTCGCCGCGCCGTCGAGCATCGAGTACTCGGTGTGGACGTGCAGGTGCACGAACGAGTCGGACGACGGGGTGCTGCTCACGGGGGTGCGTGCTCCTCACAGGTCGTGCGTGCCCGGCCGTCGGGGATCCGAGCGGGCGACCGGCGGGGAAGACCGGCGGTGCTGTGGTCCGGGGTGCGGGCCGGGGGACGACCCGATCCTCGCACCACGGAGGTCTACTCCGGGGGACCGACAGAAAGGTGTCTCGCCACAGGCGGACCGCTCGGTCACACGGCGTCAGCCGAGGTCACGCCGCATCGTGACGTGCGCGATGCCGGCCTCCTCGTACTCGTCGCCGACCACGGTGTATCCGGCCCGCTCGTAGAACCCGCGGGCGGTGACCTGCGCGTGCAGCTCCACCTCCGGCAGGCCGCGCAGCACCGCCTGGCGGTGCAGCTCGGCCAGGACGGCGGCGCCGTGGCCGCGGCCGCGGACCGGCGCGTCGACCGCCATCCGGCCGATCACCGCGCGCCCCTCCCGGGTCAGGAGCCGCCCGGTGGCGACCACCCGGCCGGCGTCGTCCCGGACGAGGGCGTGGACGGCCGTGGCGTCGAGGGCGTCCTGCTCGATCTCGGCCGGCACCCCCTGCTCCTCGACGAAGACCCGGGTGCGCAGGGCGACCACCTCCGGCCAGTCCGCCGCGGTGGCGACCGACGCCCGTCCGCTCACCGGCTGCCCGCCGGGAGCGCGCTCGCGGGGACGAGCAGGAACCGCAGGTCGATGAGCACGTGCAGCACGACCGGCACGAGCAGGGAGCCGGTGTCCAGGTACACCGCGGCCAGCACGCCCCCGAGCACGCCGGTGGTCACGATCCCGGCCACCCCCTGGTAGGCGTGTGCCAGGCCGAACGCCGCGGCGGCGACGGCCACGAGCGCGGGTGTGGACAGCCCGCCGGCGACAGCGGCGACGACGGCGAGGAAGAACCCGCGGTAGAGCCACTCCTCGCACACGCCCGCGGTGACGCCCACGACCGTGAACAGCCGCCGCTCGGCGGGCGTGCGCGGCAGCAGCGCCAGGGTGGCGTGCACCTGCGGCTCGGCGTGCCGGCCCTCTCCCGGCCGCCGCACCTCGGCGGCGGAGACCAGCGCCCCGGAGCGCAGCGCCCGGGTCGACAGGACGACGAAGACGACGACCAGGACGGCGGCTGCGGCCGACAGCGGACCGGGCCACGACTGCGGCCACCGCAGGCCCACCTCGGCCGCGCTCACCCCGGGGGCGGACAGCCAGACGACGCTGGCGACCAGCGCCAGGCCCCACTCGAGGACCAGCAGCCGCCGGTAGAACGACCGGCGGGCGCCGTCGTCGGTGCGCAGCCGTCCCTCGAACCGGCGGTGCAGCACGTGCCCGACCAGCGGCTCGCCGGCCACCAGGTAGCCGGCGACGACGACCGCCGACAGCGCCGCCGGGCCGTACTCGGCGAGGGACCCGGGCAGATCCATCAGGGACCGGGCCTCACGCCTCTGCGCGCAGGATCTCCAGCGCGCCGGCGAGGTCGGGCGGATAGGGGCTGGTGAACTCCATCCACCGCCCGTCGGCCGGGTGCGGGATGCCCAGCCGGACGGCGTGCAGCCACTGCCGGGCCACGCCGAGCCGCGCGGCCAGGGTCGGGTCGGCGCCGTAGGTCGTGTCGCCCACGCACGGGTGGCGCAGGGCGGAGAAGTGCACGCGGATCTGGTGCGTGCGGCCGGTCTCCAGCTTGATGTCGACCAGACTGGCGGCCGGGAAGGCCTCGACGACCTCGTAGTGGGTGACCGAGGGCCGGCCGCCCTGGACGACGGCGAACTTCCAGTCGTGCCGCGGATGACGGTCGATGGGGGCGTCGATGGTGCCGCGCGAGGGATCGGGGTGGCCCTGCACCAGGGCGGAGTAGCCCTTCTCGACGGTGCGCTCCTTGAACGCCGCCTTGAGCAGCGTGTAGGCCCGCTCGCTCTTGGCCACGACCATCAGCCCGGTGGTGGCGGCGTCGAGCCGGTGGACGACGCCCTGCCGCTCGGCCGCGCCGGAGGTGGAGATGCGGTACCCGGCCGCGGCCAGGCCGCCGACGACGGTGGGCCCCTCCCAGCCGGGGCTCGGGTGCGCCGCGACGCCCACCGGCTTGTCCACCACCACGATGTCGTCGTCGTCGTGGACGACGGTGAGCCCGGCGACCGGCTCGGGCGCGACGGGCTCCCCGGGCGGCGGGGGCAGCTCGACCTCCAGCCAGCTGCCGCCGTTGACCCGGTCGCCCTTGCCGCGGGCGCGCCCGTCGATGAGGACGGCGCCGGCGTCGGCCAGGTCGGCGGCCGCGCTGCGGGTGAGGCCGAAGAGCCGGGACAGCGCCTGGTCGACGCGCTGGCCCTCCAGCCCGTCCGGCACCGGGAGGGCCCGGTGCTGGCCCGCGGAGCTGGTCACGGCCTCCATCGTGCCAGGGGGCCGCGACCGGGCCGGCGCGCCGCCACCGCGGGTGCTCAGCCGCCCGCCGGGCCGCCGTCGCCCGCCGCGCGCGCGGCCGAGGCCCGGGAGCCGTCGAACTCGACGCCGCGCAGCGCCAGCACGGCACCGAGGACGCCGCCGCAGACGATCGCCGAGTCGGCCAGGTTGAAGATCGGGTACACCCGGCCGTCGGGGGCGAAGACGGAGAGGAAGTCGACGACGCCGCCGCGCAGGAACCCCGGGTCGCGGAAGACCCGGTCGACCAGGTTGCCCACCGCACCGCCGAGCACCAGCCCCAGCGCCACCGCCCAGCCGGCCGAGAACAGCCGGCGCGCGGTGCGCACGATCACCACCGCCACGGCGACCGCGACGAGGGTGAAGACGACGGTGAAGCCCTCGGCGAAGGAGAACGCCGCACCGGTGTTGCGGGCGTGCGTCAGGTAGAGGGCGCCGCCGAGCAGGCGGACGTCCTCCCCCGGCGCGATCGTGGCGACGACGAGCAGCTTGGTGGCGAGGTCGGCCAGCAGCACGCCCAGCGCGAGGAGGAGCAGCAGCCGGGTGCGCGGGCGCCGCGGGCGCGGACCGGCGTCGTCCCGGGGGTCGCTGGGTTCGGACAGGAGGAGCTCCTCGGTCGTTCCGGACGCGGCCGGACCGACGATAACCGGGGCGACGGCGTGGCCTGCTCCGCTCGGCGGGCCGGCGCAACTCGAACCGGATGTGATCCATCTCATGACGCCGTGCGACTCATCTCACCACGGCGAGTGACATGTTCGGACGGTTAGGCACCGTTACTGGATAGGTACAGCGCCACCCCCGAGCACGGAAGGCCGTCGTGTCCACCGATCTCGCCCCTGCCACCGACCCCGACGTAGTCCTCGTCGGCGGCGGCATCATGAGCGCGACCCTCACGTCGCTGCTCGGTGTCGTCGCTCCCGACTGGAGCGTCGCCGTCTTCGAGTCCGGACCCTCGGTGGCCGGTGAGAGCTCCGACGCCTGGAACAACGCCGGCACCGGTCACGCGGCCCTCTGCGAGCTGAACTACACCCCCGCGGCAGCCGACGGCTCGGTGGACGTGAGCAAGGCCGTCACCATCAACGAGCAGTTCCAGGTGTCCCGCCAGTTCTGGTCGCACCTGGTGCGCGCGGGCCTGACCGGCTCGCCCAAGGACTTCATCACCCCGGTCCCGCACATCAGCTTCGTCACCGGTGACGCCGGCCGGCAGTACATGCGTACCCGCCACGAGGCCATGGCCGCGCACCCGCTGTTCACCGGCATGGAGTACACCGACGACTCCGCCGAGCTGGCCTCGTGGGTGCCGCTGATGATGGCCGGGCGCCCCGCCGACCAGGTCGTCGCGGCGACCCGCTCGGCCGCCGGCACCGACGTCGACTTCGGGTCCCTGACCCGGCTGCTGTTCGCCGCGGCCGAGGACCGGGGCGTCCACGTGCACGTCGGCCAGCGGGTCACCGCCGTCGACCGGCGCAGCGACGGCCGGTGGACGGTCACCGTCCGCGACGCGGCCAGCGGCGAGGAGCGGACCGTCCGCACCCGGTTCGTGTTCGTCGGCGCCGGTGGCGGCGCGCTGCCGCTCCTGCAGAAGGCCGGCATCCCGGAGATCCGCGGCTTCGGCGGCTTCCCGGTGAGCGGCATGTTCCTGCGCACCCGCTCCCCCGAGCTCGTCGCGGCCCACCAGGCCAAGGTCTACGGCCAGGCCGCCGTCGGGGCGCCGCCGATGTCGGTGCCGCACCTGGACCTGCGGCTGATCGACGGGGACCACTCGCTGCTGTTCGGCCCCTACGCCGGCTTCTCCCCGAAGTTCCTCAAGGCCGGCTCGATGTTCGACCTGCCGCTCAGCGTCAAGCCGAACAACCTCGGGTCGATGCTGGGCGTGGCCCGCACCGAGATGGCGCTCACCCGCTACCTCGTCGGCGAGCTGCTCCAGACGCGGTCGGCGCGCCACACGACGCTCCAGGCCTTCGTGCCGCTCGCCGAGCAGCAGGACTGGGACATGATCACCGCCGGGCAGCGGGTCCAGGTCATCAAGCAGGACCCGACGACCGGCCGCGGCGTCCTGCAGTTCGGCACCGAGCTCGTCGTCGGCGGGGACGGCTCGATCGCCGGCCTGCTGGGCGCCTCCCCGGGCGCGTCCACCGCGGTCTCGGCGATGCTCACCGTGCTGGAGCGGTGCTTCCCCGACCGGATCCCCGCCTGGCGGCCGCGGCTGCAGGAGGCGATCCCCTCCTACGGGCGCCGGCTGGCCGACGACCCGGCCCTGCTCGCCGAGGTCCGCGCCGAGACGATGCAGACCCTCGAGCTCAACGGCTGAGAGAGGACCCTCCTGCGCCCACCCCGCGCAGGTTCGGGGCGGGACCCTGCGGGAGGGCCGGCGGGATGTCGGCGTCCTCCCTCAGTCGCTCTCCGTGGCGGCGCCGGTCTCCCCCCGCCAGGAGGCCAGGCGCCCGGCGCGGCTGACGGCGCGCAGCCGCCGCTCGGCCTCCGACCGGGAGCGGCGGGCCGACACCAGCAGCGCCTGGTCGCCGCGCACCAGCCGGGTGGTGGGCCCGGGCACGAAGGACCGGCCGTCGCGCACGATGAGCACGACGGCGGCGTCCTCGGGCAGCCGCAGCTCCGGCAGGTACACCCCGTGCAGCCGGGACCCGGGCGGCACGGTCAGCTGCAGCAGGTCGGCGTCGAGCTCGTCGAGCGGCGCGGACTCGACGTCGACGTCCCGCGGGGTCACCGGTGCGGCGATCCGCAGCCGCCGGGCCACCCAGGGCAGCGACCAGCCCTGGATCAGCGTGAAGACGACGACCAGCACGAAGACCGTGTCGAAGATGCGGGTCGCGCCCTCCACCCCCGCGGCGACCGGGAACGTGGCGAGCACGATGGGCACCGCCCCGCGCAGGCCGGCCCAGGAGATGAACGCCTGCTGGGCCAGCGGCATCCGGAACCAGACCAGGCTGGCCAGGACCGACAGCGGCCGGGCCACCAGCAGCAGCGCGCCGCCGACCAGCAGGGCCGGCAGCAGCGCCTCGTCCAGCCGGGCGGGCGAGACCAGCAGCCCCAGCAGGACGAACAGGCCGATCTGGGCGAGGGAGGCCATGCCCTCGGCGAAGCCGATGCTGGCCGACCGGTGCGGCAGCGCGCGGTTGCCCAGCGCCACGCCGGCCAGGTAGACGGCGACGAACCCCGAGGTGTGCGCGAGGTCGGCCAGGGCGAAGGCGAGCACGCACAGCGCGAGGGTGGCCAGCGGGTAGAAGCCGGCGAGGGGCAGCGCCACCCGGCGCAGCAGCTCCGCGCCGCCGAGGCCGACGGCGACCCCGATCGCCGCGCCGCCCACGAGCTCGGCGACGATCTCCAGCCCGATGAGCCACCACGGCTCGCTGTGCTCGCCGGTCAGGTAGGTGGCCAGCGCGGTCACCAGCAGGATCGCCGGGGCGTCGTTGAGCCCGCTCTCGGCCTCGATGGAGGCGGCCAGCCGGCGCGGAAGCGACAACCGGCGCAGCGCGGCGAACACCGCCGCGGCGTCCGTGCTGCTGATCACGGCCCCCAGCAGCAGGGCGAAGGCCCAGGAGAAGTCCAGCAGCCAGACGGCGACCGCCGCGGTGACGACGACGCTCACCAGGACGCCGACCGTCGCCAGCGCCACGCCCGGCCCGATCGCCCGCCGGACGTCGTTCCACCGCGTGGTCAGGCCGCCTTCGGCCAGGATGACCACGAGGGCGGCCACGCCGAGGGTCTGGGTGAGCTGCACGTCCTCGAACTCCACGCCCAGGCCGTCCTCGCCGAGGAGGACGCCGAGCGCCAGGTAGAGGAGCAGGCTCGGCAGGCCCAGCCGGTCGGCCAGGCGCAGCGCGACGGCGGCCACGAGGACCACGACGGCCCCGAGCGCGAGGCCGACGGTGACCGTCGTGTTCACCGCGCGCCCCTGACCACCTCCGCAGTCTCCCGTACGCCCGTGGCGGAGCCGTTCCACGACCCGGTCGACGCCTCGGGGACAATGGGGGCGTGAGCTCTCCCGGTCCCTTCCGCGCGCTGCCCCCGCAGGTCGACCTGCCCGTCCTGGAGCAGGAGATCCTGGGCCGCTGGGAGGCCGACAAGGTCTTCGCCCGCTCGCTGGAGGCCTCCGCCGGCCGGCCGCAGTGGAACTTCTACGAGGGCCCGCCCACCGCGAACGGCCGGCCGGGCACCCACCACATCGAGGCGCGCGCGTTCAAGGACGTGTTCCCGCGGTTCAAGACGATGCAGGGCTGGCACGTGCCCCGCCGCGCCGGCTGGGACTGCCACGGCCTGCCGGTGGAGATCGCCGTCGAGCAGGAACTGGGCTTCGCCGGGAAGCCCGACATCGAGCGCTACGGCATCGCCGAGTTCAACGCCCGCTGCCGGGAGTCGGTGGAGCGGCACGTCAGCGACTTCTCCGACCTGACCCGCCGGATGGGGTACTGGGTCGACCTGTCCACCGCCTACTGGACGATGGACCCCGCCTACATCGAGAGCGTCTGGTGGTCGCTCAAGCAGGTCTTCGACAAGGGCCTGCTCGTCGAGGACCACCGCGTCGCCCCCTACTGCCCGCGCTGCGGCACCGGGCTCTCCGACCACGAGGTCGCCCAGGGCTACGAGTCGATCACCGACCCGTCGGTCTACGTGCGGCTGCCGGTCACCAGCGGCGAGTGGGCCGGGAAGGCCGACCTGCTCGTCTGGACGACGACGCCGTGGACGCTGCCGTCCAACACCGCCGTCGCCGTCCACCCGGACGTCACCTACGTGGTGGCCAGGCGCGGCGACGACACGCTGGTCGTCGCCGAGCCGCTGCTGGGCGCCGTCTTCGGCGACACCGACGACGTCGAGGTGCTGGCCCGCACGACCGGCCGGGACTGGGAGCGGGTGCACTACCGGCGGCCGTTCGAGCTGGTCGACTTCCCCGAGGGTGAGGACACCCACTTCGTCGTCCTGGCCGACTACGTCACCACCGACGACGGCACCGGGCTGGTCCACCAGTCCCCCGCCTTCGGCGCCGACGACCTCGCGGTCTGCCGGGCCTACGGGCTGCCGGTGGTCAACCCGATCGACAACACCGGGCACTTCCTGCCCGACGTCCCGCTGGTCGGCGGCCGGTTCTTCAAGGCCGCCGACGACACGCTGGTGGCCGACCTGGCCGCGCGCGGCGTGCTGTGGCGCGAGCAGCGCTACGAGCACAGCTACCCGCACTGCTGGCGGTGCCACACACCCCTCATGTACTACGCGCAGCCGTCCTGGTACATCCGCACCTCCGCGATCAAGGACCAGCTGCTCGCCGAGAACGAGAAGACCTCCTGGCACCCCGAGCACATCCAGTGGGGCCGCTACGGCGACTGGCTGCGGAACAACGTCGACTGGGCGCTGTCCCGGGACCGGTACTGGGGCACGCCGCTGCCGATCTGGCGCAACGACGCCGACCCGAGCCGCATGGTGGTCGTCGGGTCGCTGGCCGAGCTGTCGGAGCTGACCGGCCGGGACCTGTCCGGCCTGGACCCGCACCGGCCGTTCATCGACGAGGTCACCTTCACCCGCCCCGGCGAGGAGGGCACCTACCGGCGGGTGCCGCAGGTCATCGACGCCTGGTACGACTCCGGCTCGATGCCCTTCGCCCAGTGGGGGGCGCCGTACCGCAACCAGGCGGAGTTCGAGGCGGCCTACCCGGCGCAGTTCATCTGCGAGGCGATCGACCAGACCCGCGGCTGGTTCTACTCGCTCATGGCCGTGGGCACGCTGGTGTTCGGGCGGAACTCGTACGAGAACGTGCTGTGCCTGGGCCACATCCTGGCCGAGGACGGCCGGAAGATGAGCAAGCACCTGGGCAACATCCTCGAGCCGATCCCGCTGATGGACCGGCACGGCGCCGACGCCGTCCGCTGGTTCATGCTGGCCGGCGGCTCGCCGTGGTCGGCCCGGCGGGTCGGGCACGAGACGCTGTCCGAGGTGGTCCGCAAGGTCCTGCTGACCTACTGGAACACGGCCAGCTTCTTCACCCTCTACGCGGAGACCAACGGCTGGGACCCGGCCACGACCCCTGCTCCCCCGCGGGCGGAGCGGCCGCTGCTGGACCGCTGGGCGCTGGCCGAGCTGGCCGCGGTGACCGAGGGCGTGACCGCGGCGCTGGAGGACTTCGACACCCAGGGCGCCGGCCGGCTGCTCGCCCAGTTCGTCGACGACGTCTCCAACTGGTACGTGCGCCGCTCCCGCCGCCGGTTCTGGGACGGCGACCCGGCCGCGCTGGCCACCCTGCACGAGGTGCTCGACGTCCTCACCCGGCTCATGGCGCCGTTCACGCCGTTCGTCACCGAGGAGGTCTGGACCCGGGCGGTCACGCCGGGGCTGGCCGACGCGCCGGACTCGGTGCACCTGTCCTCCTGGCCGCAGGTGGACGCCGACGCCCGCGACGACCGGCTCGTCGAGCAGGTCGCGCTGGTCCGCCGGCTGGTCGAGCTCGGCCGCTCGGCCCGGACGTCGGCCAAGGTGCGCACCCGCCAGCCGCTGGCCCGCGCCGTCGTCTCCGCCCCGGGTTGGTCGGTCCTCCCCCGCGACCTGGTCGCCGAGGTGGCCGACGAGCTCAACGTGGCCGAGCTGATGGACCTCTCCGCGGTCGGCGGCGACCTGGTCGACGTCAGCGTGAAGGTCGACTTCCGCGCGGTGGGGCGCCGCCTGGGCAAGCAGGTGCAGGCCGTCGCCAAGGCCGTCGCCGCCGCGGACGCGCCCACCCTCGTCGCCGGCTACCGCGCCGGGACGGCGAGCGTCGAGGTCGACGGGGCCGCCGTGCCGCTGCAGGAGGGCGACCTCGTCGTGACCGAGACGCCGCGGGAGGGCTGGACCGTGGCCAGCGGCGGCGGGCTCACCGTGGCGCTGGACCTCGAGCTCACCCCGGCGCTGGAGCGGGCCGGCCTGGTCCGGGAGGCCGTCCGGCTGGTCCAGGAGGCTCGCAAGACCAGCGGCCTGGCCGTCAGCGACCGCATCGAGCTGTGGTGGACCGCCGACGCGACGGACGGGGAGCAGATGGCCCAGGCGCTGACCGAGCACGCCGCCCAGGTGGCCGACGAGGTGCTCGCGGTCCGGGTGCACGCGCAGGAGCCCGGCACCGGCGAGGGCGTCGAGGGCCCGGCGGGCACGCGCTTCTGGGTCGCCCGCGCGGAGAGCTGAAGCAGGACCCCGTCCAGGGCCGCCCGCGGGACCGCTACCCTCGGGCGGTCCGGCGGCGGGCGCGCTCGGTCTCGGCGGCGTGCCGGACCGGGCGGCACACGGCGCACGGGGTGAACCCGTCGGCGCGGGCCTCGACCATGGGCAGCGGCACCGCCGTCCGGCCGCCCAGGTGCGGGCAGCCGGCCAGGTGGTACCGCGGGTGCTCGTCGACCACGAGCACGTCGTCGCGCAGGTCCACGACGAGCAGCAGGTCGGTGACCTCGACGTCCTCCTCGGCCGGCTCGCCGTCCGCGCCGACGTCCGGGGTCGTCGTGCGGGCGACCGCGGCGTGCGCGCCGGTGGACGGCTCGTCGTCGGGCTCCGGCTCGTCGACCGGCGCCTCCTCCCACCGCGGCGGAACCGGGTCCGGCAGCGCGGCCTGGCCCCGCGGCGGCGTCGCCGGGTCCTCCGGCACCCGGCGGCCGGCCTCCCGGGGGTGCCGCGGGGCCTCCGGTGCGCGGGCGGCGAAGTCGGCGGCCTCCCGGGCCATCCCGCTCCGGGCCAGGACCAGCAGGACGGCGGCGAGCGCGCAGGCCGCCACGCACCCCCAGTACAGGGCCGTGAGGCCGGTGACCAGTCCGCCGCCGAACAACCCGAGACCGATCAGCACCAGCAGGCCCGCCGCCAAGATCACGCGCAGACTGTAACCGGGCACGTACGCGGTGCGCCCCGGCAGCCGGGGGGCCGAGACGCCGACGGGCCCCCGGACGTCGTCCGGAGGCCCGTCGCGGCCCGTTGCGCGGGGTACGGCGTCCTACGCCGTCGCGTGCTGGCTCTGGCGGCTGTTCGACGCCGGCTCGGCCGAGCCGCGGCTGTCCAGGTCGCGCAGGTGCGACTCGAGGTAGGACCGCAGGCGGGTGCGGTACTCGCGCTCGAAGGTCCGCAGCTCCTCGATCTTGCGCTCCAGGCTGCTGCGCTTCTCCTCCAGCGACCCCATGACCTCGGTGTGCCGGCGCTCGGCGTCCTGCTCGAGGGCGGCGGCCTTGGCGCGGGCCTCGCGCTCCATCGTGTCCGCGCGGGTGCGGGCGTCGGTGACCATCGAGTCGGCGCGCATCTTGGCCTCGCTGACCATCTGCTCGCTCTTGGCCCGCGCGTCGGTGACCATGCGGTCGCTGTTGCTCTTGGCCGTCGACACCATCTGGTCGGCCTGGGCCTTGGCCTCGTTGACGTACCGGTCGGCGGTCTCCGTCGCGAGGGCCAGCATGCGGGAGGCGCGGGCGCTGTCGTCCTCGCGCGGGGCGGCCGGCGGGGGCGGCGGGGCCACCGCCGGGGCCGGGGCCGGCGGCTCGGGAGCCTCCTGGCGCGGGGTGCGGCCGGTGGTCGAGCCCGCGCGGAGCTCGTTGTTCTCCTCGATCAGCCGCGCCAGCTCGGCCTCGACCACGTCGAGGAACGCGTCCACCTCGTCCTCGTCGTAGCCCCGCTTGCCGATCGGCGGCTTCTTGAAGACGACGTTGTGCACGTCGGCAGGCGTGAGTGGCATCGGGGTCACCTCGGGTCGGACAGCGGGAACAGGGACGTTGTCGGACGAGCGACGGCGGACCGCACCCAGCCTCCGACGTCGCCCTCCCCGGCGGGTTCAGGGGTCACGCGGTGGCGGCGAGTGAGGTCGTGATGCCACGCAGGATGTACACGGCAATCAAGAGCACCATAAACCCGAGGTCCAGCCGGATGGTGCCCAGGTTCAGGGGCGGGATGACCTTCCGGATGGCCTTCAGCGGCGGGTCGGTGGTCGCGTACACGACCTCGAGTCCGGCGGCGACGATCCCGGAGGGACGCCAGCTGCGCGCCAGGACCATCACCCAGTCGACGACGAACCGCGCGAAGAGCAGGACGAGGAAGACGAGCAGCACCGACGAGACGATCTGCCAGAAGAGAGCCACGGTCCTCGTTCGTTCGGGGCACCTCGTGTGCCGGGTCGGAGTCCTGCCGGTCGCCTCAGGACTCGGCGAAGAAGCCGCCCTCGCGGATCCGCGCCTTGTCCTCGGCCGTCACGTCGACGTCCCTCGGGCTGAGGAGGAACACCTTGTTCGTGACGGGCTCGATGCTACCGCGCAACCCGAAGATCAGTCCCGCAGCGAAGTCCACGAGCCGCCGCGCGTCGGCGTGGTCGAGTTCGGTGAGGTTCATGATGACGGGGCTGCCGTCCCGGAACGCCTCGCCGATCTGGCGGGCCTCGTTGTAGGTCTTCGGGTGCAGCGTGGTGATCCGGTAGGGCTGCGGCGCGGGAGCCGGGGCCGGAGCGGGTGCCGGCTCGGGGGCGGCTGCGGCGGCCAGGCCCGCGGCGCCCGAGGCGGTGGACCCGGCGCCGGAGGCGGGCGTCGCGCCGGCCGGCCCACCGAGGCGGGGGGTGCCGGAGGTGGCGGCGGGCGCCAGGCCGAGGTTGCGCGTGGAGCCGGTGCGGCGGGGCAGGGTGACCGGCTCGGGGCTCGGCTCGGGCAGGTCGGCCTCGCGGTCGGCCGCGTAGTCGGACGAGTAGCCGGACTCCTTGTACCCGGCGTCCTTGTACCCGGCGTCCTTGTACCCGGCGTCCTTGTACCCGGCGTCCTTGTACCCGGCGTCCTTGTACCCCGAGCTCTTGTACCCGGCGTCCTCGTACTCGGAGTCGCGGAAGTCCGACTGGCGGTAGTCCGAGTCGCGGAAGTCGTCGGCCCGGTAGTCACTGTCGGCGAACCGGTCGCCGGCCTCGGCGTAGCGGTCGTCGTAGCGGTCGTCCGCGGCGTACCGGTCGTAGCGACGGTCCTCGACCCGGTCGTACCGGTCGGCGTGGTCGGGCTGCCGGGCGTCGTACCGGCCGTACGCGCGGGCGTCGTCGTCCTCGACGAGCCCGAGGTAGATGCCCATCTTCCGCATGGCTCCGGCCATCGGCCCTCCCCCTCCGGTTCCGCGAGCGTTGCCCGCGTCGGTCACCCGGGCTGGTGGGACCCGTGTGACTGGTGTGACTCGTCCTCTCGGGAGGGTAGGGGGCGCTCGCCGAAGAGCGCGGTACCGACACGCACGAGCGTGCTCCCGGCGGCGACGGCCTGCTCCAGGTCCGCGGTCATCCCGGCGGAGAGCTCCCGCGCCCCGGGGTGGGCGGCGCGCACAAGCTCGGCCAGCTCCGCCAGCCGGGCGAAGGCCGGGCCGGGGTCGACGTCGCGGGGCGCCACCGCCATGAGGCCCCGCAGCCGCAGGCCCTCCTCGGCGGCGACGGCGTCGGCGAGCCCGGGGACCTCCGCGGGGTCGGCCCCGCCTCGGGCGGCGAGCTCGCCCTCGGGGCCGCCGAGGTCCACCTGGAGGAAGACCTCGACCGGGCGGCCGAGCTCCACCCCGGCCCGCGCGAGCGCGCGGGCCAGCGACAGCCGGTCCACGGAGTGCACGACCGCCCCCAGGCGGGCCACCGCGGCGGCCTTGTTGCGCTGCAGCTGGCCGACGAAGTGCCACCGCAGCGGCAGGTCGGTCAGCTCGCCGGCCTTGGTCACCAGCTCCTGGGCGCGGTTCTCGCCGAAGTCGGACTGACCCAGGGCGGCCAGCTCCCGGACGGCGGACGCCGGCCAGGTCTTGCTCACCGCGAGCAGGTCCACCGATGCCGGGTCGCGGCCCGCGGCGCGGGCGGCGGCGGCGATGCGGGCACGCACGGTGGCGAGCCGGTCCGCGGGCGTGGTCACGCCCGCGATCCTGCCTCAGCCGAGCCAGACCACCCCGGCCTGCCGCCCGGTGACGCCGTCCCGGCGGTGGGAGAACAGCCGGCGGTCCTCCACCGTGCACCGCGGGTCGTGCACCACCTGGCCGGTGCCCGCGGAGCGGAGCAGCTCGGCGAGCCCCGCGCGCAGGTCCAGCCCGGGCGTGCCCTTGCGGGTGCGCACGGCGGCCGCGGGCGCCACCCGGGCCACCTCGGCCTGCATCGCGCGCGGCACCTCGTAGCAGGCCCCGCAGACCGCGGGTCCCAGCAGGGCCGTGACGTCGCCCGGCCGGCTGCCCAGCCGGGCCATCGCCGCCAGGGTGGCCGGGACGACGCCGCGCCGGACCCCCTCCCGCCCGGCGTGCACCGCGGCCACCACCCCGGCGACCGGATCGGCCAGCAGCACCGGCACGCAGTCGGCGACCAGCACGCAGAGCACCAGGCCCGGCGTGCGGGTGACGACGGCGTCGGTCGCGGGGAGCGGGCCGTCGCCGGGGCCGTCGACCACGGCGACCCCGGCGCCGTGGACCTGGTCCATCCACACCAACCGGTCGCCGTCGACGCCGAGCTCGCGGGCCAGCCGCGCCCGGTTGGCGTCGACGTCGGCCGGGTCGTCGCCGACGTGGCCGCCGAGGTTGAAGGAGTCGTAGGGCGAACGGGACCGGCCGCCCCGCCGGTCGGTGACGACCCGCCGGGGTCGCACCGCCTGCGGGACGGCCGGCGGCTGCGTCACGGCCCCGTCCAGAGGCTCACCGCGAGCCTGCGAGCGGTGAGGAGGACGGGGTCCTCCGACGAGTGGTGGGGGGCACGGGCGACCCTCCTGCAGGGGCCCGCGGCGAGCTCGCGAGCGGTGGGGGGCAGGAGGGTCCTTTCACTGGCGGAGGAACTCCGGGATGTCGAGCTCCTCCTCGAAGTCCTCGTCGGACAGCGGCCGGCGCCCTCCCGCACCCGCGCTCTGCGCCGGGGGCAGCGGCGGCACGGTGATGCCCTGACCGGCCGCGGGCCGGGAGGGCAGCTGGGAGGTCGAGGGCAGCGGCGGCGCCGGCTGGACCGGCGGCAGGGAGGACGCCGAGCCCAGCAGCCGCTCGCCGGTCTGCGCCGGCTGCGCACCGGTCACCGGCTGCGGGTGCACCGGCAGCCGCGGGGTGGCCGGCGGGGCCACGGGGGCGGCGGTGGGCACCGAGGCCATCCCGGCGTCCTTGCGGCCGGCCGGCTTGCCGCCGTCGAAGCCGGCGGCGATGACGGTCACCCGCACCTCGTCGCCGAGGGCGTCGTCGATGACGGCACCGAAGATGATGTTCGCGTCGGCGTGCGCGGCGTCGGAGACCAGCGAGGCGGCCTCGTTGATCTCGAACAGCCCGAGGTCCGATCCGCCCGAGATGGACAGCAGGACGCCGTGCGCGCCTTCCATCGAGGCCTCGAGCAGCGGGCTGGCGATGGCCTGCTCGGCAGCCAGCAGGGCGCGGTTGTCGCCGCGCGCGCTGCCGATGCCCATGAGGGCCGAGCCGGCCCCGGACATGACCGACTTGACGTCGGCGAAGTCCAGGTTGATCAGACCGGGCGTGGTGATCAGGTCGGTGATGCCCTGGACACCGGAGAGCAGCACCTGGTCGGCGGTGCGGAAGGCGTCCATGACGCTGACGTTCCGGTCGCCGAGCTGCAGCAGCCGGTCGTTGGGGATCACGATGAGCGTGTCGCACTCGTTGCGCAGCTCCTCGATGCCCGACTCGGCCTGCACGGCCCGCCGCTTGCCCTCGAAGGAGAACGGGCGGGTGACCACGCCGATGGTCAGCGCGCCGAGCTTGCGGGCGATCGAGGCGACGACGGGCGCGCCACCGGTGCCGGTGCCGCCGCCCTCCCCCGCGGTCACGAAGACCATGTCGGCGCCCTTGAGCACCTCCTCGATCTCCTCCCGGTGGTCCTCGGCGGCCTGCCGGCCGACATCGGGCTGCGCGCCGGCGCCGAGCCCGCGGGTCAGCTCGCGGCCGACGTCGAGCTTGACGTCGGCGTCGCTCATCAGCAGCGCCTGCGCGTCGGTGTTGATGGCGATGAACTCGACCCCCTTGAGGCCGACCTCGATCATCCGGTTCACCGCGTTCACACCGCCGCCGCCGATGCCGACGACCTTGATGACCGCGAGGTAGTTGTGCGGAGGTGTCATGTGGGGCTCCCGACCTCGACCCTCATCCTCAAGTAAAGCCTTATAGTTATGTCAACTGGGTCGACGCGGACGAAGTTAAAGGGGCGCCAGAGGCCCCACAAACACCCTGCCGCGACCGGCGTGTCGACCGGGCGGGTTCCCACGGATCCCGGGTGACCCAGTAGTCACATTCGTATCACTCCGTGTGACGACGCGCGTCCGGAACGTCTCATGTGCAGGTCGAGGGCCCCGACACACCGACGACCGCGAACTCGGAAAAGTGATGTCGCGCGTCGGGCGTGTCGCGGCGCCGCGCGTGTCGTCCCGCGACCCCCTGAACCGGGCGGTCCGCCGAGGCCCGGCCCCTGCAGGGTGCCGCCGCGAATACGCGCTCGGTCGGCCACGGGTCCCGTCTCACTCCCGGGGCAGCCGGCCCAGGAGGTAGAACTCGTCGTTGGGCGGGATCGCCGCCCAGTGCGCCAGCCGGTTGGACAGCGCGAACAGCGCCACGATCGCGCCGACGTCCCACACGTCGTCCTCGGTGAGCCCGTGGGCGCGCAGGCCGGCGAGGTCGGCGGCGGTGACCGTGGCCGGCGCCACCGCCAGGCGGACGGCGACGTCGAGCACCGCGTGCATGCGCGGCGGCAGTGGCGCCTTGCGCCAGTCGACGGCGACCTGGTCGGCGATGTGCGGGTCCCGGGCCCGGATGCGGGCGATGGCCCCGTGCGCCACCACGCAGTACAGGCAGTCGTTGGCCGCGCTGGTGGCGACCACGACGATCTCCCGGTCGGCCTTGGACAGCCCGGGGGTCTCCTTGTCCATGAGCGCGTCGTGCATCGCGAAGAACGCCGCGGCCTCGGCCGGGCGCCAGGCCAGCGCGCCGAAGACGTTGGGCAGGAAGCCCGAGCGCTCCTCGACGTCGGCGTAGCGCTCGCGCAGTTCCTCGGCGAGCTCGTCGCGGGGAGGGACGGGGAACCGGCTGATCGGCGAGGAGGTCACCCGGCCAGCCTGCCGCGCACCTCCCGCACGCGGCCACCCCGGCCGGCCCCGTGCAGAGGCCCGCCGGGAGTGGTGCGGAGGACGGGGTGTCCGCCGTTCAGCGCAGGACGACCGCCCGCGGTGCGCTGACGTCGATCTCGTCGGCGGGCTCCAGCGCTCCGGAGTCCAGCTGGTCGAGGAGCCCGACCAGCGCCTGCGCCTTGTCCTCGCCCTGGTCGGCACTCCCCCACAGCACCGTGGTGCCGTCGTCCAGGGTGAGCGTGACGTCCTCGGTCGTGGTGGCCGACGCGACGGCCAGGTCGTCGCGCACCTGCTCGGGCAGCGCGACGAGCGCGGACAGCGCGGCGCGGGTCACCCGGTCGTCGGGGCCGGGGTGGGCGACGTCGAGGGGCACCACGCCGGACGGCCGGTCGCGGGTCACGGTGTCGAAGAGCACCCCGCCGGCGTCCACCAGCCACCGGGCGCCGTCCTTCTCCACCTCGGCCACGGGCACCCGCTCGACCACGGTGATGACGACGCTCCGCGGCCAGCCGCGGGCGACCTCGACCGACGCCACCTGCGGCAGCCCGGCGACCCGGGCCTCGGCCACGTCGACGTCGACCCGCAGCAGCGGCGTGCCCTCGGCGATGCCGGCGACGTCGACCACCTCGGCGGACGTGAGGCTGCCGGCACCGTCCACCTGGATCCGGTGCACGCCCAGCACAGGACTCCCCCACAGCAGCCAGGCCAACACCACCACCAGCGTCCCCGCGACGCCCACGCGGACGAGCAGCCGCCGACGGCGGGCGGCCGGGGTGCTCGGGCGGGGCCGCCGCGGCGACCGCGCGGGCCGGCGGGCGGGGTCCGGTCCGGCCCCCGCGACGCGGGCGCGGTCGCGGGTCGTCGACCCCGAGCGGCTCACCGGGCCGGGAGCGCCGGGTCGTCGCCGGCGCGGGCGCGCAGCGCCTCCAGCACCTCGGGGCCGACCATCGAGACGTTGCCGGCGCCCATCGTGATCACCAGGTCGCCGGGGCGGGCTCGCTCGGCCAGCGCCGGTGCGGCGGCCGACCAGGACGGCTCGAACCGCACCCGCTCGGCCGGCAGCGGGACGGCGTCGGCCACCATCGCGCCGGTGATGCCGGGCACCGGGTCCTCGCGGGCGCCGTAGACGTCCATCACGACGACCTCGTCGGCCAGGCCGAGGGCCTCTCCGAAGCCGGCGGCGAACTCGCGGGTGCGGCTGTAGAGGTGCGGCTGGAAGGCCACCACGACCCGGCCCCCGTCGGCGACCGCCCGGGCCGCCCGCAGCTGCGCGGCCACCTCCGTCGGGTGGTGGGCGTAGTCGTCGTAGACCCGCACGCCCTGCACGGCGCCCTTGAGCTCGAACCGGCGGTGCACGCCGCCGAACCGGCCCAGCCCGGCGATCAGGCCCTCCGCGGGCAGGCCCAGCTCCAGCCCGGCCAGCAGCGCCGCGGCGCTGTTGCGGGCCATGTGCTCCCCCGGCGCGCGGATCTGCACCCGGCCGAGGACCTCGCCGTCCAGGACGGCGGTCCAGGCGGTCGTGTCGGGCCCGACCTCGATGTCGAGCAGCCGCAGGTCGGCGTCCTCGGCCGTGCCGTAGGTGCGCACCCGCGCGGGCGTCGGCACGCCCCGCAGCCGCGCCGCCCCCGGGTCGTCGGCGCACAGCACGACGAACCCGGCCGGGTCGACGGTGGTGAGGAACCGGTCGAACGCGGCCTCGACCGCGGCCAGGTCGCCGTAGTTGTCCAGGTGGTCGGCCTCGACGTTCGTGACGATCGCGCCGTGGGGAGCCAGCAGGAGGAAGGAGCGGTCGCTCTCGTCGGCCTCGGCGACGAAGACGTCGCCCCGCCCGGCGTGCGCGTTGCTGCCCGACTCGTTGAGGTCGCCGCCGATGGCGAACGACGGGTCCGCGCCGCAGGACTGGACGGCCACGGTGAGCATCGACGTGGTCGAGGTCTTCCCGTGGGTGCCGGCCACTGCGACGCTGCGCTTGCCGGCCATCACCGCCGCCAGCGCCACCGCCCGGGGCAGCACCCGCAGCCCCCGCGCGCGGGCCGCGGCCAGCTCGGGGTTGTCCTCGCGGATGGCGGTGGAGACGACCACCGTGTCGGCGTCGCCCAGGTGCGCCGCGTCGTGACCGAGCTCCACCCGGGCGCCCAGGGCGCGCAGCGCGAGCAGGGTCGGGGTGTCCCGGCGGTCGCTGCCGGAGACGGGGACCCCGCGGGCCAGCAGGATCCGCGCGATCCCGCTCATCCCGGCCCCGCCGATGCCCACGAAGTGCACCGCGCCCAGCTCGGCCAGCGTCGGGACCGGGGCGCTCCAGGCGGCCACGTCAGCGGCGGGCACGGGCGACCTCCAGCACGATGTCGGCCAGGCGCTCGTCGGCGTCGGGCGCGCCGGCCGCCGCGGCGTGCCGGGCGTACCCGGCCAGCGCGGCCGGGTCGGTGATCAGCGGGAGCACGTGTTCCTCGATCCAGGACGGCGACAGGTCGGCGTCGTCCACCAGCAGTCCTCCCCCGGCCTCGACCAGCGGCAGCGCGTTGCGCCGCTGCTCGCCGTTGCCGATCGGCAGCGGCACGAAGGCCGCAGGCAGCCCGACGGCGGCCAGCTCGGCGACGGTCACCGCGCCCGCCCGGCACAGCGCCAGGTCGGCCGCGGCGTAGGCGAGGTCGATCCGCTCCAGGTAGTCGACGACGACGTAGGGGGTGCTGCCCGGGGCTCGGGCGGGCACGGTCACGTCGGTGTTCTTCGGCCCGCGGGCGTGCAGCACCTGCACGCCGGCCGCGGTGAGGGCGTCGGCCGCGCCGACCGCGGTCCGGTTGAGCGAGGCCGCGCCCTGGGACCCGCCGAAGACCAGCAGCGTCGGCCGGTCGGGGTCCAGGCCGAAGGCCGCGCGGGCCTCGGCGCGGCGGGCGGCGCGGTCCAGCGTCGTGATCGCCGTCCGCAGGGGCATGCCGACGTGCTCGGCGCCGGGCAGCGGCGTGCCGGGCACCGTGACCGCGACCCGAGCGGCCAGCCGGGCACCGATCCGGTTGGCCAGCCCGGGCAGCGCGTTCTGCTCGTGGACCACGACCGGCACCCGCTCGCGGCGGGCCGCCAGGTAGGCCGGCAGCGCCACGTACCCGCCGAAGCCGACGACGACGTCGGCCTCGAGCTCGCGCAGCAGCGCCCGGGTCTCGGCCACCGACCGGCGCAGCCGGCCGGGGACGCGCAGCAGGTCGGGGGTGGGCTTGCGGGGCAGCGGCACCGGCGGGATCAGCCGCAGGTCGTAGCCGCGGGCGGGCACCAGCCGGGTCTCCATGCCGCGGGCGGTGCCCAGGCAGGTGATCCGCGGGCCGCCCTCCTCCACGGCACGGCGCAGCAGCGCGTCGGCGAGGGCGAGCATCGGCTCGATGTGCCCGCCGGTGCCCCCGCCGGCGAGGACGACGCTCAGGGGTCGGGTGCCCACGGGCCCGTCGCCGTGGGAGGCCCCACTCATCGCGGCCGCCGGGGGGACTCGGGCGCCGTCGAGCGGGCGCGCGGCGGTGGCTGCCGGCGGGCCTCGCCGGTCCGCCCCCGGCCGTCGGGGGTGCGGCGCTCGCGTGCGGGGGTCCGCTCCCGCGCGGGGTCGACGGCGACCCGGGCGACGGTGCGACTACCCGAGACCGCCGGCCGCCGGGCCCGCTCGCCCCGCCCCGCGGAACGCTCGGGCCGCCGGTCGGCGGGGGCCTCCGGCGCCGGGCGGTCCCGCCGCGCCCGGACCGGGTCCACCGCCTGCGCGGGGATCGGCAGCAGCAGCCGGGTCAGCCGGCCGCGCTCGCGCCGGCGCTGGTGCTCGATCGCGTCGGGCTCGGACCGGGCGAAGCGGATCAGCAGCCCGACGATGAACAGGGTGAGCACCAGCGAGGTGCCGCCGGCCGAGACCAGCGGCAGGGTGACCCCGGTGACCGGCAGGACGCCCACCACGTACCCCATGTTCATGGCCGCCTGCCCGACCAGCCAGACCGTGATGGCCACGCTGGCCAGCTGCACGAACCGGTCGGTGGAGTTGCGGGCGATCCGGAAGCCGGCGTAGGCGAGCACACCGTAGAGGGTGACCACCACCAGGCACCCCAGAAACCCGAGCTCCTCGCCGATGATGGCGAAGATGTAGTCCGACTCCGCCTCGGGCAGCAGGTTCCACTTCATCGCGGAGTTGCCCAGCCCGACGCCCCACAGCCCCCCGGTGGCGAGGGCGTAGAAGCCGCGGATGGCCTGGAAGCCGCTGTCGGAGGGGTCGGCGAACGGGTCGAGGAAGGAGGTGATCCGGGCCATCCGGTAGGGCGCGGCGATCACCATGGCCCACAGCCCCAGCGCCGCGACGCCCGCCCCCCAGGCGAAGAACCGCTTGGGCAGGCCCGCGCCCCACAGCAGGCCGACCAACACCAGGCCGAGGGTGACGATGCCGCCGAAGTCGGGCTCGAGGTAGAGCAGGAACGCCAGCACCCCGAACACCGGCAGCAGCGGGACCAGCAGCGACTTGACCGTCAGGAAGCGGCCCCGCAGGGCCAGCATGTGCGCGCCCCACAGCGCGAAGACCAGCTTGGCCAGCTCCGACGGCTGGAAGTTGGTGATCTTCAGGTCCAGCCAGGCCCGGGAGCCGTTGAGCTCCATCCCCAGGCCGGGCACGAAGACCAGCAGCAGCGAGAAGGCCGAGGCGACCAGTGCCAGCGGCGCCCAGCGGCGGATCAGCCCGACGGGCAGCCGCACCGCCACGAGCAGCGCGCCCAGCCCGATGCAGGCGAACACGACCTGGTCGACCCCGGGCCGCCAGGCCGGCTGGTCGTCGAGCGCCGCCTCGATCGCCGAGGCGGAGAAGACCATGACCAGGCCGATGGCCAGCAGCAGGCCCGCCGCGCCGACCACCAGGTGGCAGCTGGTCATGGGCCCGTCGAGCCAGGCGGGCCCGGCGAACCGGCGTGGGGACGACGGCCGCACCCGGCCGGCCGCCGCGGTCCGCCGTCCGCCGGCCGGGGGGACGCCGGTGGACTCCATCGGGCCATCGTCGCCGCTCCCGCGCATGTCCCGGGGGACCGACGGGGCGTGTCGCGGCAGCGCCTCCCTCACCAGCCGGGGCTCACAGCCCGGTGATGGTCAGCCAGTCGGCGTAGAACAGGCCCAGCCCGAAGGCCACCGCCATGCCCGTGACCAGCCAGAAGCGGACGATCACCGTGTTCTCGGTCCAGCCGGCCAGCTCGAAGTGGTGGTGCAGCGGTGCCATGCGGAAGACCCGCCGGCGGGTGGCCCGGAAGAACGCGACCTGGATCACGACCGACAGGGTGACCGCGACGAACAGCCCGCCGAGCACGATCAGCAGCAGTTCGGTGCGGGTGACGATGGCCAGGCCGGCCAGCAGCCCGCCGAGGGCCAGCGACCCGGTGTCGCCCATGAAGATCCGCGCCGGGCTGGTGTTCCACCACAGGAAGCCCAGGCAGGCACCGAGACCGGCGGCCGCGACCAGGGTGATGTCGAGCGGGTCGCGGACCTGGTAGCAGCCGTCGATGAGCTCGGTCGTGCAGTCGTGGGTGAACTGCCAGAACGAGATGATCGTGTAGGCGCCGCAGACCATCGCCGAGCACCCGGCGGCCAGGCCGTCCAGACCGTCGGTGAGGTTCACCGCGTTGGAGAACCCGGCGATGAACAGGTAGGCCAGGATGACGAACCCGATCGACCCCAGCGCCAGCGGGGCGATGTCGCGGACGTAGGAGACGAACGTCGAGGCCGGGGTGTTGCCCGCGTCGTCGGGGAAGTTGATCGCCAGGACGGCGAAGGCGACGCCCACGACGAGCTGGCCGACCAGCTTGGCGGTCTTGTTCAGGCCCAGGCTGCGCCGGTACCGGATCTTGAGGTAGTCGTCGAGGAAGCCGACCGTGCCGAGCCCCACCATGAGGAACAGCACCATCAGGCCGCTGGCGGTCACGCCCCGGCCGGGCTGGTTCACGAGGAACAGGTGGGCGATCAGGTAGCCGCCGACCGTGGCGGCGACGATCACCGTCCCGCCCATGGTGGGCGTGCCCTTCTTCGACAGGTGGGTTTCGGGACCGTCGTCCCGGATCTCCTGGCCGAAGCCCTTCCGGCGGAACAGGTGCACGGCCACCGGGGTGGCCAGGATCGAGATCACCAGGCCGAACGCGGCGGCGATGAGGACGGACTTCACGCGCCTGCCCCGGCGTCGAGCAGGTCGGCGGCCAACACCTCGAGCCCGTAGGACCGGCTGGCCTTCACCAGCACGACGTCACCGGGCACCAGCACCTCCGTGAGCAACTGCCGGGCGGCCGCCCGGTCGGGCACGTGCACCGTGCCCTCGTCCTGGGTCGCGCCGGCAGCGGACGCGCCCCGGGCTATCCCTACCGCATCGGGACCGACGGCCACGACCAGGTCCACCCCGGCGGCGACCGCGTCGCGGCCCAGCCGCTCGTGCTCGCCGTCGGCCCCCGGGCCCAGCTCGGCCATCGCGCCGAGCACGGCGATCCGCCGCCGGCCGGGCAGCCGGGTCAGCGCCGCCAGCGCGGCCCGCATCGACTCGGGGTTGGCGTTGTACGCGTCGTTGACCACGGTGACCCCGTCGGCCCGGCGGGCGATCTCCATCCGCCAGCGGCTGCGCGGCACGGCCGCCGACAGCGCCGCGGCGACGTCGGGCAGCGGCATCCCCGCGGCGAGGGCCGCCGCGGCCGCCGACAGCGCGTTGGCGACCTGGTGCTCCCCCACCACCTGCAGGGAGACGGCGGCGCTCGCGCCGGCAGCGCGGAGCGTGAACCGCGCCCGGCTGGAGTCGTCGAGGACGACGTCGTCGGCCCGGACGTCGGCGTCGGCCCCGCGGCCGGTGGTCAGCACCCGCGCCCGGGTGCGGGCGGCCATCCCGAGCACCCGCGGGTCGTCGGCGTTGAGGACGGCGGTCCCCTCCTCCGGCAGCGCCTCCACCAGCTCGCCCTTGGCCGCGGCGATGCCCTCCGGCGAGCCGAACTCGCCCAGGTGCGCCGAGCCCACGTTGAGCACCACCCCGACGTCGGGGCGGGCGACGCGGCAGAGCCGGGCGATGTGCCCGCGCCCGCGGGAGCCCATCTCCAGCACGAGGAAGCGGGTGCTCTCGTCGGCGTCGAGCACGGTGAGCGGCAGGCCGATGTCGTTGTTGTACGAGCCGGGCGGGCTGACCGTCGGGCCCGCGGCGGCCAGCACCTGTCCGAGCAGGTCCTTGGTGGAGGTCTTGCCCGAGGAGCCGGTGATCCCCAGCGTCGTCAGGGGCCCCCGCGTCAGCCGGGCGTGCACCGCGGCGGCCAGCCGGCCCAGCGCGGCCACCGGCTCGTCGACGACGACGCAGGGCAGCGCGTCGTCCGGGCGGGTGGTCAGGGCGGCGACCGCGCCGGCGGCGGCCGCGGCCGGCAGGAAGTCGTGCCCGTCGACCCGCTCCCCCGGCACGGCGACGAACAGGTCGCCGGGCGCGACGGTGCGCGAGTCGACGGTGACCTTCCCGGTGACCGTGCCCGCGCCGGAGGTGAGCCGCCCCCCGACCGCCTCGGCCAGCTCGGACAGGGTCAGGGGGATCACGGGGTCTCCTCCACGGCGCCCGCCAGCGCCTCGCGCAGCACGGCGCGGTCGTCGAACGGGTGCACGGTGCCGGCCACCTCCTGGCCGGTCTCGTGGCCCTTGCCGGCCACGAGGACGGCGTCGCCGGGGCGGGCCCGGGCGACGGCGGCGGCGATCGCCGCGCGGCGGTCCCCGATCTCCAGGACCGCGTCCCGCCGGTCGGCGGGCACGCCGGCGATCATCGCGGCGCGGATGGCGGCGGGGTCCTCCGAGCGCGGGTTGTCGTCGGTGACGACGAGCAGGTCGCTGCCCCGCGCGGCGGCCTCCCCCATCCCGGCGCGCTTGCCGGGGTCGCGGTCGCCGCCGCAGCCGAGGACGGTGATCACCCGGCCGGGCGTGGCGGCGCGCAGGGCGGCCAGGGCGGTGGCGACCGCGTCGGGGGTGTGCGCGTAGTCGACGACGGCGACGAACGGCTGGCCGGCGTCGACCGGCTCCATGCGGCCGGGCACCACGACGTCGGCCAGCCCGGTCAGCGCCGCCTCCACCGGGACGCCGACCGCGTCGAGCAGGGCGACGGCGAGGACGGCGTTGGCCACGTTGAACCGCCCGGGCAGTCGCACGCGGGCGGGCCAGCTGCGGCCGCCGGGGCCGTGCAGGGTGAACGCCGAGCCGCCGTCCGAGGGGACCGAGACCTCGTCGGCCCACCAGTCGGCGTCGGCGCAGCGGCTGGAGACGGTGACCGGACGGCGCCCCCCGAGCATGCCGGTCAGCCGCCGTCCGTGCGGGTCGTCGACGTCGATCACCTCGACCGCGGCGCGGCCGTCGAAGAGCCGGGCCTTGGCGAGGAAGTAGTCCTCGAGGTCGGCGTGGAAGTCCAGGTGGTCGCGGCCGAGGTTGGTGAACCCGGCGGCGGCGAACGGGATGCCGCCGACCCGGCCGAGCACCAGGGCGTGGCTGGAGACCTCCATGACCACGGTCTGCACGCCGGCGTCGGCCATCGTGGCCAGCAGCTCGTGCAGGGCGGGCGCCTCGGGCGTCGTCCGGACGCTGCGGATCGCCGTCACCGTGGCGGTGCCGTCGGCCGCCGTCGTCCGGGTCCGCGTCTCCACGGTGCCGACCATCCCGGTCCGCCGTCCGGCCGCGGCCAGCCCGGCCTCGACCAGGTAGCTGGTCGTGGTCTTGCCGTTGGTGCCGGTGATCCCGACGACCTGCAGCCGGCGGGCCGGTTCGCCGTACACGCGGGCGGCGACGGCCCCGAGCAGCTCGCGCGGGTCGTCGACGACGCAGACCGGCAGGCCGGTGGCGAGGGCCTGCTCCCGGCCGGACGGGTCGGTGAGGACGGCGACCGCGCCGCGGGCCGCGGCGTCGGCGGCGTACCGGGCGCCGTGGGTGCGGGCGCCGGGCAGGGCGGCGTAGAGGGTGCCGGGCGTGACCTCGCCCGACGCGAGGGTCACCCGCGCGACGACCGTCGCGGGGTCACCCTGCACCGGGGCACCGACCAGGTCGCCGAGGTCGGCGAGGGTCACCGGACCGACCGGCGGGGTGGTCCCCGACCGACGGAGCACCGACCCGTCCTCGGTCGGGGTCACACGTCCTCCTCGCCGGCGCTCGTCGAGCGCGCTCCCGGTGCTGCCGTGCTCGTGCGGAAGCGAGACGGCTCGCTCACCGGGACTCCAATCTACCGACGGCCGTCGGGGCGTTCCTCGCCCGTCGGGTGGAACGTGACGGGGCCCCTCCGTCACCCGGTGAGCCGGAAGTCGGGGCGCGCCGTCCCGGACGGCACGATCCCGTCGGCGGTCAGTGCCTGGCGCATGACGTCGGCGAACACCGGCGCGGCGACCTGGCCGCCCTCCGCCGAGCTGGTCGGCCGCTCCAGGTCGACGGCGACGACGTACTGCGGGTCGTCGGCCGGGGCGAACCCGACGAAGGTGGTCACGTAGCCGCCGCCGTCGTAGCAGTTGCACTCGGGGTTGGCCCGCTGCGCGGTGCCGGTCTTGCCGGCCACGCGGAACCCGTCGATCTGGGCCAGCGGCGCCGTGCCGCCCGGCCCGACGACCGCCTCGAGCATGTACGCCATCTGCTCGGCGGTCTTCTCGCTGACCACCCGGGTGCCCTCCGGCGCGGCCGCCGCCTCGCCACCGACCGAGCCGACCACCCGCGGCGGGATGCGCACCCCGTCGTTGGCGATCGCCTGGTAGATGGACGCCATCTGCAGGGTGGTGACCGAGACGCCCTGGCCGATCGCCACGTTGGCCGCGCGGCTGGCCGCCCAGTCCGCGGAGTCCTGCAGGATGCCGGCGCTCTCGCCCGGCAGCTCGATGCCGGTGGCGCTGCCGACGCCGAAGGCCCGGAGGTACTCCTCGAGCTTCTCGTCGCCGACCTCCCGGGCCAGCATGATCGTGCCCACGTTGCTGGACTTGGCGAGGACGCCGGTGACCGTCCAGTCGATCGGCGCGTGGTCGTGGGCGTCGGTGACCACCGCGTCCCCGGCCTGGATGTGCCCGTTCACGGTCAGCACGGTGTCCGGCGTGGCCTTCCCCTCCTCCATGGCCGCGGAGAGGGTCACCGCCTTCATCACCGAGCCGGGCTCGAAGACGTCGGACACCAGGGGGTTGCCCAGCAGCTCCGGGTCGGTCCGCGACGCCTGGGCCGGGTCGTAGCCGGGGCAGGAGCCCATCGCGGCGACCTGGCCGGTGTGCACGTCGAGCACGACCGCCGACGCGCGGGTGGTCGCGCCGTCCTCGCAGGCCTCCTCCAGGCGCTGCTCGGTGACGTACTGCAGGTCCGAGTCGATGGTGAGCTCGACGGTCTCGCCGTCGGTGGCCGGGGTGGACTCGTCGATGCCCGACGGGATCGGGTGCCCGCCGCTGCCCACCTCGACCCGCCGCTCGCCGTCGGACCCGGCCAGCTGCTCGTCGAAGGTCTGCTCGATGCCGGCCAGCCCGTCGCCGTCCCGGCCGATGAAGCCGACCACCTGCCCGCCGGTGATCCCGGCCGGGTAGAGCCGGACGGGGTCGTCCTCGAAGAAGATGCCGCCCAGGCCGAGCGCGTCGATGGCGTCGACGGTCTCCGGCGTCACCTGCGAGGCCAGGACGACGTACCGGCTGTCCCGCGACAGCTGCTCGGTCAGGTCCGACACCGGGACGTCGAGCAGCGTGGTCAGCGCGAGCGCGGTGCGGGCCGGGTCGGTGACCACCGTCGGGTCGGCGACCACGCGGGAGGCGTCGACGGTGTAGGCCAGCGGGTTGCCGTCGCGGTCGGTCACCGCGCCGCGCAGTGCGGCGATCGGGTAGCTGCGCAGCCGGTCCTGGGCCGCGGCGGTGGCGTACTCGGCGCCGTCCACTCCCTGCAGCAGGACCAGCTTGCCGGTGACCACCAGCAGTGGGACGACGACCAGGACCAGGCCGACGGTCAGCCGGCGGCTGCTGGCCCGGACCGCGGCGACGGTGCGGCGGCTGCCGGGGGTGCGGCGGGGCGCGAAGGCGCCCGGCCCGGTCGGGAGCCGGTCGGCGGGGCGCCGTCCGGGGGCGGGGCGGCGGGCTTCGGGTGGCACCGGTCAGCCTCCCGTGCCGGACTCGGGGTCGGTCGCGGGGTCCTCGGCGGGCCGGGGTTCCCCGCGCAGGGTCACCGTGCCGTCCTCGCCGATCACCAGGTAGGCGGCCGGGCCGGCCGGGACCAGCCCCTCCTCTGCGGCGGCGGAGGCCAGCGCGGCGGGCGTGCTGCCGTCGACGACCTGCTGCTCGAGGCGCTCCACCTCCTGGGCGCGGTCGGCGTTGGCCGACGACAGCTGGGTCGCCTTGAGCGAGTTGACCGCGATGGCGGTGTTGAGGACCAGCAGGGCCAGCGACGTGCCGACCAGCAGCCCCACCACGAGCAGCACGAAGGGGGCCTGCCGGCGGGAGAGCGCGCCGCGGCGGTCCCGGCCCGGTGCGGCGGCACCGGCCGGGCGGGGGGTGGGCCCCGTCGCGAGCGGGCGGGCGCGCAGGCCGCCGGTGCGAACGGGGACGCTGTGCGCACGGCCCGGCCGGTCCGGGCCGGTGAGGGGCGCGCGGGCGCCCGAGGAGCGGCCCGGGGGCACCGGAACCGCGCGGGGGGTGCTCCGGCGCCCGGCGCCGGGGGCGCGGCGCGGCTCCGGCGGGACCCCGGCGGCGCGGGCGGCGGAGCTCATGCAGCCCTCCGGGTGCGCTCGGCGGCACGGACCCGCGCGGACGCGGCGCGCGGGTTGGCGGCGATCTCGGCGTCGGACGGGGCCTCCCCGCCGCGGGTGAGGAGTCGCAGCGTGGGGCCGTACTCGGGCAGCGGCACCGGCATCTCCGGGGGCGTGCGGTCGGTCGCGGCGGCGGTGAGGGTCTGCTTCACGATCCGGTCCTCGAGGGAGTGGAAGGTGATGACGGCGATGCGCCCGCCCACGGCCAGCGCCTCGATCGCGGCCGGCAGGGCCCGCTCCAGGACGCCGAGCTCGTCGTTGACCTCGATCCGCAGCGCCTGGAAGGTCCGCTTGGCGGGGTGCCCGCCGGTGCGGCGGGTGGCGGCCGGGATGGACTCGCGCACCAGCTCGGCCAGGCGGCCGGTGCGGGTGAACGGCTCGCGGACCCGCTCCCGCTCGATGGCCCGGGCGATGCGGCCGGCGAAGCGCTCCTCGCCGTAGACGCGCAGCACGCGGGTGAGCTGGGCCGCGGAGTAGGTGTTGACCACGTCGGCGGCGGTGCGCCGCGCGCCGGGGTCCATCCGCATGTCGAGGGGGGCGTCGGCGGCGTAGCTGAAGCCGCGGTCGGGCCGGTCGAGCTGCAGCGAGGAGACCCCGAGGTCGAACAGGACCGCCTGGACCTCCGCCACGCCGAGCCGCTCGAGCACGTCGGGGAGCTCGTCGAAGACGGCGGGGACGACGGTGGCGCGGTCGGCGACGCCCGCGGCCGCCAGCCGCCGGGTCGCCTCCGCGCGGGCGTCGGGGTCCCGGTCCAGGCCGACCAGCCGCAGGCCGGGGTGGGCGCGCAGCAGCGCCAGGGAGTGCCCGGCCAGGCCCAGGGTGGCGTCGACCAGCACCGCGCCCTCGGCGGCGCAGGCGGGGGCGAGGAGCTCGACCACCCGGTCGAGCAGCACGGGCACGTGCACCGCGGACGGCGCCGGCTCGGTGCTGCTCATCGTCGACTGCTCCTCGGACGGGGTGGTTCGGCCCGTCCATGGTGGCGCGGGGCGGTGGTCGACGGGTGGAGGGCAGCGGCGTTTCGCCGGTGGTGTCGGGCACCGGTGGGGCGAGGTGGGGGTGGTGGGGCGCAGTGGGGCGGGCTCCCGGGCCGCGGGGGCGGCCCGCCCCCCGCGGGGCCCGCCTGGCGCCGGGGAAGTGCGTCAGGTGGCGCCCCGCGGGGACGGGGAGGGCCCGTGCCGGCCCGTGCCCGGGGAAGGGCGGCCGGCGCGCGCCCGGGGCGCGGTGTGCTCCCTGCCGTGCCGCGAGGTCCGAGCCGCGGGGAAGGCGGCTCGGGCCGGACCGGTCGAGCCGCGGGGAAGACGGCTCGGTCGGGGCGGGCCCGGAGGGGGTTCGGGACGGACGTGGGATCAGGAGAGGGTGGGCATCCCCTCGCTCTCCATCTCGGCGAACTTCGCCTCCTGCTCGGCCACGTAGGCGTCCCAGGTGGCGGCGTCCCAGATCTCGAAGCGGGTGTCGACGCCGACCACGACCACGTCGCGGTCCAGGCCGGCGTACTGGCGCAGGTTGGCGGGGATGGTGATCCGGCCGGTCTTGTCCGGCTCGACCTCGACCATCGACCCGAAGCCCATGCGGGCCCGCATCCGGGCCTCGGCGGTGTCGGAGGGCGCCATGGCGGCTGCGGCCCGGCTCTGCTCGGCGACCCGCTCCATGGTCAGGCCGTAGATGCAGTGCTCCTGGCCCTTCTTGATCACCATGCCGCCGGCCACCTGCTCGCGGAAGCGGACGGGGAGTGCGAGCCGGCCCTTCTCGTCGAGCCGCAGCGGATAGCTGCCGACGAACACCGGATCACCTCCCCCATCGGTCCTCCTCGTGCTCCGGGGTGCCCCCGGGACGGGCCCTGCCTCCCCACCGGGCCACACAGTAACCCACCACGCCCCACCGGACACCACTCGACACCATCTCGTGACCGCTCTCCCCCACCGCTCCACCCGCAGGTCAGCGCGGCGTCCCGCGGCCCGGGGCGCGGGGTGGGGCCGGGTGGGGCGCGGGGTGGGGTGGAGTGGGGCTCGGGCCGGCCCGGCCGGTCGTCGCGCAGGGTCGCCGTGGGGTGGGAGGAGCCCCACGAGTTGGGGAACCCACTCGTCCGGTGCCGCGTGACCGCCCGGTGACCGGTCGGCGCACGTACCGTGGGTGGACCGGACCGAGAGGCGCGGTCCCACGGGGAGGGAGCGGCGTTGGGCAGGGAGCCGACGACTGTCGAGGCAGCGCCGTGACGGACCTGGCGCGGACGGCGCAGGACGCGGCCGGTTCCTCGGTCGACGTCGCGGCGGAGGGCGCCCGGATCGCCGCCAACATGGCCCGCGTCGTGCACGGCAAGCCCGACGTCGTCCACCTGGCCCTCGTGGTCCTGCTGGCCGAGGGGCACCTGCTCGTCGAGGACGTGCCGGGCGTCGGGAAGACCACGCTGGCCAAGGCCCTCGCCGCCTCGATCGACGCGAGCGTGCGCCGCATCCAGTTCACGCCGGACCTGCTGCCGAGCGACGTCACCGGGGTGTCGGTCTACGACCAGGAGACCCGCGAGTTCGAGTTCAAGCCGGGGGCGGTGTTCGCGAACATCGTCGTGGCCGACGAGATCAACCGGGCCTCGCCCAAGACGCAGTCGGCGCTGCTGGAGTGCATGGAGGAGCGCCAGGTCACCGTCGACGGGGTCAGCTACGAGCTGGCCCGGCCGTTCCTCGTCGTGGCCACCCAGAACCCGATCGAGATGGAGGGCACCTACCCCCTCCCCGAGGCCCAGCGCGACCGGTTCACCGCGCGGGTCTCGATGGGCTACCCCGACCGCGAGGCCGAGCTCGCCATGCTCGACGACATGGTCACCACCGACCCGCTGGCCTCGCTCACCCCGGTGGCCGACGCCGCGGGGGTGCGGGCGCTGGTCGCCGCGGTCGGCCGGGTGCACGTCTCCGAGGCCGTCCGCCGCTACGTCGTCGCCCTGGTGGAGGCCACCCGCCGCTCCCCCGACCTCCGGCTGGGCGCCTCGCCGCGGGCCGGGCTCCAGCTGCTGCGCACCGCCCGGGCGGCCGCCGCCCTGGCCGGCCGCGACCACGTCCTCCCCGACGACGTCCAGACCGTCGCGGTGCCGGTGCTGGCCCACCGGCTGCTGCTCACCCCGGACGCCGCGGCCGCGCGCCGCCGCGCCGAGCAGGTCGTCACCGAGCTGCTCGCCACCGTCCCGGTGCTCCGCGGACGCTGACGGTGCGCGGCCCGGTGGCGACCGCGCTCGCCACGCTCACCCTCCGGGGCCGCTGCCTCGTGGCCGCCGGGCTGACGCTGCTCCTGCTCGGTGTGCTGCTGGGCGAGCGCCCGCTCGTGCAGGTGGCGGTCTTCGTGCTCGCCCTGCCGCTGCTGTCGGCGGTGGCCGTCGCGCGGCACCGGTTCCGGGTGGCCTCCCGGCGGACGGTGCTGCCCTCCCGCGTCCCCCGCGGCGGGCACGCCGAGGTCCGGCTGGACCTGACCAACGCCGGCCGCGGGACCGGCGGGCTGTGGCTGCTGGCCGAGACCCTGCCCGCCGAGCTCGGGCCCTCGCCGGAGTTCGTCGTCGACCGGCTGCCCGGGGGCGCCACCACGGCCCTGCACTACCGGGTCCACGGCGGGCGCCGCGGCCGCCACCGGCTGGGCCCGCTGCGGCTGCGGCTGGTCGACCCGTTCGGGCTCGTGGTGCGCAGCGTCTCCGGCGCCGACAGCGCCCCGCTGGTCGTGGTGCCGCGGGTGGTCCCGCTCGGTGCCGGCGGGCCGTCCGGCGGCCACGGGGGCGGCGCGTCCGGCGCCCGCCGGTCCATCGCCGTCCACGGTGAGGACGACGTGAGCACGCGCGCCTACCGGCACGGGGACGACCTGCGCAAGGTGCACTGGCGGGCGACGGCGCGCACCGGCGAGCTCATGGTGCGGATGGAGGAGCGCCCGTGGCGGGCGCAGGCCACCCTGCTGCTCGACACCCGGACGCGTGCCCACCTGCTGCTGCGCGGGCACGCCGCGGCCGCCCACGCGGCCGCCGCGACGCCGGACTCCCCGCCGCCGGACAGCTTCGAGTGGCTGGTCGAGGCCGCCGCCAGCATCGGCACGGAGCTCATCGCCCGGGGCGCGACGCTGCGGGTGGTCACCGACGCCGTCGAGCTCGCCCCCGCCGAGCACCGCGACGGGCTGGGGCCCGGTGAGCTGCTCGACCGGCTCGCCGCGCTGACGCCGTCCCGGCTGAGCGGCCTGGGCCCCGGCATCGACCTGCTGGCGCGGGCGGCCGGCGACGGTCCGGTGGTCGCCCTCCTGGGGGCCGTCGGCCCCGACGAGGCCGCCGAGCTGGTGCGCGCCCGCTCCGGCCCCACGAGCGACGTCGCCGTGCTCGCCGACCTGGGCAGCTGGGCCGACGCCCACGGCGCGGGCCGGGGCCGGCGTCCGCTCGCCGCCGCCCACGGCGAGCTGACCCGCCAGCAGGAGGCCGCCGCGGACCTGCTGCGGGCCGGGGGCTGGCAGGTCGCGGTCGCCACGGCCACGACCTCGGTCGCGTCGGTGTGGGCGCAGCTGGGGCGGTCGGCGCCGTCCGGGCTCGGGTCGGTGCCGGCGTGAGCGGGCAGGGGCGTGGGCGTCGCAGCGGGGAACGAGCGCGGAGCAGAGCGCCCCGCGGGAGCGAGCAGGTGACCCGGTGAGCGGGCTGCGGGAGGCCGGCACGACCGTCGCCGCGGCGGTCGCCACCGCGCTGGGCGCCGTCGCGCTGGTCCCGGTCTTCACCGATCGCAGCTGGCTGCCCCCGGTGCTGGCGGCCGTCGCCGTCGTCGCCCTGGGCGGGCTGGCGCTGCGCGGCGCCGGCGCGGCACTGGAGCGCCGGCTGTTCGGGGACCGGTCCGCCCCCACCCGGTGGGTCGTCCTCGGCGTGCCGCTGGTCCCGCTCGGCCAGCTGGTGCTGCTCGGGTGCCTGCTGACCGCGCTGTTCGCCCCGACCCGGGCCGGCGGCGGGTGGCTGCCCACGAGCGGCAGCGTCACCGACCTCGCCGCGGTGCTGGTGGACGGGACGGCGGAGCTGCGGGAGCAGTCCACCCCGGCGCTGCCGCTGACCGGTCTGTTGGCGCTGACCACGGTGCTGGTGGGCCTGGTCGCGATCGTGGTCGACCTGGTCGCCGTCGGCGGCCGGCAGCCGGCGCTGGCGGGCCTGGGGCTGCTGGTCCTGTTCTGCGTCCCGGTGAGCACGGTGACCGGCACGATCGGCGCCCTGCCGGTGGTCGCCCCCGCGGCCGGCCTCGCGCTGCTGCTGTGGGCCGACCAGCACCGGCGGCTGGGCGGGCGGTCGCCGGAGGGGCGCCGCCCGCTGCTGGGCACCGGCACGCTGACCGCCGTCCGCACGGGGGCGGTCGCCGTCGTCCTCGGCCTGGTGGTGGGCACGGTCGTGCCCACGCTGACCGAGGGCACCTTCGCCGGCGGGATCGGCGGCACCGGCGGCGGCGCGACCGGGACGGCGCTGGACCCGGCCGCCGCGCTGCAGGGACAGCTGACCCTGCCCGAGCCGATCGACCTGCTCAGCGTCGACGCCTCCGTGGAGGACCCCGGCTACCTGCGGGTCGTCGCCCTCGAGGTCTACGACAACGACGACGGGTGGACCGTCGGCAACCTCGACGGGGAGGAGTCGGTCGCCGGCGACGACGAGCTCGCCCCCCTGCCCGGACGCCGCGACGGGCGGCCGGTCGACGCGCTGATCACCGCGCTCGGCCACGAGGACCGCTTCCTCCCGGTCCTGTACTCGCCCCTCGCGGTGCAGGTCGCCGACGCCGACCGCTGGCGGTTCGACCCGGCCACGTCCACCGTCTTCGGCCGCGACGCGACCACGGGAGGACGGACCTGGTCGGTGGCCTCGGTGGAGCCGCGGCCCGGCGAGGAGGAGCTGGCCGGCGCGGGGCCGCTGCCGGCGGAGCTGCCGCTGGTGCAGCGCTACACGGCCCTGCCGCCGCTGGACCCCAGCGTGCCGGAGCTGGTCGGCCGGCTCACCGACGGGCTGACCGGGCCCTACGAGCGGGTCCGGGCGCTCTACGACTACTTCACCGACCGGGACAACGGCTTCGTGTACTCCCTGTCGACGGCCCCGGGCACCACCGGCGACGACCTCGTCGACTTCCTGCGGCTGCGGCGCGGCTACTGCGAGCAGTACGCCGGGGCGATGGCCGTCCTGGTGCGCGCGGCCGGCGTGCCTGCCCGGGTGGTGCTCGGCTACACCCCCGGGACCGTGCAGCCCGACGGCAGCCGGCTGGTGACCAGCGACGACGCGCACGCGTGGGTCGAGGTGTACTTCGACGACCTCGGGTGGATCCCGTTCGACCCGACGCCGATCGACGTGGACCGGGCGGTGGACCTGCCGTGGTCGCCGCGGACCCAGGACCAGGAGGCCGACCCGCGCACGGACGCCCCGACCGCGCCGCTGCCGGCCCCGGTCACCCCCACCCCGCAGGTCGACCGGGCGCCGCAGGCCACCCCGGCGCCGCAGCAGGCCGAGGAGTCCGCGCAGTGGGTGCGCCCGGTGCTGCTCGGCGCCGCGGCGGTGCTGGGCGTCGCGGCCCTGGCCGCCGTCCCGGCCGGGCTGCGGGCGCTGCAGCGGCGCCGCCGGCTGGCCGGCGACGACCCCGCGGGGCTGTGGGACGAGCTGACCGCGACGGCGCTGGACGTGGGGCTGCAGAGGGACCCGGCGCGCACGCCGCGCCAGACCGCCGGGCACCTGGCCGCCGCGGTCGCCGAGCGCAGCGCGGCAGGCGGCTCCCGCACCCGGGGCCGACACGGGTCGGATCCGGCCGCGGCCGACGCCGTCGCCCGGCTGGCCGGCGCCGAGGAGGCGGCCAGCTACGCGCGGCCGGGCAGCGCGCCGGCGGCCGGGCCGGAGCTCCGGGCGACGCTGGCCACCGCCCGCCGCGCGCTGCTGTCGACGGCGCCGCGGCGGACGCGGCTGCGGGCCCTGCTGTGGCCGGCGTCCCTGGGCGCCGCCCTGTGGCCGCGCGGGGCCCGGCCGGCCCTGCGCCTGGGGCGGCGGACGGCGCTGCGCGGCTGAGCCGGCCTCAGTCGGGGCGGTCCACCTGCAGGCGCAGGACCTGCTCGGTGAGCTCGGCCAGGGGCACCGGCCGGCCGCCGTCACCCGCGTTCAGCACGGCCGCGGGCACCCCGCCGTCCAGCCAGCCGGGGATCTCCTCCAGCAGGGTGTCGAGGTCGAGGAAGACCGGCCCCTCGCCCGGGTCGGCGGCGGCTGCGGCCTCCGCGGCGGCCAGCTCCGCGGAGGTCCACAGCGGGACGACGTCGCGGCCGTCCTCGCCGGTCCACGGGACGATGCCGTCGGCGTCCCCCCAGCCCCACAGCCCGCCGTGGGCGGCCAGTGCCTGCCACACCGGATCGGTCACGGTTCCTCCTCGCGGTTCGCGGGCCCCTGACGCGCGACAGCCGCCGTCCCGGAGGACGGCGGCTGTCGCGGAGAGGCGGTCGGGCTACTGGTCGTAGCGGCGGCGGAAGCGCTCCTCCAGCCGGTTCTTCAGCGGCTGCCGGCGGGGCTTGCCGCCGCGGCCGCGGGACGCCGGACCGGCGGCAGGCCCGGTGGAGCCGGCCTCGGCCACACCGGTGGCGTTCTTGTAGTTGAGGACGGCGAGCGCCAGCCCGCCGAAGGCGATCAGGAAGCCGAGGACACCGAGCGGTACCCACGACGCCACGGCGCCGCCCACGAGGACGGCCATCCCGACCAGGACGAGGAGAGCGCCCAGCTGCAGTCTGCGGCGGGCCTTGATCCGGCGATCACCGGTGCGGACGGACGAGGCGAACTTCGGATCGTCATCGACGAGGGCGCGCTCGATCTGCTCCAGCAGTCGCTGTTCGTGCTCGGAGAGCGGCACGTCGACCTCCAGGTGGGCCAAAGCCAAGACCCGACGGCGGTGCCCGCCGTCGGTGACAACGAGGATACGAGCCCTTTGCGGGGCGCGAAAGGCGAGTCGGCGCCGACCCGCCGTGATCACTCTCGCGGGGTGGGGACGGCACCGCCAGGAGAGACGAACGGGCGCCCTCGCGGGTTCCTCGGACCGTCACCGGGCGTGCTGGCCGCCGCGGTGCAGCAGCGTCGCCGGGCGCACCGCACCGGCTCCGAACCGGCGGGCCGCGCGGTCGGCGGCGAGCTCGGCCTCCCGGCGGCCGTGCTCGCGGGCACCCAGCTGCAGCTGGCGCGGTGCGGAGCCGGCCTCCACCAGCCGCTCGGCGCGCACGCCGACCAGCCGGATCCGCGCCCGCTGCAGGCCCAGGGCGTCGAACAGGGCGCGGGCGGTGTCGTAGAGCTCCTGCCCGACGTCGGTGGGGACCTCGAGGGTGCGGGAGCGGGTGATCGTGGTGAAGTCGGCGAAGCGCACCTTGATGGTCACGGTGCGGGCCAGCCAGCCGCCCGAGCGCAGCCGGCCCGCCGTCCGCTCGGACAGCCGCAGCAGCTCGCGGTGGATGACCGCCGGGTCGTCGACGTCGGTGCCGAAGGTCTCCTCGTGCCCGGTCGACTTCTCCGGCTCGTCGGGCACCACCCGGCGGGGGTCGCGGCCCCACGCCAGCTCGTGCAGGTGGGTGCCGGCGGCCTGGCCCACCGCTCGCTGCAGGGTGCGCGCCGGCACGTGGGCGAGGTCACCCACCGTGCGCAGCCCCAGCCGCACCAGCACCTCCTCGGTCTTGGCGCCCACCCCCCACAGGGCGCCGACCGGCAGCGGGTGCAGGAACGCCATGACCTCGGCCGGGCGGACGACGAGCAGCCCGTCGGGCTTGGCCCGGGTGGAGGCCAGCTTCGCGACGAACTTCGTGCCCGCCACGCCCACCGAGCAGGTGATGCCCTGCTCGTCGTAGACGCGGGCGCGGATGTACTCCCCGATCTCGGCCGCGTCGCCCAGCCTGCGCCCGGCGCCGGAGACGTCGAGGAACGCCTCGTCCAGGCTCAGCGGCTCCACGAGCGGGGTGATGGAGCGGAACAGCGCCATGACCGCGCGGGAGACCTCGCCGTAGAGCGCCAGGTCCCCCGGCAGCACCGTCGCGGTCGGGCACAGCCGCAGCGCGCGGGACGTCGGCATCGCGGCGTGCACCCCGTAGCGGCGGGCCTCGTAGGTGGCCGAGGTGACGACCCCGCGGTTGCCGGCCCCGCCCACGATGACCGGGGTGCCGGCCAGCTCGGGGCGGCGGCGCACCTCGACGCTGGCGAAGAACGCGTCCATGTCGACGTGCAGCACGGTGCAGCCGGCAGCGCGGGCGGACTGGCTCATGACCCCTTCCCGAGTCGAACACGTGTTCGACGACGGGAGGACGGTAACGCTCCCGGCACGGTCCGGGCATCTCCGCCCCGTGTCGTGACCGACCTGTTGCCCACCTGCCGTTCCCGCTGGTCGGACCCGGGGTGTGAGAGCAGGATCGGGGAGGTACAGCACGCCCGGAGGCCACCATCCGGTGGCCCGCGACCGATCGGATCGGAGACCCATGGCGCTCGACGACGATGACATGACCACGGCCGGCGTGGGCGACGGCGGTGCCGACGGCGGCGCCGATGGTGGCGCGGACGGCGGGGCCGACGGCGGCGCGGACAGCGGCGCGCACGGCCCGGCCGACGGCGGGGCTGCCGGCGGCGGCTCCGACGGGGGCGCGGACGGCGGTGCGGACGGTGGTGCCGACGGGGGCGCGGACGGCGGCGCCGACGGGGGTGCCGACGGGGGTGCCGACGGCGGCGCCGACGGGGGTGCCGACGGCGGCGCGGACGGTTCCGCCTGACCGAGAACCCCACCGCACAGGGCCGGCCGGAGCTCCGGCCGGCCCTGCGTCGGTGCACCGCCCTCGACCCGCAGGTCTTCGCCGCGGAGTACTGGTCCCGCCGGCCGCTGCTCACCCGCGCCGAGGAGACCGGCGGGTCCTTCGCCGACCTGCTCGACCTGGCCGCGGTCGACGAGCTGCTCTCCCGGCGGGGGCTGCGCACCCCGTTCCTGCGGATCGCCAAGGACGGCGCCGTCGTCGACCCCCAGCGGTTCACGACCTCCGGGGGCGCCGGCGCCGAGATCGCCGACCAGGTCTCCTCCGACGCGGTGCTGCGGCTGTTCGCCGACGGGAGCACCGTCGTCCTCCAGGGCCTGCACCGGCTGTGGCCGCCGCTGATCGAGTTCGCCGACTCACTCGCCGCCGACCTGGGGCACCCGACGCAGGTCAACGCCTACGTCACCCCGCCGTCCTCGCGCGGGTTCTCCCCGCACTACGACGTGCACGACGTCTTCGTGCTGCAGGTCGCCGGCGAGAAGCACTGGCGCATCCACGAGCCGGTGCTGCCCGACCCGCTGCGCACCCAGCCGTGGAACGACCGGGCCGCCGCCGTGGCCGCCGCCGCCGAGCGCGACCCGGTCATCGACGCGGTGCTCCGCCCCGGCGACGCCCTCTACCTGCCCCGCGGCTACCTGCACTCGGCGGTCGCGCTGGGCGAGATCAGCGCGCACCTGACCGTCGGCGTGCACCCGGTCACCCGCTGGGCGGCCGCCGAGTCGGTGCTCGACCTGGTGCGGGTGCTCGCCACCGAGGACCCCGCGCTGCGCGGCTCGCTGCCCCTCGGCGTCGACCTGGCCGACCCCGCGGCCGTCCGCGACGACGTGACGGCGGTCGTGGCCGGCCTCAAGGAGTGGCTGGACCGCGTCGACCCGGCCGAGGTCGCCGACCGGCTGCGCTCGCGGACCTGGGCGCAGGTCCGGCCCGAGCCGGTCGCCCCGCTGGCCCAGGCCACCGCGGCGGCGGCTCTCTCCCCCGACACCGTGCTGCGGGTCCGCCGGCGGCTGCGCTGCCGGCTGGGCGAGCCGGTCGACGGGCGGGTGACGCTGGTCGCCGGCCGTCGGACGCTGGAGCTGCCCGCCGACACCCGGCCCGCGCTGGCCGGGCTGCTGGCCGCCGGCGAGCTCAAGGTCGCCGACCTGCCCGGTCTGGACGCCGCCGACCAGCTCACCCTGGCCCGGCGGCTGGTGACCGAGTCGATCGCGGTCGTCCCGGACGCCACCGCACCGGACGCCGTCGTCGGGCGCGCCCTCGCGGGGCACGATGAGGATCGTGACCGCACGCCCGGGACCGGACGGTGAGCCGGGTGGGCCACCGGGCGTGACCGATCCGACCGACTTCTGCCGCCCGGCGGAGGCACCCGGACGTCCGGTCGGCCGGATCGCCGAGGACCGCTGCTCGGTGCGGGCGCTGGCCCGCGGGGACTCCGCGGTCGCCACCGCCTCCCCGGCCCAGCGCTGGCTGCTGATCGAGCAGGCCGGGCCGTGGGGCGTCGACGCGCTCACCCAGTCCCGCTTCGACATCGCCGTCGCCCGACGGCTGGCGCACCGCGCCCGGCTGGAGAACGTGCGGGTGCTGCTGGTGCGCCGGCCCGGGGAGCGGCCGGCCGACGCGCAGCGGCGGTGGGCCTACGTCGACGGGCGGCCGGGGCGCGAGGGCCTGTGGTGGTCGGCGCGCACCAGCGACGAGGAACTGGTCGACGCGCCGTGGGACGGGTCGGTCGGCGAGCCCGCCGAGGGACCCACCTACCTGGTGTGCGCGCACGGCGGGCACGACGCCTGCTGCGCGCTGCGCGGCCGCCCGCTGGCCAAGGTGATGCCCGCCGCGGACGTGTGGGAGTGCAGCCACCTCGGCGGCGACCGGTTCGCCGCGAACGTCCTCGTGCTGCCGCACGGCTTCTACTACGGGCAGGTGCCCGACGACGGCTCGGTCCTGGTGGCCGCGCACGCCGCGGGCGAGGTCGCTCTGCCCTGGCTGCGGGGCCGCGCCGGCTGCCCCCCACCGGTGCAGGCGGCGCAGCACACCGCCCGGGGTCGGCTCGGGCTGCTCGGCGTGGACGCGCTCCCGCCCCGGGGCGTGCGCCGCCTCACACCGGCCGGGGCCGAGATCGAGCGGTGGGTGGTGACCCTCGCCGGCCCCGACGGCGACGTGGTGGCCGAGGTGGAGAGCCGGCCCTCGGAGGAGGCCGCCCGGCTGACCTGCCGGGCGACCCACGAGGCGCACACCCGCACCTGGTCGGTGCGGCTGGTCCCGGCGGTCTAGCGGTCAGGCCGCCTCCTGGGCCGGTGGGACCAGCCCGTGCTCGGCCAGCGTGCCGTACACGGTCGTCGCCAAGGCCCCGATCCGGTCCTCGTCCGGTGAGCTGTTCAGGTTCATGGCGGCGATCACGCCGGAGTCCGGGAAGTAGACGTGCAGGGCGCGGAAGCCGAGCGTCTGGCCCTCGTAGAACCAGAAGGTGCCCAGGTCGTCGGTCATCTGGGCGATCCCGAGGGCGAACCCCATGGGGTCCTCGGCGGAGGTCGACTCGATGGGCTGCCCGGTCGCCGTCGACACCAGGCTCTCCAGCTCGTCCTGCTGCTGCGGGGGCAGCAGGTCCCCCTCGTACAGCGCGCGTTCCCAGCGGGTCATGTCGGCCGTCGTGGCCAGGATGCCGCCCGCGCCGCGCGCCCAGGACAGGGAGTCGCGGCTGACGTCCTGCCCGCGCAGCGGCGCGAGCCCGGGGTCCCCGGTCCGGGTGTAGTAGCCGGCCGGCATGCGGTCGGCGACCTCCTCCGGGTAGAGGTGCGGCCGGTAGTGCGTGTCCTCGAGGTCGAGGGGGTCGATGATCCGGTCGTAGAGCTGGTCCTCGTAGCTCTCCCCGGTCACCGCCTCGACGATCAGCTCACCGAGCACGTAGTTCGTGTTCGAGTAGCTGTACCCGGAGGTCGCCGGGACGCCGTCGACGTAGGCGATCAGCTCCTCCGGGGAGAAGTCCCGCAGCGGGTCGGCGGCGTAGTCGGCGAGCATGCCCTGCTGGTCGTCGTAGGTCGGGATGCCGCTGGTCATGTCCAGCAGCCGCCGGATGGGGACGTCGGTCCACTGGGGGTACTGCGGGAGCCAGTCGGTGACGGTGTCCTCGATCGACAGGCGGCCCTCGGCCTCGAGCTGCAGCAGGAGCACCGAGGTGAACGCCTTGGTGTTGCTGCCGATCTGCCACAGCGCGTCGGGTTCCACCGGCACGGACCCGCCGAACTCCGTCGTCCCGGCGCTGACGTCGACCCGCTCCTCCCCCGGGACGTCGACGGTCAGCCCGGCGGCCGACACGTGCTCCGCGGCGCCGCGCTCCTGCAGGTACGCCTCGAGGTCGGCGCGCAGGTCCGCCACCAGGGCGGGGTCGGGGTCCTCACTCACCGCCCGAGCGGCCGCGGCGCCAGGGGCCACCAGGCCGGCCACCACGAGGGACGCCGCGGCGACCGGCACGCAGGCCAGACGGGTCCGGGCAGGGACGAGGCGTGTGCGTCGGGTGCTCATCGCGGACTCCGCCCAGGCGGCATCGGGGACACCGAACGGCCGGAGACTCGTCCTCCCGGCGGCGGCCGTCAACGGCCCTGGGGCCTGCGCGCGGTCAGGAGAGGGCGCGGCCCCGCGCGGCGAGCAGCGGGATGGCCAGCTCGGTCGCGGTGAGTGAGCCGTGGTAGCCGATGAGCCGACTGGGGCCGGGCTCCCGCTCGGTCGCGGTGAGCGCCCACGTGCCGCGCGCCAGCGCGACGACGTCGCCGATCCGCGCGGCCAGCCCGTCGTCGACGGGTCCGAAGACGCCGCTGGCGACGGCCTCGTCGCGCCCGGCGACCCACGCCCGGTCGCCCAGCAGCTCCCGCCACCGGGCCAGCAGGTCGGCCTCGGCGCCGGGCACGGCGTGCACGTACCGGGCCCGCGGCTCACCGGCGAGCAGCCGCACGCCCTCGGTGAGCTCGGGTGCGGCGTCCAGGTCGAGCCGGGTGTCCGGCGGGACGTCGAACATGCCGTGGTCGGCGGTGACCAGCAGCGCCGCGTCGTCCGGCAGGCCGGTGACCACCTGCTCGACGAGCCGGTCGACCAGGGCCAGCTGCGCCCGCCAGCTGGCCGAGTCGACCCCGCGGACGTGCCCGGTGAGGTCGAGCTCGGCGGTGTAGCCGTAGACGAGGGTGCGGGGTGCGGCGGCCAGCGCCTCCAGCAGCCGGGCGGCGAGGTCGCCGGCGCCGACGGTCCCCGAGTAGCGGGCGCCGCGGTAGGCCGCGTCGGTGAGGCCGCTGCCGGCGAAGGCGTAGGGGGCGACGGCGGTGACCGGCACGCCCGCGTCGGCGGCCTGCTGGAAGACGCTGCGCCGGGGCTGCCAGATCGCGGGGTCGGGGTCGTCGGACCACTGCACGTGGTTGAGCGTCCGCTCCTCCCCCGGCACCGCGGTGACGAAGCCCAGGACGCCGTGGCTGCCGGGCGGGAGTCCGGTGCCGAGGCTGGTGAGGCTGACCGGCGTGGTGCTGGGGCAGGGCGCGGACAGGTCGCCGACCGGGGTGGCCAGCCCGGCCAGGGCGGGGGCGAGGTCGGCGTGCGCCCGGACCAGGTCGGCACCGAGGCCGTCGACCAGCAGCACGGCGACGCGGCGGGCACCGGCCAGCGCGGCGGTGAGGTCCAGGGGGTCGGGCGGGAGGTCGCCGCGCGCGACCGGGACGCCGAGCGCGGTGGCGACGCCGGGCAGGACGTCGGCGAGGGTGGCGGCGCCGTAGGCCGGGCGCTGCAGGTCGGGCGGCAGGCTCACGGACGGGTCGCCAGGACGTGCAGCCCGGCGGCGACCTCGCGGTAGGGCGAGCTGCCGGCCAGGGCCATCTCCAGCCGGCGGACGGCATCGGGGTCGGCGCCGGAGGCGACGTCGAGCAGGTCGGCGACGACCGACACCCCGCGCCAGGTGCCCGGTCGCAGGCCGGCGGCCTCGACGAGGGCGAGCAGGCCGTCGGGGGTGAACCGGCGCCGGGCGGGGTGGGCGGGGCGGGCGGGTTCGCGGCCCTCGGCCAGGGCCAGCGCCTCGACCGGGTGGCCGGCGACGGCGCGGGCCAGGACCGCGCCGGCGCGGTTGGCGCTGGCCACGCTGGCGGTGCCGCCGGGGCGCAGCGCCCGGGTGATCTCGCGGAGGGTGGTGGCCGGGTCGTCGACGACCTCGAGCACCGAGTGGCACAGGGCGAGGTCGTAGCTGCCCTCGCCGTCGTCGCCGGGCGGGATCACCTCGTGCAGCAGGTCGCCGTCGCCCTGCACGCCGTGGACCCGCTCCCCCACCCCCGCGGTCTGCGCCCGGCGGTTCAGGGTGGCGAGGGCGTCGGCGCTCGGGTCGACGACGGTCACCCGGTGGCCGAGTCGGGCGAGCGGGACGGCGAAGTTGCCGCTCCCCCCGCCGACGTCGAGGACGCGCAGGGGGGTGCCCGCCGCGACGACCGGGTCGAGGGCGGCCCAGACGGCGGCCGCGCGGGCGGGCAGCTGGTCCGCGGTGGAGGAGGCGGGAGCAGACGGCGGCACCCGTCGCAGCCTAGTGGCGGGCGCGGCAGGTCACAGCGGCGCGCGGGGGCCGCCCTCCCCCGGCGCCCTCAGGCGGGGACGCCGTCCGCGGCCCGCCTGATCTCGGCGATGTCGATGCGGCGCATCTGCAGCATGGCCTGGGTGGCGCGCTGCGCCCGGCCGGGGTCGGGGTCGCTGAGCAGGGTGGTCAGCTCGACGGGGACGACCTGCCAGGAGACGCCGAACCTGTCCTTGAGCCAGCCGCACTGGCTCTCCTCGCCGCCGTCGGCGGTCAGCCGGTCCCAGTAGTGGTCGGCCTCCTCCTGGTCGGCGCACATGATCTGGAAGGAGATGGCCTCGGTGAAGGGGAACTGCGGCCCGCCGTTGAGCGCCGTGTACTCCTGGCCGTCGAGGGTGAAGTTCACGGTGAGGACGTCGCCCTCCTTCATCGGCGGCGGCATGTCCGGGCCGTAGCGGGTCACCTCGCCGATCGAGCTGTTCGGGAAGACCGAGGTGTAGAGCTGGGCGGCCTGCTCGGCGTGGCCGTCGAACCACAGGCACGGGATCTGCTTCGGCATCGGGGTCCTCCTGGATCGGTGCGGTCCGTCGACAGGTAGACGCCGCGGCCGCCCGGAACTCATCGGCCGCTCTCGGCCACCCTCCAGGGGCCCTCCGCCTGAGCGTGCGAGGCGTGGGAGAAAGGGTGGTCCCTTCTCAGTGACCGGAGCTGCCGGGGCTGGAGTGCCACAGCTTGCGCGGTGCCGCCGCGGCACGGCGGGCGGCGGTCGCGGCGTCGTCCCCGGCGGGCTTGATGTCGGCGTAGGGCGACATCCGGAACCCCGTCGGGTGGACCAGCACCGGCTTGACCACCACCGGCCGGGAGCCGTGCGAGGCCGCGGCCCCCGCGATGGCCGCCTCGGTGTACTCCCCCGGCGCGGCCATGTGCTCGGCCACCGCGGCCGTGCCGCCGGTCTCCCAGGCCTCGTGCAGCGCGGGCAGCTCCCACGCGCCGGTGGCCCGCAGCGACACGCCCCGCGGGCCGGTGCGCCGCAGCACCCCGCGGATCACCAGCAGCCAGGAGTGGAAGACCGTGGCGGCGTAGGGCCCCTGCGCGTCCTCGAAGAAGGTGGAGTCGGTGCAGCCGGTGCCGTCGTCGAGGGTCACGAAGACCACCCGGCGGCCGGAGCGGATCGGCGGCGTCTGGGTCGCCACCTTGACCCCGGCGACGAGCACCTCCGCGCCGCTGCGGCAGCCGAGCAGCTCGCCGGCCGGCACCGCGCCGATCGCGGCGAGGAACGGCCGGTAGAAGTCGACGACGTGCCGGCTGGCGTCCAGGCCGAGCACCTCCAGCTCGGCCCGCACCAGCTCGGCGTCGGTGAACTCGGGCAGCCCGCTGCCCTCGGCCCAGCCCAGCCCGGGCTCCTCGACCCCCGCCTCCCCGGTGCCGGCCTCCTCGCCGGGGAGCTCCAGCCCCATGAGGTCGAGGCTGAGCTGCCCGTTCGAGCTCGCCCGCGCGCCGCTGCGGCTCCACCGGTCCAGCTCGCCGATCTGCAGCAGCAGGTCGCGCCGGGTGACCTGCCGGCGGCTGCGGGTCGGGCGGCCGGCCTCGCGGTCACGCACCCCGAAGCCGTAGAGGGAGTCGAAACCGCCGGCCAGCACCAGCCGCTCGACCACCGGCCGGGACACCGACGCCCGGTGCCAGAAGTCGGTCAGCGACCGGTAGGGCTGCCCCGCGACGACGCGGGCCACCTCCTCCTCGGCGATGCCCTTGACGTCGCCCAGCGACAGCCGGATGCCGTAGCGCGACGGGTCGGCCATCGACGCGGGCATCCACTCCGGCCGCCGCCAGGACGGCTCGGCGTCGGCGTCCCCGTCGAGCCGCTCCACCCGGTAGGTCGCGCCGGAGGCGTTGACGTCCAGCCCGAGCACCCGGACGCCGAAGTTGCGGGCGTCGTCGAGGATCAGCCGCTTGGGGTACATGCCGGGGTCGTGGGTGAGCACCCCGGCGAGGAAGGCCGCCGGGTGGTGCGCCTTGAGCCACGCCGACTGGTAGGTGGGCAGCGCGAACGCCGCCGCGTGGGCCTTGCAGAAACCGAACGAGCCGAAGGCGACCAGCACCTCCCAGACCTGCTCGGCCACCTCGGGCGGGTAGCCCGAGGCCAGCGCGCGGGGGACGAACCAGGTGCGCACCTCGGGATGGGCGTCCCGCTCCCCCAGCGCGCGGCGCACCTCGTCGGCCTCGGCCAGGGTGCAGCCGGTCATCCGGGACACGATCTGCAGCACCTGCTCGTGGAAGACCACCACCCCGGCGGTCTGCTCGAGTGCGAACTCCAGGTCGGGGTGCGGGTAGACCGTCTCCCGCCAGCCGTTCCGGGCCAGGAGGAACGGGGTGACCATGTCGCTCTTCACCGGCCCGGGCCGGAACAGCGAGATGTCGATGATGATGTCCTCGAACGTCTCGGGCCCGAACTTGCCGACCAGCTCCCGCTGCCCCGGCGACTCGATCTGGAACATGCCGAGCGTGCGGGTGCTGCGGATCAGCTCGAACGTCGTCGGGTCGTCCCGCGGAACGGCGTCGATGTCGACGGTCACGCCGTCGACCCGGGCCACCTCGTCGAGGGCGTGGGCGATCGCCGACTGCATCCGGATGCCGAGCAGGTCCAGCTTGAGCAGCCCGAGTTCCTCGACGTCGTCCTTGTCGAACTGGCTCATCGGGTAGCCCAGGAAGCTGTTCTCGACGGGGGTGCGGTCGAGCAGCGTTGCGTCGGAGAGCAGCACGCCGCACGGGTGCAGCGCGATGTGCCGGGGCAGCCCGTCGAGGCGGGCGACCAGGTCGAACAGCAGGTCCAGGTCGCCGGTGCCGCCGGCCCGTCGCGACCCGAACCGGCTGGCCCGCAGCTCCGGGAGGTCCTTGAGCGCGGCGTGCACCTGGTTGGCCCGGATGTGCGGGAAGGCCTTGGCCACCGCGTCGATCTCGGCCGGGGGCAGCCCGAGGGCGGCGCCGACGTCGCGGATGGCGTGCCGCACCCGGTAGGTGTCCATCATCGAGATGCAGCTGACCCGGTGGGCGCCGAAGCGCTCGATCACCGCGTCGTAGACCTCCATCCGGCGCGCGGACTCCACGTCGATGTCCACGTCGGGCAGCTGGTGGCGCAGCGGGGAGAGGAAGCGCTCCATCAGCAGGCCGTAGCGGATCGGGTCCACGTCGGAGATGCCCAGCAGGTAGGTGACCAGGCTCCCCGCACCCGACCCGCGCGCCGCCGCCCGCACCCGCAGGCCCCTGATCAGGTCGACCACGTCGGCGACGGTGAGGAAGTAGGAGGGGTAGCCGAGGGAGTCGATGACCTCCAGCTCCTCCTCCAGGCGGACCCGCACCCGCTCGGTGAGCGCCATCCCGCGCCGGCCCAGGCCGGCCTCGCAGCGGGCGCGCAGCACCTGCGACGGGCTCATCCCCTGCTCGGCCGGGGTGGTGACCACGTCCAGCTCGGGGTAGCGCACCGTGCCGATGCCGAGGTCGGCCCGCACGTCGACGGCGCACTGCTCGGCCAGCCGGGCGGTGCGCTCCAGCAGCCGCAGCACCGCGTCGCGGTCGGGCCCGACGACGTCCTCGGCGACCTCGGCCATCTCCTTGCCCGACTTCAGGTACCCCTCGGCGGTGCGCCGGTCGACGTGCCGGGTGTCCAGCGGGACCAGCCGGCGCGCGGCGTCGAGGACGTCGGCGGTGGGGGCGTCGAGGGCGTCGACGTAGCGGACGGCGTTGGTCAGCACCACCGGCACGCCCTCCGCGGCGGCGAAGCGCAGCATCGCCCCGGCCCGGGCGCGGTCGCCCTGCCCGCGGTGGTGGACCACCTCGAGCACCAGGGAGCCGGGGCCGAAGACCGCGCGCCAGGCGGCCAGCCGGGCGGAGGCGACATCGGCCCGGCCCGCGGCCAGCGCCCGGCCCACCGGGGAGTCCGGCCCCAGGAGGGCGACCAGCCCCGGCGCGTGCTCGGCGGCCAGCGCCAGCGAGCTCACCGGCTCCCCCCGGGTGCCGCGCAGGTGGGTGGCGCTGGTGAGCCGGCACAGCGACCGCCAGCCGGCGCCGTCCCGGGCGAGGAAGGTGACCCGGGGCAGCCGCGGGTCGACGACGGCCCCGCCCCGGGCCGGCACCCGGCGGCCCGAGCCGGGGCGACCGGGAGCGCCGTCCGGCGCGTCCGGCCGGCGCGCGCGGGTCCGCTCCGCGGAGTGCCCGTCGCCCAGCACCGGCGCCAGGGCCGGCGGCACCGTGCTGTCCACCGTGGGGACGACGGCGAGGTCCACCCCGAACAGTGGCCGGATGTCGGCTGCCCGGCAGGCGAGGGCGAACTTCACCGCGCCGTAGAGCCCGTCGCGGTCGGTCAGCGCCAGGGCCCGCATGCCGTGCTCGGCGGCCCGGTTCACCAGGTCGGCCGGGTGGTTGGCCCCGTACTGCATGGAGTAGCCCGAGGCGACGTGGAGGTGGACGAAGGGGTCGGCGTTCACGCTCCCGGCTCGCCGGCGCTCACCGGTCGCGGAACCGGGGGTGCCGCCTCCCCGCGTGAGCTCGCGAGCGCGCTCACGTCCGGTTCCGGTGCTCGGTGCCGCCGACCACCCGCGGGCGGGCGCGCCGGGGCGGCTCGGGGGCCGGGTCGCTGCCCAGGCAGCTCTCGACCACGGTGAGGAAGGCCCGGACGTCGCGGACCAGGTCGTCGGCCTCGCGCTCGGTGACCGCGTGGGAGAGCCCGGCCTCGGCGGCCGCCCGCTTGGCCGCGCCGGCGGCGAAGAAGGTGGCCCACTCCCCCAGCTCCGGGGCGACCTGGCTGAGCAGCACCCAGGCGCTGCGCGGCCGCCGGCGCCCGGACTCCGGCCGCGTGCGGGCGGCCAGCACCGCCGCGGCGGCCCGCAGCGCACCGAGGTGCGCCGTGGCGTAGCGCTGCCGGGCGTCGGTGCTCGCCGCGGCCTCGGCCAGTGCCCGGGACGCCTGGTCGAGCAGCTGGCCGGCCGCCGGCGGCAGCGGCGGGGGCAGGGGCAGCTGATCGGCCATGACGCGGACCGCGCCCATCAGTCGTGCACCCGCACGAGGGACCACCGGTTGGCCGTCGACTCCCAGCTGAGGTCGAAGACGCCGGCGAAGCTCATCCGCGACCGCCCGGCCCGGACCGCCTCCACCCGCCACACCTCGCGCGTGGCGACCAGCTCGGTGGAGGCACCACCGGTCGTCTCGGGGCCTCGCTGCCACCACGGTGCGGTCTCCACCCACGAGTCGAGCAGCTCGCCCACGACGTACCGCGACTGGCCCCGCCAGAACTGTGCCGGACCGAGCGCCCCCCGCTCGACCTGCACCTCTTCGCCGACCCGACCGCCGACCCCACCCAGCACCCGGCTCATGACAGACTCCCCACCGCTCTGCACCGACCGGCCGACCCCGCCACCGCACCGGGTGGGGAAGACCCGGGCGCGGTGGGAGGTCGACCGCTGTTCGAACGCGTGTTCGAACGACGTCGAGTAGACCCGACCGCACCGACATCGTCAAGCGGGGCGCGCGGGACCGGGGAGCCGGCGCGGCCGGAGGTCCAGCGGGCGACCGGAGCCGATGGGAGGATCAGCGCATGAGCCGGCCCGAGCACCCGCGGGTGGCTGCGATCGCCCGCCTGCTGGCCGAGGCCGGCGCGGACGGGGAGGTCCGCGAGCTCCCCGACAGCGCCCGCACCGCCGCGGCCGCCGCCGCGCAGCTCGGCGTCCCCGTCGGGGCGATCGCCAACAGCCTGGTGTTCGACGTCGACGACGCCCCCCTGCTGGTCCTGACCAGCGGCGCGCACCGCGTCGACGTCGGGCGGGTCGCCGCGCTGCTCGGCGTCCCCCGGGTGCGCCCGGGCTCCCCCGACTTCGTCCGCCGGCACACCGGCCAGCCCATCGGCGGGGTGGCGCCGGTCGGGCACCCCGAGCCGATCGGCACGCTGGTCGACGTCGAGCTGGCCCGCTACGAGCGGGTGTGGGCCGCCGCCGGCCACCCGCACGCGGTCTTCCCGACCACGTACGAGGAGCTGCTGCGGCTGACCGGGGGCAGCCCGGCCGAGGTCGGCAACGGTCCCCTCGCTCCTGTGGAGGTGGTGTCGCCGTGACGGGTACGACCCCCGCGACGCGGGTCGCCGAGCTGCCCGCCGGCTGGCTGCGCGACCACATGCACGAGGCCCTGGCCATCTACGGCGCGGCGATGGGGTACGCGCAGTCGGTCGTGGCCGGCCGGTACGGCTACGCCATCCAGCACACCGAGCGGGCCGGGTTCCGGGCCGTCGGCGCCTTCGTCGCGACCCCGGAGGGCGAGCAGCTGGTCGGGTTCGGCTACGGCTACCTCGTCGCGCCCGGCCAGTGGTGGCACGACCAGGTCCGCGCGGCGCTGGACCGGCGGACGGCGAAGCGGTGGCTGCCCGGCGCCTTCGAGGTCTGCGAGCTGCACGTCCACCCCGACCACCAGAGCCGCGGGCTGGGCCGGCAGCTGCTGCACGCCCTCGTGGCCGGCCTGCCCCACCCCGCGGCGCTGCTGTCGACCCCCGACAGCGACACCAAGGCCTTCCGGCTGTACCACGCCGACGGCTTCGTCGACCTCGCCCGCAACCACCACTTCCCCGGCGACTCCCGACCCTTCGCCATCCTCGGCGCCCGGCTGCCGCTGCGCCCCCCTCCCCCGCGCACCGACGCCCGGTGACCCCCGGCGGGGGCAGCACCGTCGACGCCGTCGTCGTCGGCGCCGGGCACAACGGGCTGGTCGCCGCCTGTTACCTGGCCCGCGCGGGCCTGCGGGTGGAGGTCGTCGAGCGCGACGAGGTGCTCGGCGGGGCGGTCTCGACGGTCGAGCGGTGGCCCGGCGTCCGGGTCGACCGCGGCTCCAGCGCGCACGTGATCGTCCGGCAGAGCGGGATCGTCGAGGAGCTCGACCTGGCCGCGCACGGACTGCGCTACGTCGACTGCGACCCCTGGGGCTTCGCCCCCGCCCCGGCTCCCGGGGACCCCGGCCCGGACGGGCGGCCGCTGGTCTTCTCCGTCGACCTCGACGCCACCTGCACCTCGATCGCCGCCGCCTGCGGCCCGGAGGACGCCGCCGCCTACCGGGAGTTCGTGCGCGTGTGGGCACCGCGCAGCCGCGCGGTCGTGGCCTCCTTCGGACGGCGGCCGAGCCCCGCGGCCCTGGTCCGCTCGTTCTGGCCGCTGGGCGCGCCCGCCGACGGCCGGCCGCGCACTGCCGGGGGCGACCTCGCCGTGGACTTCCTCGGCTCCGGCGACGCGCTGCTCGACCGCTGGTTCACCAGCGAGCGGCTCAAGGCGGCGCTGGCCTGGTTCGGCGCGCAGTCCGGCCCGCCGGTGAGCGAGCCGGGCACGGCGGCGATGGTGGCCTGGGCGACGCTGCTGCACGACGTCCCGCCCGGGCACCCGGTCGGCGGCTCCGGCGGGCTCACCGAGGCGCTGCGCCGGCGGCTGGAGGCCGACGGCGGGCGGGTCACCCTCGGCGACGGCGCGCAGCGGCTGCTGGTCGAGGACGGCCGCACCGCCGGCGTGCAGACGACCTCGGGACGGCGGCTGCGCGCCCCGGTCGTCGTCGCCGCCTGCCACGTGCTGGCCACCCGCGACCTGGCCGGTGAGCACGCCCCGCCGGCACTGGCCGACGCCGACCCGCCGCTGGGCAACGGCTTCGGCCTGGTGGTGCGGGCGCTCACCGATGCCCCGCCGGCCTACCCCGGGGTGGACGCCGCCGCGGCGCTCGGCGGGCTGCAGCTGCTGTGCACCGACCGCGCGCAGCTGGCGGCGGCCGCGGGCGACTGGCGGGCCGGCCGGCTGCCCCGGGAGCCGGTGCCGCTGGCGATGTGCTTCTCCGCCACCGACGACACCCTCGCCCCGCCCGGGCAGCACGTGGTCACCGTCTGGGGGCAGTGGTACCCGTACGCGCTCGCCGACGGCGCCGACTGGGACGTCCTCGCCGAGTCCGAGGCGGCCCGGCTGGTCGCCGCCGTCGACCGGTTCGCCCCCGGCTTCGCCGGCTCGGTGCAGCGGCTGTACGTCCAGACGCCGGTGCTCCTGGAACGGGAACTGTCCCTCCTCCGTGGCAACGTCATGCACGTGGAGATGGGGCTGGCCAGCATGTTCGGGTTCCGCCCCACGCCTGCGCTGGCCGGCCACCGCGTCCCGGGGCTGCCGGGCCTCTACCTGGCCGGCGCCTCGACGCACCCCGGCGGCGGGGTGTCGGGCAACTCCGGGCGGACGGCGGCGCGGGTCGTCCTCGCCGACCGCGGCCGCGCCGCCCGCGGTCGCCGGGCGCTGGCCCGTGCGGCCGGCCGGCTGCGGAGCCGACGGTGACCGGGCTGGCGCTGCCGCGGTCCCGGAGCGCGGCCGCCGTCCTGCCGTGGGCGCTGGCCGGCCTGCTGGTCCTCGTCGCCATCGCCTACCCGCTGACCGACGCCTCCGCCCGGACCACGGTGAGCTGGGCGATCGTGCTGCTGGGCGCGGCGCTGTCGGTCGGCCACGCCGCGGCGAGCCGGGGCGGGCGCGCCGGCGCCGTCGTCCTGGGCGTCACCGCGGCGACCGCCGTGGCGTTCGAGGCGGTCGGCCTGGCCACCGGCTTCCCGTACGGGGAGTACACCTACAGCGACGACCTGGGCCCGACGCTGCTCGGCGTCCCGTTCCTGGTCCCGCTGGCCTGGCTGATGATGGCCTGGCCGAGCCGGCTGCTGGCCCTCCGCCTGACCCGCGCCGTCCGGCCTGCGTGGCGCCGCGCGGCCCGGGTCGCGTTCGCCGCCGCGGTGTTCGCCGGCTGGGACGTCGTGCTCGACCCGCAGATGGTCCAGGCGGGGTACTGGACCTGGGCGCACCCGCAGCCGTCCCTGCCCGGCATCGACACCGTGCCGCTGACCAACCTGGCCGGCTGGCTGCTGGCCGGGCTGGCGCTGATGACGCTGCTGGACCTGCTGGTGCCCGACGCGGCGCCGCGGATCGGCGACGGCGCACCGCTGCTGGCCCTGGCCTGGATGACGCTGGGCGGCGCGCTGGCCCACGCCGGCTGGCTGGACCTGCCCGGGTCCGCGGCGTGGGGCGTCGTGCTCGCGGTCCCGGTGCTGGCGGCGCTGGCGGTGCAGGCCCGGCGGGCGCGCTCGCGGTGAGCGGCCGGCCGGTGCGCGTGCTCGCGGGGACGGCGGTCGCCGGGGCGCTGCACGCGGCGCTCAACGCGGTGCTGCTGCGCCGGCCGCCACCCTCCCCCGCGGCGGTGCGCCGCCCGGTGACCGTCGTCCTGCCGGTCCGGGACGAGGAGGCGCAGGTCGGCGGCTGCCTGGCGGCGGTGCTGACCCAGCAGGGGGTGACCGACCTGCGGGTGGTCGTCGTCGACGACGGCTCGACCGACGGCACGGCCGCGGTGGTCCGGGCGGTCGGCGATCCCCGCGTGCGGCTGGTGACCGCGCCCGACCCGCCCCCGGGCTGGCTGGGCAAGCCGCACGCCTGCGCGGTCGGTGCGGCGGCGGGCGGGGAGGACGACGGCACCGACGACGCCGTCCTGGTCTTCCTCGACGCCGACGTCCGGCTCTTCCCCGACGCGGTCGCCGGCTCGGTCGCCATCCTGGAGGCGCACGACCTGGACCTGGTCTCCCCGTGGCCGCGGCCGGTCACCGGCACCGGCGCCGAGCGGCTGGTGCAGCCGCTGAGCCCGTGGCTGTGGATGACGACGCTGCCGGTCCGGCTGGCCGAGCGCTCGCCGCGCCCGTCGCTGGCGGCCGCCAACGGCCAGTTCCTGGTCGTGCGGCGGACGGCGTACGAGCGGGCCGGCGGGCACGGCGCCGTCCGCAGCGAGGTGATCGAGGACGTCGCGCTGGCCCGCGCGGTGAAGCGGGCCGGCGGGCGGGCGGTGCCCGTGGACGGCTCCCGGCTGGCCGCCTGCCGCATGTACGCGGGCTGGCCGGCGCTGCGGGCCGGGTACGCCAAGTCGCTGTGGGCCTCGGTCGGCGGGTCACCGGCCGCGAGTGCCGCGGCCGCCGCCGGGCTCACCGCCGTCGCCGTGCTGCCGGCGCTGGCCGCCCTGCGCGGCTCCCGCGCCGGCCTGGTCGGGTACGCGGCCGGCGTCGCCGGGCGGGCGGTGTCCGCGGCGGTCACCGGCAGCCGGGTGTGGCCGGACTCCCTGGCCCACCCGCTCTCGGTGGTGCTGTTCGACGTGCTGATGGCCTCGTCGCTGGCCGACCGCCGCCGGGGGCGGCTCACCTGGCGCGGCCGCACCCTGCCGTCGCTCCCGGCGTCCGGACCTCCCGACCGGCGAGCGGCACGGGGCAGCCACCGACGATCCGCCCAGCGGAGCAGGACCGATGACATCTCGCGCGGGGCGGGGTCTGCGCTGGCATGACCGACGACGACCTGCCCGCCTCCATCGGCCGCCCGGCGCTCGGTGCGCTGCGCGCGGCCGGGATCGACCGTCTGTCCGAGGTGGCCCGGCACGGGGAGAAGGAGTTGCTGGCCCTGCACGGCGTGGGGCCGAAGGCGGTCCGGCTCCTGCGTGCGGCGCTGGTCGAGCGCGGGCTGGATCCGTCCGGGGCCTGACGCAGCCCCGTCACCGGTGAGCCGGCCCCGCCCGGCTCGTCCCCGGTCCGGAGGCGAGGATGGGCGGGTGACCAGCCCGGATGCCCGCGTGCAGTTCGACCCGGCCGCCATGGACAGCGGCGCCTTCTACCGCGTCCTCAACTCGGTGGTGGTGCCCCGGCCGATCGCCTGGGTGACCAGCCGCTCGGCCGAGGGCGTGGTGAACCTGGCGCCGCACTCCTTCTACACCGTCGCGTGCGTGGACCCGCCGGTCGTGCAGTTCACCTCGGTCGGCCGCAAGGACTCGCTGCGCAACGTCGAGGCCACCGGCGAGTTCACCGTCAGCCTCACCCCGGAGGAGCTGTTCGAGCAGGTCAACGCGACCGGCACCGACTTCCCGCACGGGGTGAGCGAGGCCGAGGAGGTCGGCGTCCGGCTCGAGCCCGGGGAGCGGGTCTCGGTGCCTCGGGTGGCGGAGTCCCCGGTGGCGGTGGAGTGCACGCTGCACTCGACGCTGCGGCTGGGCGACAGCACCGTCGTCTTCGGCCGGGTGCAGCTGGTCAGCGTGGCCGGGCGCGCGGTGCGCGACGGGCGGCCGCGGATCGAGGAGCTGCGGCCGCTGGCCCGGCTCGGCGGCAACGAGTGGTCGACGATCGGCGAGGTCAAGGAGATCAGGCGGATCTCCTACCGCCGCTGGGCCGAGGACCCCTCGATCGGCGAGCAGCTCCGGGAGGACTGACGAGGAACGGGCAGCGCCGTCGGGCTCCGGTGGCGACGCCGACCGGGGACCAAAGGCCCTAGGATCGTCCTCGGCGGCCGGATGGGATCGAATCCCATTCGGAACGCTCGCGTTCCGCGACGGGTGAGAAGAGCCCTGGGGAGAAGCGATGGACTGGGTCCGGGCCACCGTTGTAGGAGTCGTGACCGCGGCAGCTGTGCTGCTCGCTCCGGGAGAGCCTGCGGTCAGCGGCGGGGCCGCACCGCAGCACTGCGAGCAGATGTGGCTCTGGTGGATCCCCCTGCCCTGCCTGTAGCGGGGCCCGCAGCCCGGCGGGACCGTGACGTCACGGCAGGTGGGCGGCTACCTCGTCGGCGGCCCCGGCCCCGAAGGCGTCGGCGAACCGCTCCAGGAACCGCTGCCGGTGCAGCGCGTACTCCTGGGTGCCGATGACCTCCACCGCCTCGGTCGCCACCGCCGAGCCCAGCTGGGTGGCCCGCTCCAGGGACAGCCCCCACATCCGGCCGGCGATGAACCCGGCGCGCAGCGCGTCGCCGCCGCCGGTCGGCTCGACCGGCTTGGTCTCGGGGACGGCGATCACCGAGATCGGCTCCGCCCCCGCCTGCCGCACCAGGACCCCGTCGGCGGCGCGGGTGGTGATCCACACGCCGACCCGGGCCAGCACCTCCCCGGCGGTCCAGCCGGTCTTCTGCAGCAGCAGCGCCGATTCGTACTCGTTGGTGAACAGCAGCTCGGCGCCGTCCACCAGCTCGCGGATCATCTCGCCGTCGGCCCAGGCCAGCTGCTGGCTCGGGTCGGCGGCGAAGGGGTAGCCCCGCTCCCGGCACTCCTGCGTGTGGCGCACCATCGCCGTGGGGTCGTTGGGGCCGACGACGACGAGGTCCGGCGTCCCGACCCGGGCGGCCACCGGGGCCAGCTCGATCGACGACGCCTCGCTCATCGCGCCCGAGTAGAACGACGCGATCTGGTTGTTCACCGCGTCGGTGGTGCAGACGAACCGGGCGGTGTGCTTGACCTCCGACCAGTGCACGCTGGCGGTGTCCACCCCGTGCCGGGACAGCCAGGCCTCGTAGTCGGCGAAGTCGCTGCCCACGGCGCCGACCAGCACCGGCCCGACGCCCAGCAGGCCCAGCCCGTAGGCCATGTTCGCGCCGGCCCCGCCGCGGTGCTGCACCAGGTCGTCGACGAGGAACGACAGCGAGACGTTCTCCAGCTGGCCCTCGACGAACTGCTCGGTGAACTTCCCCGGGAAGGTCATCAGGTGGTCGGTGGCGATGGAACCGGTGACGACGACGGGCACGGAGCGCTCCCTCGGTGCGACGGTGAGTGGTCTCCGGGCGTGGGTCGGCCCAGGTGAACGGCAGGCGTCACTCTAGGTGTCGCACGACCGGGTCGCCCGCGGGAGCCCGGCCGTCCGCGGGAGCTCAGTCGGCCAGCGCCCGGCGGAGCGCCGTCCCCAGCTGCGCGACGCCCACCACCCCGAGCAGGCAGCCGGCCGCCGTCCCCGCGGTGACCACCGGGACGGCGAGGCCCCAGCCTGCGACCACGCCGGCCCCGCCCAGGGTGAAACCGGTCATCGCCACCCGCGACGGCCGCTCCCACACCGAGATCGCGCCGGTCTCCGCCACGCCGGCCTGCCCCGCGCGGGCGCGCAGGTAGTCGGGCAGCCAGCACAGCGCGCCGAACGCCGCGGCCAGCCAGCCGGGCGCCCCGGCCACCCACAGCGCCACGGCGAAGGCGGCCTCGCTGAGCCGGTCGACGGCCGAGTCGAGCACGAAGCCGCGGCGAGAGGCGCGGCCGGTGGCGATGGCCAGCGCGCCGTCCAGGGAGTCCAGGACGGCCGAGACCCCGATCAGCGGCCCGGCGAGGAGCAGCCAGGCCCCGCCGGACGCGGCGGGGACCACCGCGGCCACCGCCACCGCCAGGCCGAGCGCGGTCGCCACCACCGGCGGCAGCCCGGCGAGCCGGCGGGCTGCCGCGTAGGCCGCCGACAGCCAGCCGCGGACCAGCCGGCTCGCCGCGGGGTCGGTGCCGCCGTGCCACGCCGACCACGCGGCCAGGTACTCCTCGCGGCTCAGCACGTCCGCAGTCCACCAGTGCCGCACGATCGCGGCGAGACCAGGGACAGTGGGAGCGTGCTCGCCGGCCTCTCCCCCGCCCGGCGCCGCCTGGTCGTGGCGGTGCTGGCCCTCGTCGCGGTCGCGGTGCTCGCCGCGGGCGTCGTCCTGCTGCTCGACCGCACCTCCGAGGCCACGGACGGGCCGGTGTCCCAGGAGCAGCCCGGGCCGGTGCTGCTGGTGCCGGGCTACGGCGGGTCGACCGCGTCGCTGCAGCCGCTGGCCGACCGGCTCACCGCCGAGGGCCGCGACGCCACCGTGGTGGCCGTGCCCGGCGACGGCACCGGCGACCTCACCGAGTCGGCCGTGTCCCTCGGCGCGGCGGTCGACGCCGCGCTGGAGCGCACCGGCGCCGACAGCGTCGACGTCGTCGGCTACTCGGCCGGCGGGGTCATCGCCCGGCTGTGGGTCGCCGACGGTGGGGACGACGTGGCCCGCCGGGTGGTCACCCTGGGCTCGCCGCACCACGGCACCACCCTCGCCGACCTGGCCGGCTCGATCGCGCCGTCCCAGTGCCCCGTCGGGTGCCAGCAGATGTCCACCCGCAGCCCGCTCATCGCCCGGCTCAACGCCGGGGACGAGACACCGGAGGGACCGACCTGGGTGTCCATCTGGACCACGCAGGACGAGACGGTCACCCCGCCGGACTCCGCCCGCCTCGACGGCGCCGTCGACCTGCCGGTGCAGTCGGTCTGCGCCGACGCGCGGGTCGGCCACGGCGACCTGCCGCGCGACCCGCTGGTGCAGGCGATGGTGCTCGCCGAGCTGCGCCCCGGGGACCCCGTCCAGCTCGGCCCCGACGACTGCGGCGCTCTGAGCGGCGGGGGGGGGGGGGGGGGGGGGGGGGGGGGGGGGGGGGGGGGGGGGGGGGGGCGGGGGGGCGCGCTCGGGGGGGGGTGTTAGGTGTTGTTGT
>NZ_JBJGYS010000020.1:0-97757 GCF_054050115.1 Geodermatophilus sp. SYSU D00708 | reverse complement strand
GCGGCCGGTCCCCGGCGGGCTGTCCGCGGACGAGGTCGCCGACGTCGTCGGTCGCCCCGTCCTCGCCGAGCTTGCGCACGACCGCAGCGCGGTGGCGCGGGGGGGGGGGGGGGGGGCCCCCCCCCCCCGGGACCGGGTCGCCGTCGACGGCGTCCGCATCGAGCTGCGCGACGACCGGGTCACCTACGCGCTCAACAAGCCCGCCGGCGTCATCACCGCGATGAGCGACGACCGCAACCGGCCGACCGTCGGGGACATGATCGGCGACCTCGCGCCGGGGCTGGTGCACGTCGGCCGGCTGGACCAGGACACCGAGGGCCTGCTGCTCATCACCAACGACGGCGAGCTCGCCCACCGGCTGGCCCACCCCTCCTACGAGGTGCGCAAGACCTACCTGGCGCAGGTGTCGGGCTCCGTCCCGCGCGACCTGGCCCGCCGGCTGCGCCAGGGCGTCGAGCTCGAGGACGGCCCGGTGAAGGTCGACTCGTTCCGGGTGGTCGACACCCACGCCGGGCAGTCGGTGGTCGAGGTGGTCCTGCACGAGGGCCGCAAGCACATCGTGCGGCGGCTGCTGGCCTCCGTCGGGCTGCCGGTGTCGCGGCTGACCCGCATCGCCGTCGGCCCGGTCAAGCTGGAGCGGATGCGGGTCGGTTCCATCCGCCGGCTCACCCGCGCCGAGGTCGGCGCGCTGCAGGAGTCCGTCGGGCTCTAGCGGGTCAGGCCGGCCGGGTCGGCCAGGACGCCGGACAGCGCGCGCAGCGCCGCGCCCGTGGCCCCGGCGGCGGGCGGGGCGGACGCGGCCTCGATCGTCGGCCGGCGCCAGCGCGCCGAGAGCACCCGCGCGGCGAGCAGCTCCTCGACGCCCGGCCGCAGCAGGTCGGCCAGGGCGCCCAGGTACCCGCCCAGCACGACGGTGGGGATGTCGAGGACGTTGACCACGCCGGCCAGCGCCACCCCCAGCGCGCGCACCGCCGACCCCAGGGCCCGGACGGCGTCCGGGTCGCCGTCGGCCACCCGGGCGGCGAACGCGCCGGCCGGCGTGTCGGGGGGCAGCCCGGCCGCCGCCAGCAGCGCGTGCCGCCCGGCGTACTGCTCGAGGCAGCCGGTGGAACCGCACCGGCACGGCGGGCCCGCGGGGTCGACGCAGACGTGCCCGACCTCCCCGGCCCAGCCGGCGTTGCCGGTCATCACCTGCCCGCCGAGGACGGCGGCCCCACCGATGCCGATCTGGCCGGACAGGTACAGGAAGTCCCGGCGTCCCGGCCGGCCCGGCGCGGTCTCGGCGACCGTGCGCGCGGCGAGGTCGGCCTCGTTGCCGAGGACCGGGCGCAGCCCCGCCGGGAGGGAGGCGGCGAGCAGGTCCGCCGGGCGGACGTCGGACCAGTCGAGGGTGGGCGCGCGCAGCAGCAGTTCCTCGTCGGTGCGGACGATCCCGGGCAGCGCCAGCCCGGCGCCCACGAGCACCCGGTCGGAGGGCATCCCGGCCAGCAGGTCGCCGGCCAGCTCCCCGAGCCGGGGGAGCGTGGCCGCCGGGTCGCTGCCGCCGAAGTCGCCGTCCTCCACGGCCTCGGCGACCACTCTGCCGCGCAGGTCGACCACGCGGGCGGCGAGCAGCCCGGCGTCGGCCTGCAGCCCCAGGGCGGCGACCCCGGAGCCCGGGAGCAGCGGCGTCGCCGGCCGGCCGGGCCCGGACGCCGGCACCCGCTCGGCCTCGTCGAGCAGCCCGCCGGCGACCAGCTCGTCGACCAGCCGGGAGGCGGTCGCGCGGGTCATCCCCGTGGCGGCGGCGATGCCGGCCCGGGAGACCGGCTCCGGAGCGGCGCAGACCGTACGGAGGACGAGGGCGAGGTTGGCCGCGCGCACCGACGACGGACGCGCGCCCGCCGGCCGGAGGGCGGTCACCTCTTGAGGTTAGCCCCGTCCGTGGTTTATGTTCTAGACCGAAACAAATCCCTCTCGCCCCTCCGGAGGAACCCCACCATGAGCGTGCAGCCCACCCGCGAGGACAAGTTCTCCTTCGGTCTGTGGACGGTCGGCTGGCAGGCGCGCGACCCGTTCGGCGACGCCACCCGCGACGCCCTCGACCCGGTCGAGAGCGTGCACAGGCTGGCCGAGCTGGGCGCCTACGGCGTCACCTTCCACGACGACGACCTCATCCCGTTCGGCAGCGACGACACCGCCCGGGAGAACCACGTCAAGCGGTTCCGGGCGGCCCTGGAGGAGACCGGCCTGGTCGTCCCGATGGTGACCACCAACCTGTTCACCCACCCGGTGTTCAAGGAGGGCGCGCTCACCGCCAACGACCGCGACGTCCGCCGCTTCGCGATGCGCAAGGTCATGCGGAACATGGACCTCGCCGCCGAGCTGGGCGCCTCGACCTACGTGCTGTGGGGCGGCCGCGAGGGTGCCGAGGTCGACACCGCCAAGGACCTCAAGGCGGCGCTGGACCGCTACCGCGAGGGCATCGACACCCTCGCCCAGTACTCGATCGACCGCGGCTACGGGCTGCGCTTCGCCCTGGAGCCCAAGCCCAACGAGCCGCGCGGCGACATCTTCCTGCCCACCATCGGCCACGCGCTGGGCTTCATCTCCACCCTCGAGCACGCCGACCTGGTGGGCCTCAACCCCGAGGTCGGCCACGAGCAGATGGCCGGGCTGAACTACACCCACGGCATCGCGCAGGCGCTGTGGCAGGGCAAGCTGTTCCACATCGACCTCAACGGCCAGCACGGGCCCAAGTACGACCAGGACCTGGTGTTCGGCCACGGCGACCTGCTGTCGGCCTTCGCCACCGTCGACCTGCTGGAGAACGGCTTCCCGTCGGGCGGCCCGCGCTACGAGGGCCCGCGGCACTTCGACTACAAGCCGCTGCGCACCGAGGACGTCGACGGCGTGTGGGCCTCGGCGGCGGCCAACATGCACACCTACCTGCTGCTCAAGGAGCGCGCGCAGGCCTTCCGCGCCGACCCCGAGGTGGCCGAGGCGCTGGCGGCCGCCCGCGTGGCCGAGCTCGCCGAGCCCACCCTGGCCGACGGCGAGTCCTACGAGGACCTGCTGGCCGACCGCTCGGCGTTCGAGGACTTCGACGTCGACGCGGCCGCCGCCCGCGGGGCCGGCGTGGTGCGGCTGTCCCAGCTGGCGCTGGAGCACCTGCTCGGGGCCCGCTGACCCATGGCGGCTCCGACGCTGGTCGCCGGCATCGACACCTCGACGCAGGCCTGCAAGGTCGTCGTCCGGGACGCCGGGAGCGGCGCGCTGGTCCGCGAGGGCCGGGCGCCGCACCCGGACGGCACCGAGGTCGACCCGGCCGCGTGGGAGGCGGCGCTGGAGCGGGCGCTCGCCGAGGCCGGCGGCCTGGACGACGTCGCGGGCGTCGCCGTCGGCGGCCAGCAGCACGGCATGGTCTGCCTGGACGAGGACGGCGCGGTCGTGCGGCCGGCGCTGCTGTGGAACGACACCCGCTCCGCGCCGGCCGCCCGGGAGCTGATCGCCGAGCTCGGCGACGGCGAGGCCGGGCGGCGGGCGTGGGCGGACGCGGTCGGGCTGGTGCCCGTCGCGTCGTTCACCGTGAGCAAGCTGCGCTGGCTGGCCGAGTCCGAGCCGGAGAACGCCGCGCGGACGGCCGCGGTGTGCCTGCCGCACGACTGGCTGACCTGGGTGCTCGGCGGCCGGCAGGGCTTCGACGCCCTGGTCACCGACCGCGGTGACGCCAGCGGCACCGGCTACTGGTCGCCGGCCACCGGGGAGTACCGGCTGGACCTGCTGGAGCGGGCGCTGGGCCGCACCGCCGTCGTCCCGCGGGTGCTGGGCCCGGCCGAGGCCGGTCCGAGCACCCCGGGCGGCGCCGTCCTGGGGCCGGGGACCGGGGACAACGCGGCGGCCGCGCTCGGCCTGGCCGCCGAGCCCGGGGACGTCGTCTGCTCGATCGGCACCTCCGGCGTGGTCTCGATCGTGTCCACCACCCCGGCGGCCGACCCGACCGGCACCGTCGCCGGGTTCGCCGACGCGACCGGCCACTTCCTGCCGCTGATCGCCACGCTCAACGCCGCCCGCGTCCTGGACGCGACGGCCCGGCTGCTCGGCACCGACCACGACGGGCTGTCCCGCCTGGCGCTGTCGGCCCCGCCCGGCGCCGGCGGGCTGGTGCTCGTGCCCTACCTGGAGGGGGAGCGGACGCCGGACCGGCCCACCTCGACCGGCGCGCTGCACGGGCTCACCCTCGCCACCGCCGACCCCGCGCACCTGGCCCGCGCGGCGGTGGAGGGCCTGCTCTGCGGGCTGGCCGACGGTCTGGACGCCGTCGCCGCCACCGGCACGCCCGTCCGCCGGGTGTTCCTGGTCGGCGGCGGCGCGCGTTCGGAGGCGGTCCGCCGGATCGCCCCGGCCGTGCTCGGCGTGCCGGTGCTGGTGCCGCCGCCGGGGGAGTACGTGGCCGACGGCGCCGCCCGCCAGGCCGCCTGGGTGCTGGCCGGCGGCGAGGCTCCACCGGACTGGCCCCGCCCCGGCACGGAGGTGTACGAGGCCGACCCGGTGCCGGCGGTCCGCGAGCGCTACGCCGAGGTCCGCGACCTCACCGCGGAGCGGGTGCGGTGATCCCGCCCACCGGGGAGCAGTTCGTCCTCCGCTGCGGCGACGCCGAGGTCACCGCCGTGGAGGTCGGCGGCGGCCTGCGCACCTACCGGGTGGGGGACCGGGAGGTGCTCGACGGCTACCCCGTCGACGAGCCGGCCCGGTTCGCCACCGGGCACGTGCTGGCGCCGTGGCCCAACCGCCTGCGCGACGGCGTCTACAGCTGGGACGGCGAGGAGCACCGGACGCCGGTCACCGAGCCCGAGCGGGGCACCGCGCTCCACGGGCTGGTGCAGTTCGTCTCCTGGCGGGCGGTCGAGCGCGCCGAGGACCGGGTCGTGCTCGAGCACGTGCTCTTCCCGCGGCCGGGGTACCCGTTCACCCTGCGGCTGCGGGTCGGCTACGAACTCTCGGCGGCCGGCCTGCGGGTGACCACCACCGCCGCCAACGAGGGCGCCGACGCGCTGCCCTACGGGGAGGGCCACCACCCGTACGTGCTGGCCGGCCCGCGGCTGGACGACTGCACGCTCACCGTCCCGGCCGCGACGATCCTGGAGACCGACGACCGGGCGATCCCCACCCGCGCGGTGCCGGTCGAGGGCACCCCGTACGACCTGCGGTCCGGACGCCGGCTCGGGGACCTCGTCGTCGACTCCTGCTTCACCGACCTCGCGCGCGGCGCCGACGGGCTGGCCGAGGTGTGGCTGGTCGCCCCCGACGGCCGCGGCGTCGCGGTCTGGGCGGACGCCGGCTACGGCTACCTGCAGCTGTTCACCGGTGACGTGGTGCCCGAGCCGCGCCGGCGACGCGGGCTCGCGGTGGAGCCGATGACCTGCCCGCCCAACGCCTTCGCCACCGGCGAGGCGGTGCGGCGGCTGGAGCCGGGGGAGTCCACGACGGCCTCGTGGGGGATCCGCCCGCTCGGCTGAGCACCCCGGCCGCCGTTTGACACCCTCCGGGGTCGCTCGGACCCTGGAGTCGCCAGACGCCGTCCGTCCGGGGAGCCCCGATGACCGCCGAAGGTCCCACCCGTCGCGCGTTCCTCCACCGGTCGTTCCTGACCGGCGCCTCCGTCGTCGGCGGCTCCGCGCTGGGCAGCACCCTCGGTGCCGCGCCGGCGGCGGCCGACGCGGCGCGGCAGGCGCTGCCGGCCACCGGGAGCGCCCTGGTCACGCTGGGGACGGCCGCGGGGCCGGCGGTGCGCAGCCCGCGGCGCGGGATCGCCAGTGCCGTCGTCGTCGACGGGCACGTGTACCTGGTCGACTGCGGGCTGGGCGTCGTGCGGCAGGCGGTGGAGGCGCAGCTGCCGCTGTCCGACCTGCGCGCCGTGCTGCTGACGCACCTGCACTCCGACCACGTCGTCGAGCTGCCCGGTGTCCTGCTGTTCAACTGGGGCGCCCCCGTGGACGGCTTCACCCGTCCCTTCCGGGTCGTGGGGCCGGGGAGTGCCGGCGCGCTGCCCGAGGGGGCCGAGGCCGTCGTCACCCCCGCCACCCCGGGCACCCGGGAGACCGTGGCCGGTGTGCTGGGCGCCTTCGCCTACGACGTCAACATCCGCGTGTACGACGAGGCCCGCCCGCCGCTGGACGACCTGGTGGTGGGGGAGGACATCGAGCTGCCCGACGAGGTGGCCGCCGGCCCGCGCGGTCCGCTGGCCCCGCCGATGGCCCCGTTCGTGGTGTACGAGGACGAGCGGGTGCGGATCCTGGCGGCGCTCGTCGACCACCCGCCGGTGTACCCGTCCTACGGGTTCCGCGTCGAGACCCCGCACGGGGTGATCGCCTTCTCCGGCGACACCGCCGAGCACCCCAACGTCGTCGAGCTCGCCCGCGGGGCCGACGTCCTCGTCCACGAAGCGGTCTTCCTCGACTTCTACCGGGACAACCCCGACTACACCGAGGAGTTCATCAACCACCTCGCCCAGAGCCACACCGCCCCGGAGGGCACCGGCCGGGTCGCGGCGGCGGCCGGTGCCGGGCACCTCGTGCTCAGCCACCTGGCCGGCGTGGCGACCGACGAGCAGTGGGCATCGGCTGCCCGCACCACGTTCGCCGGCCCCGTGACGGTGGCGAGCGACGGGCAGGTCTTCCCCGTGCCCTGACCCGGGCGCGCCCGCGTCCCCGGGCGCGGCCGGAGGGTGCTGGCGGGCGCTACCTAGACTCGACCGAGGGGCGCGGCGACCCGCGCCCTCCTGGTCGAACGAGGAGAGTGGTAGTGGCCGTCCGAGCCATCCGTGGCGCGACCCAGGTGGACGCCGACAAACGGGAGCTGGTCCTCGACGCGACCCGCGAGCTGGTCTCCACCGTGATGGAGCGCAACCAGCTGCAGCACGACGACGTGATCAGCATCCTGTTCACCGCCACCCCCGACCTGGTCTCGGAGTTCCCGGCGCTGGCCGCCCGCGAGCTCGGGTTCGGCGACGTCCCGCTGATGTGCGCCACCGAGATCGACGTCCCGCACGCACTGCCGCGGGTGCTGCGGCTGATGGCCCACGTGGAGACCGCCCGGCCGCGCGCGGAGATCCAGCACGTGTACCTGCGGGGTGCGGTGGCGCTGCGACGGGACATCGCCCAGTGACCGCCGACTTCCGGGGGCAGATCACCCTCGACGGGCCGTCGGGGACGGGGAAGTCCAGCGTCGCCCGGGCGGTGGCGACCCGGCTGGGCGCGAACTACCTCGACACCGGGGCGATGTACCGTGCCGCGACCGTCGCCGTCCTGGACGCCGGGATCGACCCCGAGGACGCCGAGGCCGTGGCCGCCGTCGTCGCCAGGGCCAAGATCGAGGTCGGGACGGCGGCCGACACCGAGCTGGTGCAGGTCGACGGCGTGGACGTCGCCGTCCGGATCCGCGGCGCGGAGGTGACCCGCGCGGTGTCGGCGGTCTCGGCGGTGCCCTCCGTGCGCCGCCGGCTGGTCGACCAGCAGCGCGCGCTGGTGGCGTCGGCCGACGCCGTCGTCGTGGAGGGCCGCGACATCGGCACCGTCGTCCTGCCGGACGCGACGCTGAAGGTGTACCTGACCGCCGCGCCCGAGGCCCGCGCCCAGCGCCGCGCCGCCCAGCTGGGCCTCACCACCGCCGACGAGATCGCCGCGCTCGCCGCCGACCTGCGCCGCCGGGACGAGTACGACAGCAGCCGGGAGGACAGCCCGCTGCGGCCGGCCGCCGACGCGGTCGTCGTCGACAGCACGCACCTCGACCGCGAGGGCGTCGTCGACCGCGTGGTGGAGCTGGCCCACTCCGCGCTGGGGGCGCGACGGTGACCGTCGAGGGGAACGGCGCCCCGCTGCCGGTCGTGGCGATCGTCGGGCGGCCCAACGTCGGCAAGTCGACGCTGGTCAACCGCATCCTGGGCCGCCGCGCCGCGGTGGTGCAGGACGTGCCCGGCGTCACCCGCGACCGCATCTCCTACGAGGCGCTGTGGAACGGCAAGCGCTTCACCGTCGTCGACACCGGTGGGTGGGACCCGAAGGCCGCCGGCCTGGGCGCGTCGATCAGCCGCCAGGCCGAGTACGCGATGAAGACCGCCGACGTCATCGTCTTCGTCGTCGACAGCTCGGTGGGCGCCACCGACACCGACCTGTCCGCGGCCCGCATCCTGCGCCGCAGCGACCGTCCGGTGATCGTCGTGGCGAACAAGGTGGACGACGAGCGCAGCGAGGCCAACGCCGCCGAGCTGTGGTCGCTGGGCCTCGGGGAACCGCAGCCGGTCAGCGCGCTGCACGGCCGGGGCAGCGGCGACCTGCTCGACCTCGTGCTCGACGCGCTGCCCGAGGCGCCGCGCGAGCAACTGGACGAGGGCGGGCCGCGCCGCGTGGCGCTGGTGGGCCGGCCCAACGTCGGCAAGTCGAGCCTGCTCAACCGGCTGGCCAAGGAGGAGCGCTCGGTCGTCGACTCGGTGGCCGGCACCACCGTGGACCCGGTGGACTCGATCATCACGCTCGGCGGCGAGGAGTGGCGGTTCGTCGACACCGCGGGCCTGCGCCGCAAGGTCAACACCGCCAGCGGCATGGAGTACTACGCCAGCCTGCGGACCGAGGCCGCCATCCAGGCCGCCGAGGTCGCCGTCGTCCTGCTCGCCGCCGACGAGGTGATCAGCGAGCAGGACCAGCGGGTGATCAGCCAGGTGGTCGACGCCGGCCGCGCGCTGGTGCTGGCGATCAACAAGTGGGACACCCTCGACGAGGACCGCCACGGCCAGCTGGAGCGGGAGATCGAGCGCGACCTGGCCCGGGTGAAGTGGGCGTCGCGGGTCAACATCTCCGCCGCCACCGGGCGCGGGGTCAACAAGCTCGCCCAGCACCTGCGTGAGGCCCTGGCCTCCTGGGAGACCCGCGTGCCGACCGCGGAGCTCAACACCTACGTGCGGGCGCTGGTGCAGGAGACGCCGCCGCCGGCGCGGAGCGGCCGCGCGCCGAAGATCAAGTACGTGACGCAGGCCGACGTCCGGCCGCCGCGGTTCGTGGTCTTCTCCACCGGCTTCCTCGAGGCCGGCTATCGGCGGTTCCTGGAGCGCAAGCTGCGCGAGCGGTTCGGCTTCCACGGCACCCCGATCGAGATCTCGGTGAAGGTGCGCGAGGGCCGGGGGAGCGAGCGGCCGAAGCGCTGAGCCCGGCGCCGATGAGTCCGGCCTCCGGCGGCGGTCTGAGGGACGACAGTCCCCTCGCAGCCCACCCCGGAGGCCGGCCATGACCACAGCTCAGACGCACACCCTGGACGTCCCGGGTGCCGTGCTCACCTACGACGTCCGCCCCGGCCCCGGCCCCGGGCCGGTGCTGCTGATGGTCGGGTCCCCGATGGGGGCGGCCGGGTTCGGCACGCTGGCCGGGTACTTCACCGACCGCACGGTCGTCACGTACGACCCGCGAGGTGTGGAGCGCAGCCGGCGCACGGACGGCGCGGACCGGTCCACGCCCGAGGAGCACGCCGATGACCTGTCCCGGCTGATCACCGCGCTGGACGCCGGGCCGGTCGACGTCTTCGGCAGCAGCGGGGGAGCGGTCAACGCGCTGGTGCTGGTGGCCCGGCACCCGGAGCAGGTCCGCACCCTCGTGGCGCACGAGCCGCCGGCGATCGCGGCCCTGCCGGACGGGGAGACGGCGCTGGCCGCGACGCGTCACGTGGAGGACGTCTACCGGCGCAGCGGCTTCGGCGCGGGGATGGCGGAGTTCATCCGGCTGGTGGGTCACCGCGGGCCGGTGCCGGGGGACTGGGCGGCCACGCCCGCGGACCCGGCGGCGTTCGGCCTGCCCACCGAGGACGACGGCTCGCGGGACGACGTGCTGCTCGGGCAGAACCTGATCAGCTGCACCACCCACGAGCACGACTTCGCCGCCCTGCGCGCGGCGTCCACGCGGATCCTGCTGGCGGTCGGCGCCGGGTCCGAGGGCCAGCTGGCCCGCCGGGGCGGGGAGGCCGTCGCCGAGCGGATCGGGGTGGAGCCGGTCGAGTTCCCCGGCGACCACGGCGGCTTCCTGGGCGGCGAGTACGGCCAGACCGGGGAGCCGGAGGCGTTCGCGGCCGCGCTGCGCCGGGTCCTGACCGACGCGGACGCCCCGGTCGCGGCGCGCGGCTGACCTCCGGGTCAGGGCGCGGGAGCGGTGCGGTAACCTACCTCCTGCAGCGATCGGGCGGCGCGAGCCGCCCGACGCTCGGGCTGTAGCGCAGCTTGGTAGCGCACTTGACTGGGGGTCAAGGGGTCGCAGGTTCAAATCCTGTCAGCCCGACAGCGGGAAACCGCAGCTCAGGGGCCGTGTCCGGAGAGATCCGGAACGGCCCCTGACCGCTTTTCCGAGGCGGTTTGACCACCATCAGACGACCCTGAGTTCGCCACGGCGGGCTGCTGCGATTGCCGGGTCGAGGCCGCGGGCGCTGTTCCTGACGGGTTCGGCAGTCACGGTGGGTGACGGCTGCTCGGTGTGGTTGCGCGGTGAGTTACCGGTCGAAGGCGTCGCCGAGGGTGTCCATCGCCTGGCGGGCGACGTCGGGGGAGACGTGGCCGTAGATGTCGCCGGTGATCGCGATCGACGAGTGGCCGAGGATGTCCGACACCACCTTGAGCGGCACACCCCTCGTGAGCATCACGCTGGCCGCCGAGTGCCGGAGGGTGTGCAGCCCGGCGTGCGGGAGGCCGGCCTTCGTCGCGGCGGCGCGCAGGGCGCGGAAGGCGTTGCGGGGATCGCAGGGCTCCCCGAACTCGGTGGTGAAGACGTATCCCGTCTGCCCGGGCCCCGACGGAGGTCGTCGGATCCCGGGCGCCGGAGCGCATGGCGTCACGACACGGGCGTCCATGCCATGTCGGTGGAGACGGTCTCGTGACGGTGGCGATGCGGTCGACAGCAGGCATCTCGACGGCCTTCGCGTTGGCCGCCTGGGCTTGCTCGACGCTGTCGTAGACCAGACGTCGGTCTCCACGAGCCGTCCTGGTTCTTTCCGATGACCGGTACGGCGACGGGTCAGGGATGATGTCGACGGCGCCACGGCCGGCGTGCGGCTGGTGCGGCCGCAGCGCCGACTCGTGAGGGGAGCCGTCAGGCGGGGCGCGGGCGGCTCTCGTCCACCCCGGGCACCCGGCCGAAGTCCTGCGCGTAGGCCCCCATCGTCAGGTTCACCAGATCGCCGCTCTGCTGATCGAGGCCGAACTGGATGCCCACGGTGCGCAGGGCGGCCAGGTCGATGAGCACCATGCCCTCGACGCCGACGTTCTTCTCCAGCCAGGAGAACAGATAGGTCTCGTCCCGCAGCTTCCAGTACGTGGCGCTGTCGGTGTCCCCGACGCCGAGCTCGGCGCCGCCGAGGCACAGCCACGTGAACAGGTTCTCGTTGAGGTAGACGTGGTCGTAGACGTCGTCGCTGCTGTAGGCGTACCGGACTCGGTGGCCGATCAGCTCGGTCGTTCGCTCGTGCGCACCGTTGCCAGTGGCGTCGGTTCCGGCGAGCTGCCCCTGGAACCAGCGCTGACGAGCCAGGTGAGGCTCCGGCTGGAGGCCGAGTTCGCCGACGGCGCCGGTGGCCTGGCCGCTGTCGGTGTCGAGCGCCATGGTGACGACGACCGGGTGGTCCTCACCGCTGCGTCGGTAGTGCAGGAAGAACAGGCCCGGTTGCATCTCGAACAGCTCGTAGGTCTCGGACCCCTCGCGTGTCCCGGCGCCGTCCTGCACCGTCCATCGCAGGGTCTCGGCCTCGAACTCGTGGATCAGCGTGAAGTCCGTGCCAGCCTCGCCCGGAACGCGGCATCGCAGTTCCAGACGTCGGCCCGCGAGCGCAGCGGACAGCGGTGGGCGGTACTCGTCGAATCCGTCGGCCATCTCGGTCAACGACGCCCAGTCGTCCTTCGCCCAGCTGAACGTGGGGGTGGTGGTGGTCATGTCAGGTCCTCCATGTGGATTCGGTCAGGGGGTGTCGAAGTCGAACGGGGGCAGCGCGGAGCGGGCGACGTAGCCGAAGTCGGAGACGATCGGTGACCCGTTGATCGGCGCGCTGACGGGCGAGGCGAGGAAGGCGGCGTGCGCCGCGATCTGCTCGGGCTGCATCACAGGCAGGTTGGCCGCCGCAAAGCCCTGCGGGCGGCCGAGGTCTGCGCGGGACATCGGGGTGTCCACAACGCCTGGACACAGGCAGTTGACGCGGATGCCAGGGTGATCGACGGACAACGCCCGGGTGAGCTGGAGGACCGCGCCCTTCGAGGTGCAGTAGGGCGTCATGCCCTCGAACCCGACGAGAGCCGAGTCCGACGCAATGAAGACCATGGTCCCGACGTCACTTCCGGCCAGCAGGGGAATGCTGTGCTTGGCGACGAGGAAGTTGCCCTTGACGTTGACGGCCATCACCCGGTCCCAGTCCCGCTCGGACACATCGGCCGCAAGGGTCCCGACCGGACCGGAGACGCCTGCGCAGCCGAGCACGGTGTCCAGCCGGCCGAAGGAGTCGACGGTCAGAGCCACCGCGTCGGCCACCTCGGCCTCGACGGTGACGTCCGCCTGGACGAACTCGACGGGGAGCCCCCGCCGCCGAAGCCCGTCGACGGCGGTCTTGCCGTTGGGGCTGCGGTCGAGGACGGCCACGCGGGCGCCCTCGGCGAGCAGGGCGTCGACGCAGGCGCGCCCAATGCCCGAGGCGCCGCCCGTGACGAGCGCGACGCGGTTCGTCAGGTGTAGGTCCACGGGGACTCCTGTCGAGGGAATGCGGCTGAGGCCGGTCGAGATCCACTGGTGAGCGCGGCCGAACGAGACGGTCCCGCCGACATGGACTCCGAACGTTCCGGGCGGGAGTGACCGCTGGCACACGATGCACGAAGTTCCCAGAACTGGTCAAGTGGACAGCGAGATTGTGCCAGGGCATGCTCGGTCGATGTCGGGGACGTCCTCGTGGTCGTGGGAGGCTCGTCGCAGCCAGCTGCGGACCTGTGGCATCACCGAACTGGAACTTCGTCGCCGGGAGCTACGCCATGACTGTCGCCAGGACCTCGCCCCACCGGGAGGGACCTCGGTACGGCGAGGGGCGGACCGCGCTACTGGCCGCCGCAGTGCATGTGGGTGCGACCCAGGGGCTGCGTCACCTGACGTACCGATCGGTGGCGGCGGAGGCAGGCGTGGCCCACGGGCTCGTCGCGCACCACTTCGGTACGCGGGACGCTCTGATCGAAGAGGCCCTGCAGTACTCCCTCGAGCACGGCGTGGCCTCGCTCAGCTCGGCCCCCGGAAGTGGTGACGTCGAGGCGCTGTTCGTGGGCGTCCAGACGTGGTTCGAGCAGGAAACCGACGACGCGGTGTTCCAGTACGAGCTCATCCTCGAATCGCGCCGGCGACCGGCCCTCCGCCCCCACGTAGAGCGCCTCTACCAGGCGTATCGGGAGGCTTTGCGCACCGAGCTGCAAGCCTGTGGTCTGCCCGACGATCCGGACCTGGTACATCTGGTTTTCGCGGCGCTCGATGGGCTGGTCTTCCAGCAGGTCTGCCTCGGTGAGACTGTGGCGACCGAAGGAGCCCTCGAGCGGCTGCGTGGGCTGCTCGGCCGCCTGCGCTGAGAACGCACTGCGCCGCCGGTCGCGGCAGGCCGCACGCCCATCTCTCCACCGGCTGACGCCGAACGGTGCCGGCCCGCCCTCGCCCCGTGCGTCGAGGCGGCGCGCCTGTGCGACCGCCACCCCTCGCCCGTTCGACTGTCGATCGTGGCGCTCGCCGGTGGCATCCGCTCGCGGGTCGGCCCCTCTGCCCTCGTGACGAGACGGTCGCAGCAACCTCGAATGCGCAACTGGATCCGCTGGTGCGGACCGGCCCGACTGGACGCGTCGACGCGCGTGGACCGCGGTCGCAAGAAACTGGGGCTGTCCACTTGACCAGTGCGCGTGTGACGGGCACCATTCTGTGCCATCGCTCACTGTCCAACTGGCCAGTTTCCCGCAGGAGAGTCGCCGGCGACTAGCGCGCCGACTCTTCCGGCCGCGCCGCGATCCGCTCAACCCCAACGAACCACCCACCCGCCTCTGCGCCCACCACGACCCGTCAGGGGCGAGCCTCTGCAGGAAGGACCCCCGATGGTCAACACCGGTTCCTCTGAAAGGCCGAGCGAGCCCCTCGTCCCTGGCGGACACGGCCACGGCCCGGCCGGGGGCACCGCGCTCGCCGAGGGCAGCGGGCTGCGCCGCAACCGGCTGGGGGTGTTCGGCGTGGCGTTCTTCGTGATCGCGGCCGTCGCCCCCATGGCAGCGATCGTCGGCGGTTCTCCCGTCGTCTTCGCCACCGTGGGGGCGGGCACCCCCGCGGTGTTCCTCCTGGCTGCGCTGCTCTTCGCTGTCTTCAGCGTGGGCTACGTGACGATGAGCCGGCACATCACCAACGCCGGCGGATTCGTGGCCTACATCGCCCGCGGCCTCGGCGCTCGTGCGGGCGCCGCTGCTGCTGGGGTGACCGTCCTGTGCTACGTGTCGCTGCTGTGCGGGTTGTTGAGCCAGTACGGCGTCTTCGCGGAGCAGCTGCTGTCCGTCCGCCTCGGGCTCAACATCCCCCGCGAGATCATCCTGCTGCTCTCCATCATCCTGGTGACCGCCCTGACGGCGCGCGGAGTGGACATGAGCCTGCGCGTTCTGGGTGTGCTGGTGACCATCGAGGTGCTCACCTTCGTGGTTCTGGACCTGGCGATCCTCGGTGACGGCGGCGGCGCCTCGGGGGCGTCCCTGGCGGGGTTCGACCCCGGCAACGTCTTCAATGCCGGGCTCGGCGTGGCGTTCCTGTTCGCCTTCGCGTGCTTCACCGGCTTCGAGGCGACCGTGGTCTTCTCCGAAGAAGCCAAGACCCCACGCCGCACCATCCCGCGGGCCGCCTACCTGTCCATCGCCTTCATCGGGATCTTCTACGCCTTCACCACCTGGTGCCTGTCGAACGCGGCCGGGCTCGACGCGGTCCAGCAGCAGGCCGGCGACAAGCTCGCCGCCGGCACCTTCGTTCCCGACCTGGCCGGCGAGTACGTGGGCGGCTGGTTCGTCACCCTGCTCGACGTCTTGGTCGTGACCAGCTTCCTGGCGATGCTCATCGGCTTCGCGAACATGTTCGCCCGCTACCTCTTCGCCCTCGGCCGCGCCGGAGTCCTCCCCGCGTCTCTCGCACGTACTACCGCACGCAACGGCACGCCGGCCGTGGCTGCCATCGCCATCGGCGTGATGGAGATTCTCGTGCTGACCGGGTTCGAGCTCGCCGGCGCCGATCCGATCGGCATCACCTTCTTCTGGCTGCTGGCGCTGGGCACCGTCGCGTTGATCGCCGTCCTCGTCCTCACCTGCGTGGCCATGCTCGCGTTCTTCTCTCGCACCGAGGTGGAGGAGGGCGCCTGGCGGACGAAGGTCGCACCGGCCATCGCCCTGATCGGCTTCGCCACCGTGCTGTACCTGGCGATTGCCAACTACGACATCCTGGGCGGCACCGGTGCGGGAAAGTGGCTACTGCTGGGCATCCCGGTGTGCGCCGCTGCCGGGTGGGCGCGGGCGACGGTCAAGCGCTCCGTGGACTTCTCCACGGACCTGTCAAGCGGCACCCCGTGAGCGTCGTCGTCGTGACGGGCGCGGGCTCCGGGATCGGCGCTGCCGTCACCGAGGCCCTCACCTCCCGCGGCGATCAGGTGGTGGCCTGCGGGCGCCGGTCGGGCCCGCTGCACGAGGTCGCCGCTCGCACCGGTGCCCGAGCGCTGCCCGGTGACGTGGCCACCCCCGAGGGTGCCGCGGCGGCCGTCGCCGCCGCGCAGGAGTGGTTCGGCGGCCTGGACGCCCTCGTCCTCAACGCCGGTGTGGCGTACCTGGGCACCGTCGGCTCGACGACGGTGGAGGAATGGGAGGAAACGCTGCGGATCAACCTCACCGCGCCGTTCCTCATGGTCTGCGCCGCCGTCGGCGCGCTGGTTGCGAGTCGCGGGGCGGTCGTCACTGTCGGCTCGGTCGCCGGGCTGCGAGGGGCCCCCGCCTACGTCGCCTACGGAGCCAGCAAGGCCGGGCTGCACATGTTCACCCAGGACCTCGCGGTCGACCTCGGGCCGCGTGGCGTGCGCGTCAACTGCGTGGCTCCGGGATGGGTCCGCACCGAGATGGCGGACCAGGAGATGGCCGATTTCGGCGGCCCGCTCGGCCTCGACCTCGAGCAGACGTACGCGCGTGTCACCGCCGCCGTTCCCCAGCGGCGCGCCGCCGCACCCGGCGAGATCGCCGACGCCATCGCCTGGCTGCTGTCCCCGGCCGCCTCCTACGTGCATGGCGCCGTGCTGCCCGTCGACGGCGGCAGCACCGCCATGGACGCCGGCAGCCTCGCCTTCCTTCCGGACGCGACTCTTCCGACCACGGAGGGAGCGGCATGACCACCACCTCGCCAACGAGGCCGGGCGACGAACCATCGGGCGATCGACCCACCGGCCCAAGAAAGGCCGTGATGGACACGCAGTTGGACGTCATCGTCGTGGGCGCCGGATTCGCTGGGCTGGTCGCCGCCCGGGAGCTGGGTGCGGCTGGTCACCGGGTGACCGTGCTGGAGGCCCGGGACCGCATCGGCGGCCGGGCGTGGACCGACCACCGCCTCGGCCACCAGCTGGAGATGGGTGGCACCTGGGCGCACTGGCTCCAGCCGCACGTCTGGGCCGAGATCACCCGCTACCGGCTGAAGATCGTGCGCAGCCCGATCCCCGAGCATGCCTACTGGATCGCTGACGGCAAGCTCGTCGAGGGTTCGCCCGAGGAGCTCGCCGAGCGCGGCGCCCGGGCGCACGAGGCCGTCGTCGCCGGCTCAGCCACCTACTTCCCGCAGCCCCACGACGTCCTCGCCATCCTGGACGCCGCGGACGAGGACGGGGGCAAGCGTCGCGAGGAGTTCCTCGCCCTCGATCAGCAGCCCCTCATCGAGCGTCTCCGCGAGGCGGGTCTGAGCCAGGAGGAGATCGATCTCGCCGACGCCTTCTGGACGGCGTGCTTCAACGGCAGCTCGCAGACCGGCTCGGCCACAATGGCGCTGCGCTGGTTCGCCCTCGCCGGCAACGACTTCGCCCTGCTCAACGACACGACGCTGGCCTACAAGCTCGTCGACGGGATGCGTGGGCTGTACGAGCGGATTGCCGCCGACGTCCGCGGGACCGTCGCCCTCGGCACCCAGGTGCAGGCGATCAGCTACCGCGAGGACGGCGCTCGGGTCCGGACTACCGACGGGGAGGTCCTGGCCGCCGACGCCGTCATCGTCACCGCACCGGTCAACGCGCTGCGCGGCATCACCTTCGACCCGCCGCTGCCCGCTGCCGAGGCCGAGTTCGTCGAGACCGGCCTCAACTCCACCGGCACCAAGATCTGGGCCAGAATCCGCGGGCACCGCTCCTTCCTCGCCCAGGCGCCCTCCGGCCACCCGCTGAACTTCGCCTGGCCGGAGTACTACCTCGAGGACGGCACCAGCATCATCGTCGGCTTCGGGCCCGACGCCGACGCGTTCGACGGCAACGACGCCGACGCCGTCCAGGAGATCCTGCGCGGCTGGATCCCCGACATCGAGGTCGTCGAGTCCGTCACCCACGACTGGGTCGCCGATCCGCTGAGCCGGGAGACCTGGGCCACCTTCCGCACCGGCCAGCTGACTGGTGGATGGGCGCAGCTGCGCCGTCCGCACGGGCGGCTGTTGTTTGCCGGCGGCGACTACGCCGACGGCTGGGCCGGCTTCGTCGACGGCGCCATCCAGAGCGGTCTCGACGCGGCGGCCACGGTCCGTTCCTGGGCCGACCCGACCGGCACCCCCACCCCGGAGAACGAGGAGAAGGACATGACCACCAGCACCGTTCCGCAGGCCACCGTCACCCCCGAGACCTGGGAGCCGTTCGTCGTCCAGGGCCAGGAGCTCGGCGAGGTCCACTGGCTGGTGCAGAGCCAGCGCGCCCAGGGCGTGCTGGCCGCGGGCATCTGGCGGATCGGCCCCGAGGAGGGCGCCGAGCTGCCCTACGCGGTGGCCGGCAGCGAGACCATCCACGTCCTCGAAGGCGAGGCGGAGCTGGAGACCCCGACGGGGGAGAAGATCCGGCTCACCCCAGGCGACGTGGTGTCACTTCCCGACGGCTTCACCGCTACCTGGCGGACTCTGTCGCCGTTCAAGAAGTTCTTCGTAGTCGCCTGACCATCGGTCAGCGGCGGGGGCGAAACCCGTCACGGCAAGGGCCGTGGCGGTAGTCGGCAGCTACTCGCCCGCGCGCCGAGGCGTATCCGTCACCGCGACCGTCCACACCGGCTGTGCGGGGAGTCAGCCGTTCCGGCTTCCGCCAGGCGCTGGAGGGCGAACTGGAAGCCGCCAGCATCCGTGCCGGCTCAGGTGGCGCGTACTGCGGCTGGTCCTGGCGGCGATGATGGGCCTCTGTGCCGCCTTGCACCTGGTCGCGGCTTCGGGCGCTCCAGCAGGATCGGGCGCGCACGTCCTCCTGATGCTGGCCATGGCGATGACGTGCCTTCCCTGCGCGACGCACCTCGTCCTGGGACCCTCGCGTCGGACGTGGGTGCACGCGGGCGTGCTTGCCGTCGGCACACCGGGTGCTGGTGCCCTCGTCTATGCCTGCCGGCCACGACCATTGCGGCTCAGCGTGGTCGGCGGTCGCGCTCGTGAGCGTGGTCGCCCCCGCAGTGACGCTGTGTCTGGCGGTGGTCGGCGCGGCAGCGCAGCGCTGGGCCGTTGGTACCGGCTCTCGCTGAGCGGCTCGGTTGACAGCTCCGGCCGGTGGCGCGTCACGCTCGGCGACTGGCGGTGCGGCGGTGCGAGAGGGTTGTCCGGACAGGTCCGTGCGGCCGTTTTGACCACCATTGCGCCCTGTCCGGGGCGGTTCGGTGCGGCTCGCCGTCGTTCCGTATGCCAGTTGGACTGCGCAGATGGACTTCTGTGAACGGCCGCGGACCCGCTGCCGTCGGCTGGGGGTCAAGAGGTCGCAGGTTCAGATCCTGTCAGCCCGACAGAGCGCACAAAGGGCCGTTCCGGAGAGATCCGGAACGGCCCGTGACCGCTTCCTGGAGCGGTTCGACCACCATCTGGTCACCCTGAGTCGGTCATGACCTGTCGGTCCGGTCATCGGATGTCGACGGTCGGACTGGAGGGCGGCTCCTCGCTGTCGCTCCGACCTGCTATCACCAGGACCGCCACGCGCACGTGTCCCGCCTCATGCCGTACTGCTGGCCCGCGGTGGCACATGGTGTCGCCTGCCGGGACTGATCCCAGCCGCGAGTCCCAGAAGGGGCTGTCCATCGAACTGGGAGGCCCGAACCGCAGCGCGGCTCCGCAGGCGCGTCTTCGGGGACGCGTTCGGGTATCCCTCGGGCAGATGGTTCTCGATCGCCTCGCTCGGTGGCGCGTCGACGGACGGGCGGTGCTGCCGATCCATGGGAACGTAGGTGATGTAGTCCGCCGGGTCGTAGGTGTTCATGATCGACTCCCGTTGCTCGTTGCTGCTCGTCATGAGCACACCGGTGAGCGCTTGGACGCGGCCGTCGCGATTGTCGGGATCCAGCCGGCTGGCACCTGAACCGGCGCGTGTCGCCGAGCGGAGGGGGTCCGCCTGTCCTGCGCCGTTACGGGTTCTCGCCGTGGGTGTCCTCGTGCAGGGTCGTGAAGACCTCGAGCAGTCGTTTCCGCGCGGGCTCGGGCAGCGTGGGGGTGGGCAGGCTCCGGAGCGCGGCAGCGGTGCGGCGGATCTGCTCGAGGTAGGTGCGGCACGGCTCGCACAGCTCGAGGTGCGCGGCGATGGCGTTCTCGACGTCCTGGGGAAGGGTCTGCTCGAGATGTTCCGTGACCAGTTCGACGAACTCCTGGCAGGCGATCTCCAGGACGTCCTGATCGGCGGTGGGTCGTGACGCCGGAGGTTCAGCCACGGTGCTCTCCTTCCCCCGTGACGCCGCAGCACACGCGCTCCGACCTCTCGCGGCCGTCGTCCGGCGGATCCGTGGCGGCGCCCGTCTCGAGGTGCGGTCCCATCCCGGCGTCGACGAGAGCGGGGGTCGACCCGCGGCTGCCCGGCACGCGGGGCAGCCCGCGGAGCCCATCGGCGTCGATCGTTCTCATCGTGAACCCCGCTGGGCTTGGTCGATCGCCCATGCCGCGTTCACCAGACCGATGTGGCTGAACGCCTGCGGCACGTTGCCGAGCTGCTCGCCGGTGACCGCGTCGACCTCCTCCGCCAGGAGGCCGAGGTCGTTGACGTACGAGGCGGCCCGCCCGAAGGCCTCGCGCGCGCGTTCCACCTGGCCGGCGAGCGCGAGGGCCTGGGCCAGCCAGAAGGTGCAGAGCAGGAAAGTGCCCTCCTCCCCGGCGAGGCCGTCGACGCCCTCCTCGGTGCGGTACCGGTAGACCAGACCCCGCTCGTCGGTCAGCCGGTCGGCGATGGCGTCGATCGTGGCCAGCATGCGGGGGTCGTCGGCGGGGAGGAACCCGACGATCGACAGCATCAGGTTGGAGGCGTCCAGCGCGGTGGACCCGAAGTACTGGGTGAACGCGCCGGCCTCCTCGTTCCAGCCCTGCTCCAGCACGGCGTCGGAGATCTCCTCGCGGACCTTCGCCCACTCGTCGACGCGGTGCTCGCAGCGCAGCTGCGGGGCCAGCGCGATCGCCCGGTCGAGGGCCACCCAGCACATGACCTTGGAGTACAGGAAGTGCTGCGGCTCGCCGCGCACCTCCCAGATGCCCTGGTCCTTGTCCCGCCAGCGGACGGCGGCGGTGTCGGCGCACGCGGCGAGGAACCACCGCGTCTCGTCGTCCAGCGCGGGCAGCTGGTCGGCCAGGCGAGCCGCCGCTCCCAGCAACTCCCCGTAGACGTCGACCTGGCGCTGGTTCCACGCGCCGTTGCCCACCCGCACCGGCCGGCTGTCGCGCCAGCCGCGGAGGTGGTCGAGGGTCCGCTCGCTGAGGTCGTGCTCGCCCCCCACGCCGAACATGATCTGCAGCGACATGTCGGGGCCGATGCCCCCCGCGCCCGCGGTCGTCATGAACCCGAAGAAGTCCTCAGCCTCGTCCGGGCAGGCCGCCACCCACAGCGCCTCCATCGTGAAGCTGGCGTCGCGCACCCAGGCGTAGCGGTAGTCCCAGTTCCGCTCGGCGCCCACGCCCTCGGGCAGGGACGTCGTGCCGGCGGCGACCACGGCGCCGCTGGGCTGGTACGACAGCCCCTGCAGCACCCGGCCGCTCATGTGCACGAGGTCGGCCCACGGCCCGTCGTAGGCCTGGTGCAGGTCGCACCAGGACTCCCATGACGACAGAGTCCGGTCCAGGAGGTCGGCCAGCTCCTGCTGGGGCCAGACGTGCGCGGACACCGCGTCGCCGAGGGTGCTCCGCTGCAGCGCCAGGTGGACGACGTCGCCCGCCCGCAGGTGCAGCCGCGCCCGAGCCCGCCCGTCCTCCAGCGCCGCCTCGCCGGGCAGCGTGAGCACCAGCCAGTCCGCCCCGCCCCGAGCGGCGACCCCGCCGTCCACGTGCGAGAGCAGCGGCACGATCAAGCCGTACTCCGGCCGCGGCCGGTAGTCGACCAGCACGTCCACCTCGCCCGAGGTGCAGACGAGCCGGCGCACCAGGACGTGCGGGACGTCGCTGCCCAGCCGGTGCCCCTCGTTGTCCGGGCCGAGGCCCAGCGCGTCGGTGAGCTCCAGCTCGCCCTCCGCCGTCCGGAACGTGGTCTGGAGGGCCAGCGAGCGGCCGGCGTAGCGGCGGGTCGCCGTCCACTCCGCCGCCGGCTGCACCGACCAGTGGCCGGCGTCGTCGTCGAGCAGCGCGGCGAACACCGACGGGCCGTCGAACCGCGGGAAGCACAGCCAGACGACGGTGCCCGCGCGGTCGACCAGGGCGCAGGAGTGCCGGTCGGACAGGAAGGCGTGGTCGGCGATCGGCGTGCAGCTCATGGGGATCTCCCGGAGGTCAGCGGGTCTCGTTCCTGTGGTCCCGCCGATCGGCCGCCCGTTACGCGTAACGCCGGACGGCCGACGGCGGACGACGGCAGCGAGTCCGAGGAGGCCCGATGTCCGAGATCCAGCCCACCCAGCTCGAGGTCGACGTCGTCGTGATCGGGGGCGGTCCCGCGGGGGAGGTCGTCGCGGGCCGCTGCGCCGACCGCGGCCTGGAGACCGTGCTGGTCGAGCAGGAGCTGATCGGTGGGGAGTGCTCCTACTGGGGGTGCATCCCGAGCAAGACGCTGCTCCGGCCCGGGGAGGCGCTCGCGTCGGCCGCGCGGGTGCCCGGCGCCGCCGCGGCCGTCACCGGTGTGGTGGACGTGACGGCCGCCCTCGCCCGCCGCGACTACATGACCTCCCACTGGATGGACGCCGGTCAGGAGCGCTGGCTGGCCGACCACGGCGTCCGGCTGCTGCGGGGCATCGGCCGGCTCGCCGGCGTTCGCAAGGTGAAGGTGGACGGTGGCCGGCAGGTGACGGCCCGCCGGGCCGTCGTGCTGGCCACGGGCAGCAGCGCCGCCGTGCCGCCGGTGCCGGGGCTGGCAGAGGTGCGCCCGTGGGACAACCGCGCCGCCACGGCGGCGAAGGAGGTGCCGAGGCGGCTGCTCGTGCTCGGCGGCGGGGCCGTCGGGCTGGAGCTCGCGCAGGCGTTCCACCGGCTCGGCGCCGCGGAGGTGACCGTGGTCGAGGGCGGCCCGAGACTGCTGCCCCGCGAGGAGCCCTTCGCCGGCGAGCAGGTCCGGGCGGCGTTCCAACGGGAGGGCATCACGGTCCGGGTGGGCACCCGGCTGACCTCCGTCCGACGGGACGGCACCGACGGGCCGGTGCGCGCAACGCTCAGCACCGGCCAGGAGGTGACCGCCGACGAGGTCCTCGTGGCCACTGGTCGCCGCCCGCGCACCGACGACCTCGGGCTGGGCAGCGTGGGGCTGAAGCCCGGGCGGCCGGTGAAGGTCAACGACCGGCTCCGCGCCACCGGGGTCCCCGGCGGTTGGCTGTACGCCGTGGGGGACTGCACCGGGCTGGCGCCGCTGACCCACATGGGGAAGTACCAGGCGCGGATCGCAGCCGACGTCATCACCGGCCGGGACGCCCGCGACCGGGCCAGCCTGGACATCGTGACACGGGTGACCTTCACCGATCCGCAGGTGTGCGCGGTCGGCCTCACCGTGGCCGAGGCCCAGCAGCGCCGGATCGCAGTCCGGGTCCTCGACGTCGGCACCGGTGACGTCCCCGGCTCGTACGTGCTCGGCGACGGCCTCGAGGGCACGACACGGCTCGTCGTCGACGAGGCGTCCGATGTGCTGGTGGGCGCGACGATCACCGGCAGCGGCGTCCAGGAGTTGCTGCACTCGGCCGCCGTCGCGGTCGCCGGCCGACTGCCGTTGAGCGAGCTGCGGCACGCCGTCCCGGCCTTTCCCACCGTCGCCGAGGTCTGGTTGCACGCCCTCGAAGCGGCCGGTCTCTGACCTTCTCCGGAGGCTCGCGGTGCCCGACGTCTCGTTCACGAACCTGCTCGTCGTCGCCGGCGTCGCGGCGGCGGTGCCGTTGGCGCTCGGCTGGGCGCCGAGGCTGCGCGTCCCCTCGGTGGTCCTGGAGATCGTCGCCGGCGTGCTGCTCGGCCCGTCGGTCCTCGGCTGGGTCGAGGTCGACGTCCCCGTGGAGGTGCTGGCCCTGTTCGGGCTGGCCTTCCTGCTGATGCTCGCCGGGCTGGAGATCGACCTGCGCGGGCTGCGCGGCCGGCTGCTGGCCGTCACCTCCCTCGGCTATGCAGTCGGCCTCGTGCTCGCCGTCCTCGTGGGCCTGGGAGCGCAGGCCGCCGGGTGGACGTCGGCCCCGCTCTTCCTGGCCATCGCGCTCACGGCGACGTCGCTCGGGCTGGTCGTCCCGGTGCTCAAGGACGCCGGCCGCGCCCGGGACGGCGTCGGGCAGACGGTCATAGCGGCGGCATCGGTGGCCGACTTCGCCGCCATCGTGCTGCTCTCCCTGGTCTTCTCCATGTCGGGCGGCGGCCCCGGGACGACGGCGGCCTTCCTCGCCGCGTTCGGCGTCCTCGTCCTGCTCCTCGCGCTGTGCGTCGGCCGGGCGCGGATGTCGATGCGGCTGGGCGACGTGCTGGTGCGGCTGCAGGACACCACGGCCGAGATCCGTGTCCGGCTGGTGGTGCTGCTGCTGGTCGCCTTCGTCGCCCTGGCCGAGCGGCTGGGCCTCGAGACGATCCTCGGTGCCTTCCTCGCGGGCGCGCTGGTGGGGCTGGTCGACAGGGACTCCGCCACCCATCCCCGGTTCCGCGCGAAGCTCGACGCCATCGGCTACGGGTTCGTGATCCCGGTGTTCTTCGTGGCCAGCGGGGTGCGACTGGACCTGCGCGGTCTGCTCGAGGACCCGACGGCCCTCCTGCAGGTGCCGGTCTTCCTGCTCGCGCTGCTCGTCGTCCGCGGCCTCCCGGCGGTGCTGTACCGCCGTTCCCTGGGATCGGCCGGGTCCCTGGCCGCTGGATTGCTGCAGGCCACCTCCCTGCCGTTCTTGGTCACGGCCGCGCAGATCGGCCTGGAGTCCGGTCGGCTGTCCGCCACCACGGCCGCGGCGCTGGTCTTCGCCGGGTTGCTGTCGGTGCTGCTGTTCCCTGCCGCGGCGCTCGGCGTCCTGGGCCGGCGGCCGGCGGCCGGAGTGCCCGAGCCGCGCCACCCCCGCGGCCACGAGACAGGCAGACCCGAGCCCGCCGAGAGCGCCGACACGGTCGATGCCCGGCGGGCGCCGGATGGCTCGGGAAAGGGGCGTCCATGACCGTCCGGAGGCGGCGATGACCCCGTCCGGCCGTCTGCGTGCGGTGTCCGTCGGCCGGCCCCGGACGGTCGCCTGGCGTGGGGGGCAGGTCCGGACCTCGATCTGGAAGGCCCCCGTGGTCGGCCGCCGGTGGGTGCGCAGGCTCAACGTGGACGGGGACGCGCAAGCCGATCTCGTCGGCCACGGCGGCGAGCACCGCGCCGTCTTCGTCTACCAGTGGGAGTCCTACGCCTACTGGGAGCGCCACCTCGGCCGCTCGCTGCCCGACCCCGGCACCTTCGGCGAGAACTTCACCGTCGAGGGGATGGCCGACGACGAGATCTGCGTCGGCGACCGGCTGGCGATCAGCGGCGCGGTCTTCGAGGTCACCCAGCCGCGGGTCACCTGTCACAAGGTGGGCATCCGCCTCGGAGAGCCGCGGATGCCGGCGCTGCTCACCGCTCACGGTCGCCCCGGCTTCTACCTCCGCGTGCTGCGGGAGGGCCGGGTCGGGGCCGGCGACCGGATCCACGTCATCCACCGCGATCCCGCCGGCCTCACCGTCCGTCGCGTCTCCCAGTTGCTCTACACGGCCGCTCGCGACGAGGCGTCGCTGCGCTCCGCGCTGGCCGTCCCGGCGCTGGCCGAGGGCTGGAAGTGGTCGTTCCGGCAGCTGCTCGCTGCCGGTGACCGGCCCGGCAACCCGGGCTTGGCGCCGCCGGCCGCCAGCGAGCCCGCGTATCCGGGGTTCCGCCCGTTCACCGTCACCCGCGTGGTGCGCGAGTCGACGCACGTCGTCTCGGTCCACCTGGCGCCCCGGGACGGCGGCGCGGCGCCCTCCTGGCTGCCCGGCCAGTACGTCCCTCTGCGCCTGGAGGATGCCGACGGGTCGGTGGTCCGCAGCTACTCGCTCTCCGCGCCGGCGGGTCCTGAGCTGCGGATCTCGGTCAAGCGGGAGGGCCGGGGGAGCGCTCTCGTGCACGCCCTCCCCGTCGGCGGAGCCGTCGAGGTCGCGGCCCCGAGGGGTGGCTTCGGCTTCGACCCGGCAGTCGCCGGACCGGCCGTGCTGATCAGCGCGGGCATCGGGGTGACGCCGCTGCTCTGCTGTCTGCTGGCCCAGGCCGTCAGCCATCCCGAGCGCTGGATCATCTGGGTGCACGTCGCCCGCTCACCGGCCGAGCACTCCCTCGCCGCGGAGGCCGAGGCCGCGCTGTCGGCCATGCCGGCGGCGGTGCGGCATCTCCGCTACACGGCCGCGGATGCAGCGGCGCGGGGCGACGCAGCCGGTCGGCTCTCCCTGGAGGCCCTGGCCGGCCTGGGCGTGGACGCCTCCTTCTCCGCGTACGTCTGCGGGCCGGACGGGTTCGCCGCCGGGGTGCGGCGGATGCTGGACGCCCTGGGGTTGCCGGCCGACGCCGTCCACGTCGAGTCGTTCGGTCCGGCGCCGGGCGAGGCCGGCACGACCGGCCGGCCCGCCCGCGCACCGACACCGCCTGCGGCCGGTGGACCCCCCGTCACCTTCGCCCGGGCGGGCGTCACCACGGCGTTCGATCCCTCGCGGTGGTCCAGCCTCCTCGAGCTCGCCGAGGCCTGTGAGCTGCCGGTGCGATGGTCCTGCCGCACCGGCGTCTGCCACAGCTGCGAGACCTCCCTGATCGACGGTTCCGTGGACTACGACCCCGAGCCGCTCGAGGCACCCGGCGGCGAGCTGGTGCTCATCTGCTGTGCTCGGCCGACGACCGCGGTCACCGTCGACCTGTGAGTGCTGCCGGGGCCCCTCGGACCCCGGCAGCACGCGGGCCGGCGGTCAGCGGGCCGGGCCCACCACCAGGTCGGGCCGCCGCGGCGCGGGTAGGAGCGTGTCCGCCACCGACGTCCGGACGCCCAGCCGGTCGGCGATCCCGTCGGCCACCCGCAGCGCGTTCGCGATGATCGTCAGGGTCGGGTTCACCGCGGTGCTGGAGACGAAGAAGCTCGAGTCGGCGACGTAGAGGTTGTCGACCTCGTGCATCCGGCAGTCGAGATCCAGCGGCGCCGTCGCCGGGTCGGGACCGAAGCGGATGGTGCCGTTCTGGTGCGCCACCCCGCCGATCCCCAGCTGGCCGCCGGCGTACTGCCGGTTCTCGTACACGTCCTGCTCGCAGCGGATCGAGTCGAGCAGTTGCTGCAGCCGCATCCGCAGGCGGGCCACCTCGGCGGCGTTGGTCCGGGTGTAGTGCAGCCGGATCCCGCCATCGCGGTCGACGGTCACCCGGTTCTCGTCGAGCGGCAGGTCCTCGGTGGTCAGCCAGAAGTCGATGGAGTGACGGGCCAGGTCGGCCGGGTCCCGCGCGTCGGGGACGTCGAAGCCGATGAGGACGGCGTCGCTCTTGCCGTTCATCTGGATCGAGCCGACCGGGTACTCCCACTCCGGGTCGAAGGGGTCGGACCAGTAGAAGTCGTTGACCCCGAGCGTCTTCTGGAACCGCGTCGGGTTGGGCGTCTTCGAGAATGCGACCAGGCCGGAGTTGTTGTGCAGCATCAGGTGCCGGCCGACGTGCCCGCTGCCGTTGCCGAGGCCGGCCGGGTGCCGGTCGCTGGCGGAGGCCAGCAGCAGGGCGGCGGAGTTGATGGCGCCGGCGGCCAGGACGACGACGTCGGCGGAGTACTCCTCCCGCTGCCCGTCGCGGTCGACGACCACCCGGCTCACGCTGCGCCCGGAGGGATCGGTCTCCAGCCGCACCACACGCGCGCGGGTCCGCAGCGTCACGTTGGGGTGCCGCAGCGCCGGCTCCACCGTCATGACCTGTGCGTCGGCCTTGCCGTTGACCAGGCACGGGAAACCGTCGCAGGTCGCGCACCGGATGCACGCCGACAGGTGGGGTTGCGCCTCGTCGAGCAGGATCCCGTTCGGCAGCGAGAACGGGTGCAGGCCGGCGGCGGTCAGGTCGGCGCGCAGCTGCGCGATCCGGGGCTCGTCGCTGATGGCCGGCCACGGGTAGGGGCCGTCCGAAGGTGGCTCGTCAGGGTCCTCGCCCCGGGTGCCGTGCACCTGGTAGAGCTGCTCCGCGCGGTCGTAGTACGGCGCGAGGTCGGCGTAGGAGATCGGCCAGGCGGGGGAGACGCCGTCCACGTGCCGCACGGCGCCGAAGTCGCGCTCCCGGAAGCGGTAGAGGATCGCGCCGTAGAACTTGGTGTTGCCGCCGACGTAGTAGTGCTGCTTGGGGGAGAACCGGCGGCCGTCGGCGCCGTCGGTCCACTGCCCGCTGTTGTGGTAGCGCTTGTCGGCCCAGAGCGCCTGCGGATCCCAGTTCTGGGTCTCCCGGGGGAGCCAGTCCCCCCGTTCGAGCAGCAGGATCTTCTTGCCGGTGGGGGCCAGGGCCCAGGTGACGGCGCCCCCGCCGGCTCCGGAGCCGATGACGATGACGTCGGCGTGCTCGGTCATGGTGTCTCTCCAGGAGGTCTCCGGTGGCGCGGTGTCAGGTGATCGCGAGCGGCGTCACCCACGCACCCGTGGCGCCGCGCAACTTGGCGTGGCTGACGACGAGCAGGAACTCGCGCAGCCCGGCCGCGGCGGCCTCGGCCAGCCGCAGGTTCTCCAGCACGACGACGCCGTGCCGGACGTTGAGGGTCTGCGGGACGACGAACGGCTCGGCCGGGTCCTCGGCCGGCACCGGGCCGTAGCTCCAGGTGTCGCAGCCGGTCAGCGCGACGCGGTGGGCGGCCAGCCACTCGGCCAGCTCCCGGCCGGGCCCGGGCTCGCCGGCGGAGTACCGGTCGTCGTCCACCCCCCACCAGCCGCCCCAGCCGGTGTGGAACACCACCCCGTCCCCGGGATGCAGCGACCGACCCTCCAGCGCGGTCTCCGCGTCGGCGACCGTGACGACCTCGCCCGGCTCCAGCCGGCCGACGCCGCGGACGGCGGCGATGTCGAGCAGCAGGCCACGGGTGACGATCTGCGGCAGGGTCTCGACGCCGAGCCGGTTGGTGCCCCAGTCCTCGGCGATGTCGGCCAGCCGGTGGCCGTTGTACGTCCGGTCGCCGGCCTGCAGGTGGTTGAGCGCGTCGAGGTGGGTGCCCATCTGCTGGGTGGCCGTGATCTGCTCGACGATCCAGTTCACCGAGTTCCGGCCCCAGCCCTCCGGGCTGCCGTCCGTTCGCCGACGGTTGACGAAGTGGGAGTTCGTCGTCAGGTACGACCGGAACGTGCGGCCCGGGAACGCGGGGACGTCGGCGTGCAGCACGTGAGCGAGGTCGAACACCCGGCCGCTTCGCACCAGCGAGACCGCGGCCAGGACGCCGGCCGGGGTGATCTCGTTGAGCGCTCCGGCCTCGTCGTCGGGTCCCCACCGGGACGGGAACCACCCCGCCGTCCGCTCGTCGACGGACGGCGGGTGCGAGAGCGCCGTCATTCCGAGGACCAGGTGGTCTCGAACGACGGGTAGAGGGTCAGCCCGCCGTCGACGAACAGCGTCTGACCGGTGATGTAGGCGGCCTCGTCCGAGCACAGGAACGCGGTGGCCGCCGCCATCTCCTCCGCCCCGCCGGCGCGGCGCATCGGGATGTGGCTCTCGACCATCCGCCGCTTGACCGGGTCGTCGATCCAGGACCGGTTGATCGGCGTGACCGTGGCGCCGGGACCGATGCCGTTGACCCGGATGCCGCGGCCGGCGTACTCCAGCGCGAGCGTGCGGGTGAGGTTCTGCATGCCGCCCTTGGAGACCGAGTAGCCGACGAACCGGGGCTTCGGGATCACCTGGTGGACGCTGGAGACGTTGACGATGCTGCCGCCGCTCCCCGGGGACAGCCAGGAGCGGATCGCCTGCTGGGCGCACAGGAACGCGCCGCGCAGGTTGACCGCGAGCACCCTGTCGAACGCGTCCACCGGGAGCTCGTCGCTGTCGGCGGCGATCTGGATCCCGGCGTTGTTGATCAGGAAGTCGATCCCGCCGTACTCGGCGTGCACCTGCTCGAACATCGCGGCCACCTGCTCCTCCTGGGAGACGTCGGCGGCGACGAGGATCGGGCGGGTGCCGGCAGCCGACATCTCCTTCATGCAGATCTCGACGCCGTGCTCGATGGCCTCCTTGGTCTCCTCGGCGCCCGCGGGCGGGCCGACGTAGTTGATGGCGACGTCGACGCCCTCCTCGCCCAGCCGGATGGCGATCGCCTGGCCGATTCCCGAGCTGCCGCCGGTGACCAGCGCCTTCTTGCCCCGCAGACCCTTCACATCCCGCTCCTGTCCTCGAGTACCTGTCGGCGTCCCTCCGAGAAGAAGGCGACGGCGTCGTCGGTCGTGACGATGTGGGGTGCGCCGGACGCGGCTCCGAAGGGGGCGTTCCAGAACGGGTCCGCGGACGGCGGTCCCTCGTGCGGCCCGACGTAGAGATACGGCTCCGGCATCGCCTCGTCCCCCAGGGAGGCGCCGTAGTTGACGGCGCCGGCGGCGACGCCGAGATCGAAGTGCTCGGGCCAGAGCACCGGCGTCATCGGCTCGCCGAGCTGCTCGGCGAAGCGGCGCAGCGCCGCGTCGCCGAGCGCGAGCCAGTCGGCGAGCCGGCGGGCGGCCGTCAGATCGACCGGCAGCTGCGCGTCGGGGTCGGCCGGCGTGGCCGGGGTGTAGCTGCCGCGCAGCCCGAGCTCCACGCCGGCGAACCGCGCGGCGCGACCCAAGGTGGTGAGCGGCTGGGAACGTCGCGTGTCCCCGCGGATCGCCAGCAGCTCGTCGCCCACGACGGCGAGCTGCCGGTCACCGAGCCCCACCGTGGTGGCGAAGCCCCCCGGACACGGCCGGAGCCGGATGGTGCCCTTCGCGGCGAACTGCCCCGCGGCGAGGACGTGCTCGGCCACCCGATGCCAGCTCGTCCGCGTGGCCGCCGAGACCCGCGGTGCGGTCATGGTCATGCTCCGGAGTCCTGCCCGTGCCCGGTTGCGTTACATCCGGATCCCGGGCTGTCCCGGGGCGCGTTCCGGCGATGGAGCCGCGCGACCCGGTGCTGGAGAGCTCTACCCCCGCTGGCGCGAGGGCTGCCAGGCTGGTCCCCGACCCGACGGAGGCGTCGCGAGCGGCGCGCACCGGGAGGGAGCGGGACGGGCCATGAGGCTCTCGTCGGTCGAGAGGTTGCCGGTGTCACCCGCGCAGGAGGAGCCGGTGCTGGCGCCCTCTGGGCGCGAGGACGCCTCCGTGGAGCCCGTCATCACCACCAAGCTGTTCGTCCCGTCGCTCGGGACGCGGCCGATCGAGCGACCGCGCCTGCACGAGCGGCTCTCGCGAGCCGTGGACGCCCGGCTGACCCTCGTGGTCGCCCCGGCCGGCTGGGGGAAGAGCACGCTGGTCGCGCAGTGGCTGCGCGGGGTCGGCGTGCGGAGCGGCTGGCTGTCACTGGATGCCGCGGACGGCGACGTGACCCGCTTCTGGCGGTATCTCCTCCTGGCCGTGCAGCAGGCCGACGCCTCCGTCGGGTCCGCGGCTCTGCGACGCCTGGACGCGGCCGGCTCCGACGTCGAGCGCGACGTCCTGCCCGTGCTCGTCAACGGACTGGCCTCCACCGCCGACCTCGTGCTGGTCCTGGACGACTACCACGTCGTCGGCAGCCGGCCGGTGCACCGGTCGGTCGCCGCCCTGCTCGACCACGCACCGGGCGCGCTGCACCTGATCGTCATCTCGAGGACCGATCCACCGCTGTCGCTGAGCCGGCTGCGCGTGGCCGGGAACCTGGTGGAGATCCGGGCCGAGCAGCTGCGGTTCACCGCCGAGGAGGCGGCGCGCATGCTCGACCGCGCAGCGGTGCCCGACCTCTCCGCCGACGACGTGCAGCGGCTGGTTGCGCGGACGGAGGGCTGGGCGGCCGGGCTGCAGCTGGCGGCCCTGCGACTCATGGATCGCCCGGACCGGCAGGCCCGCGGGGCCTTCATCGACCGGTTCACCGGCGCCGACCGGCACGTCGTCGACTACCTCGGCGAGGAGGTGCTGGGCTCGCTGCCGCCAGGGCTGCGGGCGTTCCTGCTCCAGACCTCGGTGCTGCCGCGACTGTGCGCGCCGCTGGCCGATGCCGTGACCGGGCGCCACGACGCCGCCCGGCTGCTGGACGAGATCCAGCGGGCGAACCTGTTCCTCAGCGCGCTCGACGACGAGGGCCGGTGGTTCCGCTACCACCAGCTGTTCCGCGACCTGCTGCGGTACGAGCTGGAACTGTCCCGGCTCGCGGATCCGGTGGTGCTGCACCGGCGGGCGGCCGAGTGGTTCCGGGACCACGGGAGGCCCGGCGAGGCGATCGGGCACGCCATCGCGTCGTCGGATCTCGGACTCGCGGGGGCGCTGATCGCCGAGGCGTGGCGGGTGGAGTTCAACCTCGGCCATCTGCAGACCGTCCAGGGCTGGCTGGACGCGCTGCCCCCCGCGCAGCTCGCCGCCGACCCCCGACTCACGGTCGCCCGGGTCTGGCTGCACATGGACCGCGGACGGCTCGACGAAGCCGGTGCGGCGTTGGCGGCCGCCGGGTCCCTCGCCGCCGACGACGTGCACGTCGGGGTGCTCCGGGCGCTGCACGCGTTCAAGGCCGGAGACCTGCCCCGGGCCGTGGGGCGGCTCGCCGACCTGCGGGGCCGGCCCGCCGACCCCTTCCTCGTCACCGTGCAGCACCTGGTGAGCGGGAACTGCGCGCTCTGGCTGGGCGAGCTGAAGCAGGCCGACCAGCGGCTCCGGCGCGCGGCGGCCCTGGCCGAGGAAACCGACAACCGGCTGGCCCAGACTTACGCCCTCGGGGCACAGGCGTTGGTCGCAGTGCTCACCCGAGACCTGCGGTCGGCGGAGGCGGTGCTCGGCCGGGCGGACGCCGTAGCCGCGGACGCCGCCGTCGGCTCCCACTTCGTCGGGATGTTCCCCGCCCTGGCCGCGGCGCGGCTGGCCGTGCTGCGTGGCCGGTGGGACGACGCCACCGTCGCCGCCGGTGCGGCCGCGGAGCTGGCCGGTCGCGGCGCCGGGCGCGTGGAGCGAGCCGCCGCCTTCATCACCGCGGCGGAGGCGGCGCGTCACACCGGCCCGGACGGCGGAGGAGATGCCGAGCGCTGGCTGAACGCGGCCGCCGCGGCGCTCCGCGACTGTGCCGACCCGGGGCCGACCGTCCGGGACTGGTTCGGCCGTGAGCAACGCGCCCGGCGGGTCCGTCCGTCCGCCGCGGCGCTGACCGAGCCGCTCACCGAGCGCGAGCTGGCCATTCTCGCGCTGCTCCCGACGACGATGTCGCAACGGGAGATGGCCGGGTCGTTGTTCGTCAGCCCGAACACCATGAAGACGCACCTGCGGTCGATCTACCGCAAGCTGGGCGCCGAGTCGCGGGACGACGCGGTCCTGCGCGCCCGGTCACTGGACCTGCTCTGACGACAGCTGGGAGGCCGGGCACCGGCCGGCGTCCCCCGGCGTCCCCCGGCGAGGCCGGCTCGGGCGAACAGAACAGCGCTCGCCCGGCCGACCCCGGACGCCGCCCCGGTGACCAGCACGGTGTCACCGGTCAGGTCGTCCATGGGGCTCCCCGGCACGTCAGCGAGGTCTCGTGGGTGAGGCCTCCGCGTTCCTCAGGATGGACCAGCCGTCAGCCGTCGTAGTAGTCCTCGAGCGCGGCTCGCAGTGCGGCCCGGCCGCGGTGCAGCAGGACGCGCTGATTACCGGCGGACAGGCGCAGCGCCGCGCAGGTCTCCTCGGCGGACATGCCCTGCACGTCGCGAAGCTCGACCACGAGGCGCTGCCGCTCGGGTAGTCCGGCCAGTGCCCGTTCCAGCTGCGTGCCGACCTCCTGGTTGAGCAGCCCGCTCTCGGGCTGGTCCCAGGGCCGCGGCGCACCGGTCGAGGTCCAGTGCCCGGGGTAGGCGTCGTCCGGCCCGCGGAACCGGGCCGGGTCGACCGTGGGTCCGGACGGCGGAGAGCCGGTCAGATCGGCGGAGGGGAGGACGCGCGCGTCGCGCACCCACCGGCTCTTCGCCCGGTTGATCAGGATGGAGAACGTCCAGCTCCGGACCGAGGAACGTCCCTCGAACCGCGCGATCCCGCTGATGACCCCGAGCCATGCCTCCTGGACGACGTCCTCCGCGGCGTGCCGGTCGTGGACGTAGCGCCGGGCGACGGAGAGCATCACGGGAGACCAGCCGTCCACGATCGCGGCGAACGCGGCGGCGTCCCCGGCGCGCAGCCGGTCGAGCAGCTCCGCGTCCGAAGGTGTGGCATCCACGCCGGACACGGTCTCCCTCTCGACGGTGTCCTGGTCGGCGGTGTCCGGATCGACCGGCGCCGGGCGGCTGAGCGAAGGCATCGTCCCTCCCCGGGCTGTCTGGCAGTGAGCCTCGTCCGGCAGGGGAGGGCATGCCTCCCCCCGAAGGCGATCTCACCCGGGTGAGATGAGGGCGCGGTGGATGCCTCCGGGCTCCCCACGGCGCACCCTGGCGGCATGCCCGAACGGTTCTACCGGATCACGGTCGATGGGGTCCTCAGCGACCGCCTCGCCGCCGCGTTCGAGCCGTTGGGCCTCGACGGCGTCGACCGAGGGCGAACCGCACTCTCCGGGGTCTGCGTCGACTCCGCCGCCCTGTTCGGGATCCTCGACCGCATCCGCGATCTCGGCCTGGAACTGCTCGGCGTGGAGTCCTCCGACGTCCTGCCCAGCCCCTAGCCCGGCCTCCGGGAGCCGACCCCGTGCTCGTTCCCGTGGGCGCCCGAGGTGACGCCCTCGACGGCCTGGTGCAGGGCGTCGAGCCGCCGGTGGAGTGCGTCGACGTCTGCGCGGGTCGCGGACATCCGGGTCGGCTTCAGCCAGACGACGATGCTGCCGCCGGGACTCAGGGCGGCCTCGGCGACGTCACCGGCACCGTCGGCTCCCTGCGCACGCAAGGCGGCCTCGACGTCGGCGCGCCGCAGCCCTTCCCTCCGGAGGAACCTGTCCAGGAACCTGCCGTCCCTGATCAACGGGACGTCGGTGCCCTCGAACAATCGCACCGCCCGTTCGGATCGGGAGATGACCCGGACGACCACCGCGTTGGTCGCGATGAGGACGGCGGCGGCCAGCAGCCCTCCGGTCACGCTGTCGTCCGGCCCGATGAGCGCCTCCTGGACCACGTTGGAGAGCAGCAGCACGACGACGAGGTCGAACGAGTTCAGCTGTGCGAGGTTCCGCTTCCCCGCGACCCGCAGGAGGAGGGCGAGCGCGGCGTAGACGGCGATCGTGCGGACGACCTTCTCGCCCGCCGGGACGTCGAGGGTCCAGATCTCCGACATGGCAGGCGCGGACGGCTCAGGTCATGCCGCGGCCTGGGCCCGGCCCCGGGCCGCGCGCGCCTGGTCGGTGGTGGGGTCGAAGTCGGCCGTGGTCTGCCGGAACAGGTCCTGCAGATCTCGCCAGAGCTGGTCGGCGGACGGGCGCCCCCAGTACTCGGAGTCGCCCAGCATCGCCCCCGACGTCGAGCCCGGTGCTCATCGGTCCTCCACCGCGCCGGGACGGACGCCGGCAACGCTGGTGCGGATGCGGTAGACGCTGGTCAGCGCCGTGATGTAGAGGGCGCGGCCGTCCGGGTCGCCCCAGGCGAGGTTGTGCGGGCTCTCGGGCAGGTGCAGCGTGCCCAGGTGCCGGCCGTCGGGGGTGAGGATCCAGATGCCGGACGGCCCGCAGACGTACAGGGTGCCGTTCCGGTCGACCTTGAGCCCGTCGACCGCGTCCTCGCCCTCGGCGCCGGTCATGTCGAAGAAGACCCGCCCGCCGGACAGCGAGCCGTCCGCCGCCACGTCGTACCGCATCACCACCTTGGCGGCGGGATCCCAGTTGCCGACGTAGAGGTGCCGCTCGTCGGGGGACAGGGCGATCCCGTTGGGCCCCGTCAGCTCCTCTGCGACGAGGTGTACCTCGCCGTCGCGGACCGCGAAGACGCCGCTGAACGGCAACTCCCTCTTCGGGTCGTCGTAGCCGCCGGGCAGCCCGAACGGGGGATCGGTGAAGAACAGCGTGCCGTCCGAGCGGTACACGAGGTCGTTCGGGCTGTTCAACTGCCTGCCCTGGTACCGGTCGGCCAGGACGGTGACGTCCCCGTGCGGTTCCACGCGCAGCACCCGCCGGTTGCCGTGCTGGCAGATCGTCAGGCGCCCCTGCGGGTCGAAGGTCAGACCATTCGAGCCGGGCTGGGCGAAGCGGCCGATGTCGACGCCCGCGTATCCGCTGTGCGAGCGGAACACCGTCACCCGGCCCCGGGGGCTCAACCGGTAGATGTGGTTGGTGCTGGGCGAGCTGAACAGCAGCGCCCCGTCCGCCGTCCACACGGGGCCCTCGGTGAACTCGAAGCCGCCGGCCACCCGCTCGAGTTCGGCACCGGGTTCCAGGACCGCGTCGAGGGCGGCGGCCGCCCGCGTGAGGCCGTAGGGCGCCGGCTCCGTGCGCCGTGCCTGCTCCGGGCGGTAGAAGTCCAGCGTCGCCCCGCGCAGCCAGATGTAGTTGCGGGGGGACGCCGAGATGGGGCCGTTGGCGCCGAAGACGGCGATCCGGAACGTCTGCCCCGGTCGAGCGTCATCGGTGAGCAGCACCCGGTTGGGCGCGTTGAACCCTGCCACCACCTGACCTCCGGCGTCCCCGAGGGCCACGGGGAGCCGGCCGTCGACCCACACCTCGGCGTAGTCGTCGACGACCACCTCGAAGACGACCGTGCAGCCGGTGGGATCGAGATCCCCGATCCGCTAGGGCACGGTCACGCTCAGCCGGTACCAGTTGAAGCAGACCCTCCCGCCGGCCAGGCGCAGCTGGGTGTCGGCGGGGGACAGCACGCGCCAGTGGGAGTCGTCGAAGTCGGCCGGTCCGGCGTGCGGCAGCACGTCGAAGGTCCGATTGGGGATGGTGCCCGGGCCGAGGGGGTCGGTCTCCGAGCCGACCTCGACGAAGTCGATCTCCACGACCCGGGCGTCGCTGTACCGCCAGGTCGTCCCGGTCGACGCGGCGCCCTCGTCGGTCTGCAGATCGATCACGGCGGCCGGGGCGCCGGGGAGGAGCTGCGTCGGCCGGGGGAGGTCGGCGGTCGCGCTGTGCCTGATCGGCGCGGGAGCCGCCATGGCTAGGCCACCACCTTCGTCACGAAGTACAGGAACGGGTCCGAGACGTCGACGAACTGGTGCGGCACACCGTTCGGCACCACGAGGACGTCGCCCTCGCCGAGTTCGTGAGTGGTCCCACCGTCGATGGACTCGGCGCGCAGCTCGCCCGGCCCCACCTCTCGAGCGGAGCGCATCGTGCCGCCGGTGACCACCGTGGCCCTGCCCCGGACCACCCGCATGACGTCGACGACGGCGGCGTGGTACTCGACTGCTCCCGGTGCGGTGCGCCGCCCGGCGTCGACCTTGTAGCGGTCGGCGTCGAGGAGCAGGCCACCCTGCCGGAACTTCTCGTCGAGGTCGCCCGCGGGGATGTGGACGGCGTCCTGACCACTGGCACCGGAGGCGGCCCGCCGGCCGGCGTCCCGTCCGATCTCGGCCAGCTCCTGGTCCTCGTCGGCCGAGGAAGCACCGCTGACGCCGACCGCGCCGACGACGTGGCCGTCCACCTCGATGGGCATGCCCCCCTGCAGGGGCACCGCGCCGGCCAGGTGCAGGGCCGACGGTCGTCCGCCGGCGGCCTGCCGCTCGAAGTCCCGGCTGGGCCGCCGGTAGATCGCCGCGGTGCGCGCCTTGTCAGTGGCCACGCCGACGCTGGCCACCTGCGCCGCGTCCGGGCGCCAGAGGTACACCAGGTCGCCGCCGGCGTCGACCGCCGCCGCGACCGGGGCCACGCCACGGGATGTGGCCGCGTCGGCGACGGCCTGGACGGCCACCTGGGCGGCCGTGACGCTCAGCGCCGGGACCTCGCGCGTGCTGATCGGCGCGGCCGCGCCGGCCGCGGAGACCGACTCGTCCTCGTCGGGAGTCTCGCCGCTGGCCCCGATCGCGCCGACCACCTGGCCGTCGACGGTCAGCGGCACGCCCCCCGTGAGTGCCCGCGCGCCGGAGAGGGCCAGCGCGCCCAGCCGCCCGTCCGTCACCTGCTGCTCGATCTCCCGGCTCGGGCGGACGAAGATCGCGGCGGTCCGGGCCTTGTCGATGGCCACCTGGTCGCTGGCGACCTGGGTGCCCTCGGTACGCCGCAGGGCGAGCAACCGTCCCGATGCGTCGACGATCGCGATGACGACCCGGTAGCCGTGTTCCGTCGCGTGCTTCTCCGCGGCCGTGAGCACGGCGTCCACGCCGACCCCGTCCAGGACCTTCCGCGTGCGCACCACGGTCATGGCGGTCACGCTCCTCTCGTGTTCAGGACGGCCACCCACACGGCCGTGTCCGCAGTGATGAAGAGCCGGTCGCGAGCGCGACCGCCGAAGGTGAGGTTCACCGCGCCGCCGGGGACGGCGATGCGGCCGAGCAGCGTTCCATCGGGGGAGAGGACGCGGACGCCGTCGGCACAGCAGACGTAGACCCGGCCGTCCTCATCGACGGCGAGCCCGTCGGGAACACCTGCGGGCGCGACGTCGAGGACGCGGCGGGAACCCAGGGCGTTCCCGCCGACGACGTCGTAGGCGTAGACGTGGTGCGGTCGGTCCGGGTGGTAGCTGCCCGGGCCCTGGACCGCGCCGCTGTCGGCGACGTAGAGAACCGTCTCGTCGGGGGAGAAGACCAGCCCGTTCGGCTTGTCGAGGTCGTCGGCGACCATCTGCAGCCGACCGGTCATCGGATCGAACCGGTACAGCGCATCGGGCAGACCGGGACGCGGCCGGAAGTGCTGCAGATGGCCGTACGACGGGTCGGTGAACCAGATCGTCCCGTCCCGGCGCACGACGACGTCGTTGGGGGAGTTCAAGGGACACCCGTCGTAGTCCTCGACGACGGCCGCGGTGGCCCCGGTGCGGGGGTCGAGGGCGGACAGCCGCGCCGGGGAGTCGAAGCCGCCCTGCTCGCAGACCAGCAGGCGAGAGGCCCACGTGGTCATGCCGTTCGGCATGACGGCCATCCCCGGCACTGCGGTTCCCCGCTCGGCTCCGGGATCCGCTTCGTCGGGGTCCAGCGCGAGCCGCTTGATCACCGCCGCGGGCGGCCGGCCGCTCGGCACCGTTGTCACGTACAGGGCGCCGTCCAGGTACGTCGGGCCTTCGTGCGCGTCGCACCGGGCCAGGACCGACAGCGACGGCCGGGAGCCCACGACGGCGGCAAGACCTGCGTCGGCGGGGAGGAAGGCGTCCGCCAACAGGTCGGTCACCGCTCACCGGACCGGTCGTGCGCTCGATCCACCGCTCGCGCCGCGCCGGTCCTGCTGCCGCGAGAACCCATGTCAGTTCCTCCTGTCGCCGTCCCGGCCACTCCGCGGGAGCTCGTGCACTCGTTGTCCGGGATCGCCCTCGGGCGTTTCACCGGCGGCCGCCCGCGGCCACCGTCACGAGGGCGCCCGCCGACGCCAGCGTTCGGTCGACGTCGTCCCGCGTGATCGGCGCATCCGCCCCTGCCCGTCCCGCCGGCGCACCGCCGGTTGGATCGGAAGAAGGGTCCGGAACCCGCTCCATCACCCACCGGGCACTGTCAACCGGGCTCGCGACTCGAGGATCGTCCCGTGGGACAGGGCCATCGCCCCGACGTCCTCCGGACATCGCTGGCCCGGCGACTCGGGTCCCCGGCGGCGCCCTGGGCCCGGAGCGTTCTGACGGCGTGGTCAGCGGTTGGAGCCGGGCGTTGCCGTGGGCCGGCACGAGCGGAGAGTTCGGCGGCCCGGGCGTGTAACCACCAGGCTGCTGCTCCGACCCAGGGAGTGGACAGGCACCCGCTCCGGCGGGCCGCCGACCCCCGAGGCAGCCTCGCCACGGGCGAACGTCGAGGACGGTCAGGAGTGGTGGGTCATGTCGAGCAGCACGAGGAACGGGGCCGGGCTCGTCGAGCTGGCTCGCCGCGAGCAGGGCGCCGTCGAGTGGCGCTGTTCTGGGACCAGCGCACCAGCGACGCGGTGGTCGTCGTCTGGAACTGGAGCTCCGGGGTGTGCCTCCAACTGCAGGCCGATCCCGATCAGGCCGGCTACGCCTTCGCCCACCCCTACGCCTTCGCCGCGGCGTCCGGCGTCCCCTCGGGCGACATCCTGCAGGCCGCCTGACCCCCCTCGACGCCCGGCGCGGCGCCTGCCTCATCGAGCGCTGCCCCTCGTGACGACGACCACCCAGCGGAGGACACCGGTCATGACCCGTGCCGATGAAGTTCCCGGTCGCATGGACGAGCACGCCGCCCGGTCGGGCAGACCCCAGGAGCGCCTCCCGGTGTGGCGCAGGAGATGGGGGTGGCTGACGGCAGGCGCGCTCACCGTCCTCGCTGCCGCCACCTTCGTGTGGTTCCAGCCCCAGAAGCTGCTGTACGACCAGCGGGTCGACGAGGTGCTGCCCAGCGTGGCCGCCACGCAGTCGGCGGGTCCTGGATCGACCGACTCGACCACCGCGGCGCGGCCCCTGGAACTGGCCTCGGGCCGCTTCACCTCTCGCGAGCACGAGACCGAGGGCACCGCTCGCCTGCTCCGCCTGCCCGACGGCCGGGTGACAGTCCGGTTCGAGGGGTTCGCCACCTCGAACGGCCCGGTGCTCGTCGTCTGGTTGACCAAGAACCCGGCGCTCGGCCCGGCCGAGGCCTTCGACGACGACCACGTCAGCCTGGGCCCGCTGAAGGGGAACATCGGTGACCAGAACTACGCCGTCCCCGCCGACGTCGACAGCACCGCCTACACGAGCGTCGTCGTCTGGTGCGATCGCTTCGACGTCCCCTTCGGTGCAGCCGACCTCGACCCGTCGACGTGACGCGGCCCGCCGGGCCGCCGGGCGAGCAGACCTCCTGGAGAAGTCATGGCCGATCTGTCAGGAACCCCAGCTCGCGACTACCCCGTCATGGCGGCCGAGGCCGGCCGCATCGAGCCGGCACCGCGGCGGGTGAGGGCCACCCTGGGTGGCCGCACCGTCCTCGACTCGATCCGTGCGCGCTATGTCTGGGAGTTCCCCTACTACCCCCAGTACTACATCCCGCTCGATGACGTCGACGATGCGGTCCTGGTCGACGAGGGCCGCGAGCTGCGCCTCCAGCACGGAACCGCTCGCCGGTACGGTCTACGGGCGGGGAGCGAGGAACGTCCCGCGAGCGTGCGTGTCTTCGGCGCCGACGCGGTCGACGAGATCGCCGGCACCGCCCGCTTCGACTGGAGCGCCCTCGACGCCTGGTACGAGGAGGACGAGCAGATCTTCGTCCATCCCCGCAATCCGTACGTGCGGGTGGACGCGCTGCCCTCGCACCGCCACGTCCGTGTGCACCTGGACGGTCACCTGCTCGCCGACACCAGGAGCCCCGTGCTGGTCTTCGAGACCGGGTTGCTCACCCGCTACTACATCCACCGCACCGATGTGGCCCTCGAGCGCCTCGTCCGCACCAACACGCGGACAGCGTGCCCGTACAAGGGAGTCACCTCCGACTACTGGTCGCTGCGGGTCGAGGGCGAGACGCCGAAGGCCTACGAGGACATCGCCTGGTCCTACTCCTTCCCCACCCGGCAGCTCCTGCCGATCGCCGGCCTCGTCGCCTTCTACAACGAGAAGGCCGACATCGAGGTCGACGGCGTGACCCTGCCCCGAGCGCACACACGCTTCGTCTGACCCGGGCAGCTCCGCGCGCTGCACCGGCTGCGTGTGGGGGAGGCAGCCTCGACCCCCGATCTGGCTGCACCATCCTGGACGCCTGGCTCGGCGCCCAGCGGATGCCGCCTGCCACAGACGCCGAGCCGGAACGCAGTATCCGGACGCCGCGGCGGCACTGCAGACCTCCCGAACGTGGACGTGTCGCGCGAGACCTGCTGCCCCGCAGCGGTGTGGGTAAGCGACGCACTGCCTCGGCCTGCAGAGAATTCTTCGACCACCATTCTGACCACCATCGGCGGCCGTTCAGGACCGTTCGCCGGCGGCCGTCGTCGTTCCACATGCCGGCTGACCTTCGCGGATGAACATCGGCGGACGGCCGCGAACGTGCGGCCGACGGCTGGGGGTCAGGGGGTCGCAGGTTCAGATCCTGTCAGCCCGACAGAGCGCATCAGGAGCCGTGTCCGGAGAGATCCGGAACGGCCCCTGACCGCTCTCCGGGGGTGGCCATCATCCGCCGCCCCTGAGTCCCCCGCGCCTGGCCGCTGCGAGCGTCGGGGCGAGGCCGCGGTGGCTCTCTGTGACGGGTTCTCGCGTTACGGCGAGCGGCGGCCGCTCGGTGTGGTGGCCGATGGCCTACCGGTCGAAGTCGTCGCCGAGCGTGTCCATGGCTCCGGCGGGCGACGTCGGGAGAGACATGGCCGTGGGTGTCGCCGGTGATCGGGATCGACATCGGCGGGAGAGTGCAAGGCTGCTCTCGGCGCTGCCGGCCGGGCTGCGCCGATGGGCGGGTGACCAGCGGCTCGTGGCAGCATGTGGGGCTCCCGGTGGTCGGTGGTCGCGGCCCGCCCGCTCGGCGACCGACCAGGGGAGGCGCTCGGGCGGGCCGCCCTCTTGGACCCGCTCGAACTTCGTTCTCGGTGGCCCCGGGTTCCACCAGACGCCCGCTCACGGTCACACACCGTCGCTGTGACGGCCAAGCGGCTCCGCGCCACGGCTTCGTCCGGGAGGCCCCGGCTGCGTAATGTGTCTGTCGGGTCAGAGCCACCCTCCGCCTTCCGCACAGTGGGAGGCAGCGTGCTGGCACCGGAGGCACAGCCTGCTCTCGTCCAGCGGTCATCGTTCTCGTCTGATGACGAGGCAGAGGTCACCGGCTTCATCCGGCAGGTGTACGCCGACAACACATCGCGGTTCGCGCCGATCAGGAACGGCGCGCGCTTCTCGGCGCTGACCCACGACACGCCCGTGATCGGTGCGGACCGGGTGCGCACCTCCATCGACTACGCCGGTAGCTCCAGCGAGGGCTTCCACGACTACGTGTTCTTCGTCGTGCACGCCGGCAGCGTCGCGGTGAGCAGTCGCGATGCCGACACGGTCGCGTCCGGCGGGGACGTCGCGTTCTATCCGCTCGGGGTCCCGATCGAGTTCGCCATGCACGAGTTCGATGTCACCACGATGCGGCTGCCGGCCGACCGGATCGAACGGGTGGCCGAGGAAACGGCAGGTGTGCCCGCGGCAGAACTGCAGTTCCACGACATCACGCCGATCTCGGCGTCGATGCACCGGTACTGGCGGGCAGTGCTCGGTCTGGTCAGCGGGGCCCTGATGGACCCGGTGTCACCGCTGAGCTCGCCGCTGCTCGCCGAGGAGATGGCCCGCACCGTGGCCACCGCCGCGTTGCACACCTTCCCGAACACGACGATGACGCGTTCTCACGTGCCGGGCCCGGGCACCACGACACCTGCGACGGTCCGGCGCGCGGTGGCCTACATCGACGCCCACGCCCACCTGCCGCTCCGGCTGAGCGAGATCGCGGCGGCGGCGGGCACCAGCGCCCGCGCCCTGCAGTACGGATTCCAGCGGCACTGCCCCTGTGGGTTCAGTTCCGCAGGGTCTGGCCCGGGGACGTCCCCGGCGGGGAGGGGCCGGCCGCCAGCCCCTGGGGGAGCGTCCGATCAGAACGTGGGTGGCGAGACCCCAGCGACCCGAGCAGCGTGCTGCGAAGCGTTGACGGCGACCTCCGCGAGCCCCTGGCAAGTCGGCCGCGTCAGCCGCCGCCCTCACGCAGGGTCTGGGAGGGATGGGTGCCGTAGGCGACGAGGTAGTCGGCGGCGAACCGGCTGGGCCGGGCGAAGCCCCACCGCGCTGCGATGCCGGTGACGGTGGCGCCACTGGTCCGGTCGGCGGCCAGGAGGTCGCGGTGAGCTCGGGCCAAGCGGACCCGGCGGACGTAGCGCATCGGGGACATCTGGTGGTGGCGCGCGAAGGCGTACTGCAGCGCACGCGGGGTGACGTGGCAGGCGGCGGCGATCTCGGTCAGGCCGAAGTCGGCGTGCGCGTGGGCGTGGATGTACTCCTCGGCCCGGCGCACCGTGGCCGGCGTCGCGGGGTGGTCGGTCGGCGCGGCAGTGGCCACCCGGTTGTTGGGGAAGACCGCGAGGGCCGAGGTGGCCAGCAGTCGGGTGACACTGCCGGTGACGAGCGGGCTGGCGGCGATCTCGTCGTCGTCGAGCACGCCGCGCGCGAACGCCGCCACGCGCTTCCAGTGCTCACGGGCCGCTGGGGACGACGGGGCCATCGACGGGAAGCGCAGCGGTGCAAGGACGTCGCCGGGCAGGGCGCCCGCCGCCTGGGCCAGGGCCGCGGCGGGAACCGTCGTGACGAGCACCCGCACTCCGCTGCACCTGTTGGCGTAGTCGCCGCCCGGCCAGGCGCCCAGCGAGATGTCGCCGGCCTCGTAGCGCCCGATCTCCTTGCCGCGCTCGGCTTGCACGGTCCCCTCGACGAACTCCGACACCGACAGGTCGTCGGTGCCGGCCAGGTGCATGTTCAGCTCCTGCGGCAGGGTGAAGTCGACACTGCTGAGGCCGCCGGCGCTGACCTGCGTGATGGCCAGCGGCGAGGCGCGGAGGAACGCCGCCCTGTCCGCCTGCGCGCCGTACATCTGGGCGATGAACGCCTCCGCCTCGTCCGGGTCGGTCGTGGCGAAGTGCGACCGTTGCGGCCGTGCGCCGTCGGTGGGCGTGCGCGAGGATCTGGTGTCCATCGCGAACCCTCTCTCCGGGTGGAAGCCTGATGGTGCGCTCAGGAGCGCAAGGTGTCACGGGGCAGCACGCCGAACACCCCGCGGTAGGCGGCGGTGAACCGGTCGGCCTTGGCGAAGCCCCAGCGGGCGGCGATCGCGCCGACGGTGGCACCCCGGGCCGGATCAGCAGCCTGCAGCTCCCGGTGCGCGTGCTCCAGCCGCACCCGGCGGGCGTAGCCCAGCGGGGTCGTGCCGTGGTGACGGCGGAACGCGTACTGCAACGCGCGGGCACCGGTCCCGGCCGCCGTCGCGATCTCGGACAAGGTCACCGGCCGGTCGGCATGGGCGTCGACGTAGGCCACCGCCCGGCGCAGCGCGGCCGGCGCCACCTGTCCCGGCCCGGCGAGGTGATGGCGGGTCATGCTGGTGTTCGGGAAGACGTGCAGCGCGGCCACCGAGATGGTGCGGACCATCTCCTCGGCCACCAGTGGCCAGTTCATCGGCGAGTCCTCGGCGAGCAGTGCCCCGCTGGCCAGCGTCATGACCGATCGCCAGTAGGTGGCCATCGCCGGGGACACCGCCGTCATGGCGTCGAAGCGCAGCGCGCCGACGGGGACGCCGGCCACTTCGTCAGCGACCTGGTCCAGCCGCCCGGTCGGGAGTTGCAGCAGCCGCACGTGCAGGTCGACCACCTCGGCCTCGAGCGGCGCGTCGTGCGGGAAGATGACCGCCTCCCCGGGCGACACGAGGAGCTCCTCCCCGCCGTGGTGGAGCCTCATCCGGCCGCGGCGCAGGATGCTGACCAAGTAGGAGCCCCACGGGCCGGTCGGGACCAGCGAGTAGTCGATGCCGCTGCGGACGTCCGAGGCCACCAGGCCCGGCACGCCGGCGGTCACCGCGTCGACCGAGCCGTCGCGGTCGCGGACCGACCCGAACCGCGTTCGGTGGTCGACGTAGGTCTGCCGGTAGAACTCGGTGACCTCCTCCGCGTCGCGCGAGGAGAACGACGATCGCTGCACCGCGGCGGGCTGAGCGATGTCGATGACCACGCTGATCGGCCTCCGGAGGTCGGGCACGGCCCGGGGGCGACTGCTTCGCCGACACCCAGGCTACGCACGCCGCAGCCTGGAAAACGAAGCTCGGAGGCGACGAGGGCTCGCCGTGCCACGTCCGGGGAGTGGAGACGGCGAGCACGTCGCCGCGTCGATGCCCGCCGCCGCAGCGTTGCTTCGTTTCCGGGCCCGTGTCCGGTGGCATCGTTCGTTCGTGGCGCTAGGCACCCGTTCCCGTGCCGCGCACGCTCGTGTCGTGGCCGTAGCAGGGGAGCGGTCGCCGCTGGCCGATCGGCGGGCAGCAGCCATGCGCACGTCCGTGGAGGCCATCCGGCAGGCCGCCGCCACCGCCCAGCTGGTGGCACTGACCTTCGAGGAGATCGCCTGCGCGGCGGACGCCGCCGCGCTCGTCCACGCCTCGGAGCGGCTCCACGACCGGGCACTGCGGGCGCGCCGACGCGCGGCCGAGGAACGGGACGAGGCGCTGCGGATGTGGACGCGCGCGGCCGGGTGTGAGTCTGCCCCGAACTGACCGGGCCTCCGCGGGTGGTCCCAGCGGGGCCGCCCTCTCCGTGGCCGCGCCCGACCTCCGGTACTCCGCGCGCGTCTCGGCCACCCTCGTCCGACGAGCGCCGGTGTTCCCGGCGCCGGCGTTCCGCTTCGATCGGCGACGAGCGGCGAGGGATCCTCGCCGCCGTCGCACCGATGCTGGCCCGCATCGTCGACAGAGGCCGCCTGCGCCCGCTGCACGCCGGGCGCGAGTCGTCCGCGCTCGCGGCCGTCGTCACGGCGGACGGCGAGGCGCGGCACGCCTGTGTCAGGCGGTTCCCGACCTCGTGCAGACGGCGGCGAGGCTGCTCGACACCGGCGCCGTGGGGCGTGCTGGACACGTCCGGCACGACGGGGGCTGGTGGCGAGTCGTGCTGACGCGCAGTGCCGACGTCTCGCTATCCCCACCCGACGAGGACGGTTGCCCGGCCCGTCGGTGCCGTGGGTCAGGCGCCGCCGGCCAGCCGCTCGTGGGCGAGCCCGATCTCGAGGAGCCGCGCTTCGCTCCACGGGGCCCCGACGAACTGCAGACCCACGGGGAGGCCGTCGTCACCGACGCCGCCGGGCACCGAGAGCGCCGGGAGCCCCGCGACCGAGATGCAGAACGTGTAGCGGATGAACGTCTCGAACGTGTCGACGATGCGGCCGTTGTGCTGCATCTCGACGTGCTCGGCGATCGGGACCGCGGTAGCCGGCGTCGTGGCGGTGAGGAGCACGTCGACGCCGTCGAGGGCTCGGGCGAAGCCCCGTCGGATCGCTGGCACCGTCCGCGACATCGCCTCGGCGTAGGTGAACGCGGGGACGGGTTGCGCCGCGGGTCCGACCTGGCCCCCGAGTGCGGCACGCACGTCGGCGCCGAAGGACTCCAGGTGCGCCGCGAGGCCGCCGTCCACGCCGGCCTCGCGCAGCGCCTCCTCGGTGAGGACCACGTCCTCGGGGATCACGGTCAGGAACCCGGTGTGGGTGGCCTGCTCGACGTCCTCGACCGAGACCGGCACGAGGATCGCGCCGGCGCTCTCCAGGAGCTTGTAGTTGTCGGCCAGCACCCGGTCCACGTCAGGGGTGTTGTCCGCGGCGAAGTAGCCGTCGGGGATGCCGATCCGGACCCCCTTCAGGCTGACGCCCGCCTCGTCGATCGCCTCCGGGAGCAGCGCGCCGGAGGGGTCGTCGGTTGCGAACGGGTCGAGCGGGTCCGGTCCTGATGCGACCACGCGCAGCAGTGCTGCCGCGTCGGCCACCGTACGGGTGAGCGGTCCGAGGACGTCGTAGCTCCAGGACAGCCCGAGCATGCGCCCGCGACTCGCGCGGCCCAGCGTCGGCTTGAGACCCACCACACCGCACAGAGCCGCGGGGATGCGCACCGAGCCGCCGGTGTCGGTACCGATCGCCGCCGAGCACAGTCGCGCGGACACGGCGGCGCCCGAGCCGCCACTCGACCCGCCGGGGATCCGCAGCGGGTCGTAGGGGTTGCGCACCGGCCCGAAGTGCGGGTTGTTGCTGGTGATCCCGAAGCCGCACTCGTGCAGGTTCGTCTTGCCGAGCACGAGCGCGCCCGCGCGCTTGAGCAGCCGCACCGCGGTGGCGTCCTCGGTCGGGACGAAGTCCTTCAGGACACTGGTGCCGCCGGTGGTGCGCGTGCCCGCCGTGAACAGGGCGTCCTTGATGCCGAGCGGGATGCCGTGCAGCGGGCCCACGATCTCGCCGGAGGCCTGCCGCTCGTCCATCCGGACGGCTTCGGCCAGCACCTCGTCGCCCCGCGAGAGGAGGAAGGCGTTGAGGGTCTCGGGCTCGTCGAGGGCCTCGATGCGCTCCAGGTACATCTGTGTGAGCTCCCGGCTGCTCAGCTCGCCCTCACGGATGGCCCGCGCCTGCTCCGTCAGCGGCGCAGTCACCTCGGCCGCGTACGGGCCCGACTCGGCCACCGCCGGCGGCGGAACGACCGGCCGGACTGCAGCTGTCTCGGTCATGGGTGGCTCCCTTCGCCGTCGCGCCGCACCTCGGCGTCGACACGTGCGACAGGAGTGTCGAGCGCACGTGGCGCGGACGACATCAGTAGGAGTGCGCATTTCGTGAACGGGCCGGCCTGAGCCGGCTCGTCGTCGGATCGAGGGCGGTGTCAGGCCAGCCCGGCGACGGCAGCCTCGTACCCGGCCGCCACCGACGGGGGCAGCTCACGACCCGGCAGGACCGTTCCTCCGCGACGAGGTCGCCCGCGGGTGCCGACCCGTCCCATCCGGCGCGCCCTGCCCCTAGCGTCCTCACCGGCCCACCGGAGCACGACGGAAGGGGATCCCATGACCGGTACGACCACCCTTACTCGCGAGCGGACCGACCTGATCGAGTCGCTGCGGCGCCACCGGGCCTTCCTGCGGTACACCGTGCGCGACCTGACCGACGAGCAGGCGGTGCGACGGCCGACCGCCAGCTCGCTCAACCTGGCCGGGCTGATCAAGCACGTGGCGGCCACGGAGGCCGAGTGGGTGCGGTTCGCCGAGGGCGGGGCCGAGGCGATGCACCGCAACTGGGGCCCCGACGCGTTGACCCGGCACTGGCACCTCGCGCCGGGGGAGACGTTGGCGGGCGTGCTGTCCGACTACGAGGCGGTGGCCCGGCACACCGACGAGCTCGTCGCCACCCTCCCGGACCTCGACGCCGAGCACGCGCTGCCGGAGGCGCCCTGGTTCGAGCCGGGCGCCCGCTGGTCGGCCCGGCGGGTCTTCCTGCACGTCATCGCCGAGACCGCCCAGCACGCCGGCCACGCCGACATCCTGCGGGAGTCGATCGACGGCCAGAAGACGATGGGCTGACACCGGCGGCCGCCGTCTCCACGGGACGTACGGCCGGTGCGGCGAGTTCGGTCAGCCGGCGCCCCGGTCGGGGTGGTTGGCGGTCACGCAGAACGGCAGGCCGACCGGGTCGCGCAGCGCGACGAACCCGTCGCCGTGCCACAGCAGCTCGGCGCCGAGTGCGCGCACGCGGTCCACCTCGGCGTCGACGTCGTCGGTGCCCAGGTCCACGTGCGCCCGCGCGTGCTCCCCGCCGTCGTCGTCCCCGAGGCGCTGGACCAGGAGCGCCAGCGGGCTTCGCGAGCGGTGCACCAGCCGGGAGAACTCGGGGGAGTCCACCGGCTCGTCGGCCCACCCGGTCGCCGCCCGCAAGAACTCCAGCTCGGCGTCGTACCGGTCGGCCGGGACGTCGACGCACAGCTGCACCGGCCGGCTCCGGTGCCCGTCCGGCCACGTCACCGCGCCCGGGCGCTCGTGCGGCCAGGCCTGCTCGCAGACGCAGAACGGCAGGCCGGCCGGCGAGGTCATGACCCGCCACCCGTCGCCGACCGGGCCGGGCCGGGCGCCCAGCTCCGCGAGCCGGGGGACGTCGTCGGCGAGCGAGCCCTGCAGGTCCAGGTGCACCCGCGGCGGCCCGCCGATCTCCTGCACGTGCAGGTAGGGCGCCCCGGACGGCGGGACGAGCGAGACGAACTCCGGGTGGCCGGGCCAGGGCTCGCCGGGTGGCCAGCCGGTCACCTCCGACCAGAACGCCCGGGCGGTGTCGACGCGGTCGGCCGGCGCGTCGACGAAGGCGTGCACCCACGGAACCGGCATCCGCCCAGGCTGGCACGACCACGCCGGCCCCGCCCCGTGGCGGGCTCCACCGACGGTCGCACCGGGCGCCCGCCCGGCGTCCGAGCGGTCAGGGGTCGGCCGGCAGCGGCACGGCGGGCCACTCGAGCAGGCGAGCGCCCAGCACCGCCGCCTGCAGGGCGAACCGCTGGTCGGGCCGGGACACGCTGTACCCGGTCAGCTGCGCGACCCGGGCGAGGCGATAGGTCACCGTGCGGACCGAGACGTGCAGCCGTCGGGCCGCCTCGGTGGCCACGTCACCGGCGTCGAAGTACCCCTGCAGGGTCTCGAGCAGCACCTGCGCACCCCCGCGGACGTGCTCCAGGGGGCCGAGCACGTCCCGGACCAGGTCCACGATCGCCGCCTGGTCGCGACCGAGCACCCGGTGCACCAGCACGTCCCGGGCGTGCACCACGTCGTCGTCGGAGCTCAGCCGGTCGGCGAGGGCCAGTGCCTCCCGCGCCTCCTCGTAGCTGCGCGGCACGCCCCACACCCCGGGGAACGCCCGACCGGCGGCCACCCGCCAGCGGCCGGTGACCCGCAGCCGCCGCAGGTCCTGCTGCAGCAGCTCGCCGAGGTCGGCGCCGCGCGCGGCAGCTCCCGCATGGGCGGCGCTGGGGACGAGGACGACGACGCGCCCGTCCTTCGTCGCGACCAGGACCTCCCGGTCACCGAACCGGTCGACGACCGCCCGCTCCAGAGCGGTGGCCGCGCGGTCGACTCCGCCGTCGGGGTCGCGGGGCGCGACCAGGGCGACGTGGTGGGGCTTGCCGAGGTCGATGCCGAACAACTGGGCGCGCTCCACCATCCGCGACACGTCGGCGTCCCCGCGGAGCAGGTCGTCGACGAACTCCGCCCGCAGCGCCTCCTCGCGGCGGATCATCTCCCGGCGTTCGGCCTGGTGGCCGTCGACGAGCACGCCGACCGCGTCGTCGAGGACCCGCAGCACCGCCTCGGCGGCCGCGCGGACCTTCTCCGGGTCGGACGAGCGCACGACGACGGGCAGCTGCCGCCACAGCCGCCAGGCCGCCGACAGGTACAGGTCCACCGCGCGGCGGGCGCCGACGCCCTGCGCCGCCGCGCGCCGCCCCAGCTCGTGGACCGCGTGCAGCTCCCACTCGTCGGGACGGCGCCCGGTGATCGCGGCGTCGGCCAGCAGCGGCAGGTACTCACCCAGCAGGTCGGCCGGGGCCTGGGCGGCGGCAGCTGCCGAGGCCCCGACAGAGGCCAGCCACTCCTCCGACGACGCCGCGGCCCCGCCGGGGCGCCCTCCGGTGCTGCGGGACACGTCCGCTCCTCTCCCGGCCGCGGCTCGCCGGCGAACCGATCCGCAGCCTCCGTGCTCATTGCCGACGACCGGCAAGGACAGCGTGCCCCATCGTGCCGCGGCACGCCGTAGCCGGGGCTCCTCCGCGGCTGACATGCTCGAGGTCGGCAAGGAGGAGGTCGGTCGTGCTCAGCGATCACGAGCAGCGGGTGTGGGAGGACGTCGTGCGGTCCTGGGCCGAGGACGCCCAGGAACCCGCCCGATCCGCACCGCCCTCGCGCCACCGGGCGTCCCGGGACCCGGCCGATCCACCCACCCTCGTGGTCGCCGGCGTCTGGGCTGCGATCCTGCTGATCGTCCTCGGGGTGCCGGACGCCGGACTGGCGGTCGGTGTGGCCACCGCTGCCGGATGGGCCGTGTGGCGCCACTGGCCCCGGCTGGGCGAGATGGGCTCGGCCACGGCGTGGTCGGGATGGGGGGCAGCGCACCGCGGCCCGTCCGCGGCGCGCCGCCCCGGAGGTGGGGCAGGGGAGCGGTGAGCCGCTCCGGACGGCGGAACGTGGGAACCGCGGCGGACCCGCCGATCCCGCGCCGCCCTCCGCCGGACCGCCCACGTCGCCGGGGTCCGCGTGGGCTCCCTCCCTCGACTGGCGGACGCTCGTCGCGCTGACCACCCTGGCGACGGCGGCCCGCCGCGGCCGCCGGGGACCGATCGCCGGAGGGTGGGCCGGGTGACTCCGCGGGCGTCGAGCGCATGGGCCGTGCCGCGGTCGCTGCGTGCCGAGTGGGCACGGCTCGCCGCCGTCCCGGGCCCACCGGGACGGTCCGTCCCGGATCTCGTGGCCGGGCTGCCGGAGCCGGCGCGGCGCAGGCTGACCCACGCTCTCGCCCCAGGGACGCCGCTGTGGCGGTCGGTGCAGCTGCGGATGCGCGGAGAGATCAGGATCGGGACGTGGCGGTCGTTCACCGCCCGCCAGGTGCTGGCTCCACCGCACGGGTTCATCTGGGCGGCCACGGCCCGCGTCGCCGGGCTGCCGGTCACCGGCTTCGATCGGTACGGCTCCGGCACCGGCGAGATGCGCTGGCGGTTGCTCGGCCTGGTCCCGGTGATGACCGGTGCGGGCCCGGACGTCACTCGCAGTGCCGCCGGCCGGCTCGCCGGCGAGGGCGTGTGCTGGCTGCCGACCGCCTTCGGTGCAGCCCGCTGGTCGGACGGTCCCGAGCCGGACACCGCGGTGGCCACCTGGCGGATCGGTGGTGCCGACGAGTCCGTCACCCTGCGGGTGGACCCGGCCGGTGCCCTGCGGGAGCTCTGGCTGCACCGCTGGGGCAACCCGGACGGGGAGCCGTTCGGACGCCACCCGTTCGGCGTCGCCGTCGAGGCCGAACGCTCCTTCGGCGGCGTGACCGTCCCGTCGGCGCTGCGCGCAGGCTGGTGGTGGGGCACCGACCGGCAGGATGCCGGCGAGTTCTTCCGCGCCGAGATCACCGACGCCTCGTTCGGTTGACCGCGCGCCGGAGCAACGCCGGTACGCGCGCGGCGAGCGCGGTCCCCAGGTCGTCGCTCAGGTCACCGGCACACCTGCCGAGGACGCCGCGCCGAGGGCCGGTGCGAGCTCGTCCGCGGTCGCCGGGTCGTCCGCGGGCCGCGTGGCTGCGGGTCGACGGCGACGAGGTCGGCCAGGCCGGTCAGCTGGAGCGCGCGGAGGACGGCCGGCCGCCCGCCGGTCCGGATGACCAGTCGGGCGCCGCGCATCCGGCAGCGACGATCGGCCTGCGCCAGCACCTCGGCACCGGCTGCGCCGAGGAACGTCACCTGGCCCAGGAGGACGACCAGCTCGCGGACGCCACGCCGGCGTGCCTGCGACGTCAGGCAGAGGTCGAGCGCGGGGGCGGTGTAGCTGTCGACCTCACCGACGACCTCGACGACGACCCGGCCGGGGTGGGGGTCGGGAAGGGTCTGCACCGACAGGAGCTGATCGGGATCGGGGGCGGACCGGTGGACCGGGGTGTGCAGCACGGGGGCTCCAGACGTGGGGTGCGGGGTGGATCAGCGCAGCGGGTCGACGGGCGCCGGCTCCGCCGGGGCATCGGACGCGGCGGTGGGACCGGCGGTGCCCGGGAGGTGGACCCGCGGTTCGCGCAGGGCTGCGCGGCCGAGGCGCAGACGGTTCAGTGCGCCTGCTGGCAGGAGACGCAGGTGGCCGCGAACGGCCGGAACTCCAGTCGCTCGGCGGGGATGGTGTTCCCGCAGTCGACGCAGCGGCCGTAGGTCCCGGCGGCGATGCGCCGCAGCGCCGCGTCGATCTCCTCGATCGTGCGCGCCAGGCTCGCTGCGCGGTTGACCGCGACCGGGTCCGGCACCGACGTGGCCGTCTCGGCCAGGGCGAGTTCGCGCTGTCGGACGCAGTCGGCCCGCTGGGTCTCCAGCAGCACCTGGAACGGCGCCCAGTCGGCGGCCGGGGCGGTGGCCGTCGTCGCGGAGGGCAGAAGGGTGGTCATGAGGGGGCTCCTGGGATGACGAGAACGCGTCCCACCGGGGCGGGACGCGTGGGGACGAGGACCGACGACCCGGCGGGGTCAGGCACTCGCCGGAGGCGCCCGGTCCTGGCTGCGTCGCAGCACGTCCAGGCCGCGCAACCCACGAGCACGCAGGCTCATCTCCAGGGCCGACGACCCGCCGCCGGTCACCGGAGAGGGACGGCGCGAGGGGAACCCGGCGAGCACCGCTGGGCCGGAGACCGGTGGGAACCGCGTGTCCACCAGGGCCACCCCTCCTCTCGTCGTCTGTCAGCGCGGGCCCGGGAGAGCGCTCCGAGCACGCCGTCCCCGCCTGCGCACGGCCACGGGGCGGCCGATGGGCGGGATCCGGTGTTGCACGCCCTCCGCGGACCCGAGCCCACCATCGCCGCACGCCCGTGGCGGGAACAGGGCCGTCACCGGTCAACACAGCCCGAGCGGTGTTGCCGACCGTCGGCAACGACCACGGACGTCCACCGCGGGATGTCGGTTGTGCACCGCGTGGCGGTCCTGCGACCGTTCCGGCGATCGTCATCCATGGACAGGAGGTGAGACCCATGACGGCAACACCCGCAGTGGGTGCTCCCCTGCAGGCCGCGATCGCGCGACCGAGGTAGTCGCGACCGGGAGCGCCGCCAGGCACCCCGCGAGAGGCGACTCCCATGAACACGAACCCTCCTCCGACTTCGCCCGTCACCTCGACGACGGCCTCCGAGCGGCCGCGCGCCGCGGGGAAGCGCGCGTTGGTCCTCGGCGGCGGCGGATCCACAGGCAACGCGTGGCTGGTCGGCGTCGTCGCCGGACCGGTCGATGCCGGGGTGGACGTGACCGAGGCCGATCTGGTCATCGGGACGTCGGCCGGCTCGACCGCCGCGGCCCAGATCACCAGCGCGAGCCCGACCGACCTGTTCGCCGCCGTCCTGGCCACCGCGCCCCCACCACCGACGGGACCGGTCGGATCCGACGGTCGACGCCCCGCCGTGGGGCTCGCGACGAGGCACCTGGGGAGGCTGAACGCGATCATCGCCGCGGCCCAGTCAGCACTGGCCGGAGCAGCGGGTCCTCAACACGGCGGTCGACGCCCACACCGGTGATCCGGTCGTGTTCGACCGCCACAGCGGCGTCGACCTGGTGGACGCCGTCGCCGCCAGCTGTTCCAGCGGCTCCGCCCACCGCATCGGCGACAGCCGGTACATCGACGGCGGCTACCGGTCCAACGCCGAGAACGCCGATCTGGCAGCCGGGTACGCGCGGGCGCTGGTGCTGTCACCGTTCGGCGGCAGGTCGCTGACCCCGGTGCACTGGGGCACGCACCTCGCGACACAGGTCGATGAACTGCGCGCCCACGGCAGCAGGGTCGAGACGGTCTTCCCGGACAGCGACTCCGAGGACCTGTTCGGCGCCGACGCGATGGATCTCTCCCTGCGTCCGCGCGCCGCTCGCGCCGGTCACACCCAGGGCAGAGCCCTCGCCGGGCGGCTCAGCGAGTTCTGGCGCTGACGCCCACGGGAACCCTGTCAGCCCGACGGAGCGCCTCAGGGGCCGTTCCCGAGATCGGAACGGCCCCCGGCTGCACTCGCAGGCGGTCCATCCCAGGTCGGACGCGCGCGGGTGCCCCGTGGCGCGTCAGGAGGGCGACCGCCCGGTCGGCCGGGGTCACTTGAGGTTCGCGTACTCCTTGGCCACGGCGTCGTAGACGCCCAGGTCCACGAGTCCGCCGTCGACGGGGAAGTCGGAGCCGGTGATGAAGCGAGCTCCGTCGCCGGCGAGGAAGAGCACCAGGGGAGCGACGTCCTCGACCTCCGCTGGACGTCCCAGCGGGGTGAAGCGGGTCATGGCCTGGGGGAAGGCGGTGTCCCCGGGAACGAGCGCCGTGTTGACGATCCCGGGGTGGATGGCGTTCACCCGGACATTCCACGGCGCGAACTCCATGGCAGCGACCTTCGTGACCCCCCGCAGACCCCACTTGCTCGCGGAGTACGCCGCGGAGAAGTGCCCCGTCATGCCGGCTGCCGACCCCACGTTGATGATCGAGCCGCCGCCACTGTCCCGCATGAGCGGCGCCAGAGCCCGCATCGCCAGGAACGGGCCCGTGAGGTTGACGTCGAGCACGCGCTGGAAGTCGTCGCGCGTCGTCTCCATCAGTCCGAAACGGAACGCCACGCCGGCGTTGTTGACGAGGACGTCCAGGCGCCCGTGCCGCCGGCGCAGGTCGTCGGCGAGGTCACCCCAGCCCTGCTCGTCGGTGACGTCGAGGCGGACGAACTCGGCGCCACCCGATGTGGCGCCGCTGATGTCCTCGGCCAGCGTCCGGCCTTCGTCCTTCAGGTCCGTGATGACGACGTGAGCGCCGTGCTCGGCCAGGAGTCGCGCCTCTGCTGCGCCCTGGCCCTGCGCGGCCCCGGTGACGACGGCGACCCGCCCCTTCAACGTGTCCATGGATCCTCCTCGATGAGACGTGGTGAGCTGACCTCGACCGGAACCGTGCGGCCGGGTGAACGGGTTGCCTCGTCCAATGGCGCGTCGGAGGTCGCCCGGGTAGCGCCCGGACCGGAACGTCGAACGGGGTCTTCGACGAGGTATGTCGACGGCTCCGCGACGTCGGGTCGCGGCGCCGGTGGTGCGTGCTGCAGCGGCTACTGGTGCCGGTGGTGCATGACCCAGATCCCGCGGGCCGGCGTCGTGCCGGGATTGCGGAAGAGGTGGGGGATCGTCGAGTCGAACCCGATGGCCTCGCCCGCGTGCAGGACGAAGACGTCGAACCCGAGCGTGACCTCGAGCTCGCCCTCCAGCAGGATCCCGTACTCGTAGTCGTCGTGACGGAGCATGCGGCCGTCCATGGTGGAGCTGCTGCCCGCGGGATAGACGAGCTCGATGAAGTCCAGCTCGTCGGACTTGCGGACCAACTGCTCCCAGGAGACCCCCGACTCCAGCACCAGCCGGCTCCGGTGACCGGGGCTCGAGACCAGGTACCGCACCGGCTCGGAGGGCTGCTCACCCCAGGTGACGGCCGGGAACCCCGGCTTGCCGCGGTGGAGGAGTTGCGCGTCCTCCTCGGCGGCGGCGTCCCCGGAGGTGGGGCCGTCTCCCGGCGCCGGAGCGGGAGAGTGCTCCTCTGCCGGGATCGCCGCGTCGTCCTGCTCGTCGAAGAGCCGGTCGATGGACACCCCGAGCAGCCGCGCCCACGAGTAGAGCGTGGCCACGGACGGCTGGGACTTGCCGTTCTCGAGCTGCGACACGAAGGAGGCAGAGACCCCGAGCTGTCGTGCCACTTCGCGGAGCGACAAGTTGGCCTGCAGCCGCGCCTGCCGGAGCCGACCACCCAGGTTCTCCGCGGGATCGACCTCCGCGGCGGCAGGTGGTTCCGCGCCGGTGCTCATGCTGGTTCCCCTGTCGCTGGCGGTGATCCCTCGATTATCCACTGCGCCCACGGCCGCCACGCCCCTCACACCGGGACCATCCCCCCGGCGTCCACGCCCGCACGGGTCAGGCGCACCGCGTAGGCCCGACCCGCGCCGCCCGCACTGGCGACGACGCCGCCCTCGCCGCGGTCCGTCATGTCGCACCCGCCTCTCTCGCCGCCTCGCGCTGAGACCGCCCGACGCGACGCTCCAGCACTTAACACTCCGATCGCCACTACTTAACGCACACGGCGTCACGCTCCCTCGACCGGATGTAGTGGCGTGGCCTGGCTCACCCGATCGAGTGCCAGCATGCCCCGGTCCGACATATTTGTGAAGTGCTTGTGAACAACCTTCCTCGTCTGTACGGTCCCACATCACATCGTGACGCCGGTCACGACAGCCGGCAGGTCCACCCCACCGGAGGAGGCCGAGGCAATGACCCTCGACGCACCACCGCGCCCCGCCATCGAGGCCGGGCCCCGCATCGCCGTCTCCCGCGGGCTGATCACCGTCACCGTCGCGGTGGTGGCGTTGTTCGTGGTCAGCGCCCTGGTGGCGCCGACGAGCATCAGTCGCGGCGCACTGCTCGGCATGCTGCCCTTCGCGGCGGTGCTGGCCGTCGCCGCCATCGGTCAGACCCTGGTGGTGCAGCAGGGCGGGATCGACCTGTCGGTCCCCGGCGCGATCTCGCTGGCCGTCGTCATCACCACGCACCAGCCGAACGGCGACGACAGCAAGCTGCTGCCGGCGCTGGCCTTCGGTCTCGTCGTGGCCGTCGTGGCCGGGATCGGGAACGGCGTGCTCATCGGCCGCCTCGGCCTCAACCCGATCGTCGCGACGCTCGGCATGAACGCCCTGCTGTACGCGGGGGTCCTGGGGATCTCCGGGGGCTCACCCCGCCGCACGACCGATCTGCTGCGCAGCGTCGCCGGTGGCCTGACCTGGGGCATCCCGAACTCGGTGTACGTGGCCCTCGTGGTGGTGGCGGTGGCCGCCGTCGTGGTCAAGATGACCGTGGCCGGACGGCGCTTCGAGGCCGTCGGGGCCAACCCGGACGCCGCCTTCGCCACGGCCCTGCCCGTGACCCGGCACCGCGCCGCCGCGTACGTGTGGGCCCAGGTCCTCTACTGGCTCGCCGGCGTGCTGCTCGCCGGGATCATCGCCCAGCCGACCGCCTTCCAGGGCGACGCCTACCTGCTGCCCTCGGTCGCCGCGGTGGTCCTCGGCGGCACGTCCCTGCTCGGTGGTCGCGGCTACCTCGTGGCCACCGCCGTCGCCGCGCTCTTCCTCAGCCAGCTCGACCAGTTCGTGCTCGCCCTCGGCGTCTCCTTCGCCATCCGCACCCTCGTCGAGGCGGCGGCCCTGACGGTCGGCGTCGCGCTCTACAGCGTCAACTGGCGGAACCTCCGCGCCAGGTTCGCCCGGTCGTCACCGACCCCACGCACCGCCACGTGACCCGCGCACTCCGTCACATCGTCCGGCAGAACCGAGAAGGGAAACGACCCATGAACCGATCCAAGGTCCGCACCAGGCTGTTGGCGCTCGGCAGCGCGGGAGTCTTCACCCTCGCGGCGTGCGGTGGCGGCGACGACGACGGTGGGACGTCCGCGGGTGGCGCTGCGGCCAACGGCGACGTCCCCTCGTGGTGCGGTCCCGACGAGATCGTCCTCGGCATGACCGACGGCTTCGGCGGCAACAGCTGGCGCCTGGTGACCACCGCCTCGGCGCGCGACGAGGCCGCCAAGTGCCCGAGCGTGACCTCCCTGGAGTACGCGGACGGCCAGGGCAACACCCAGAAGGCCATCGCCGACATCCAGGGCATGGTGGCCAAGGGCGTCGACGCGCTCGTCGTCTTCCCCGACGCCGGCGAGGCGATCCTGCCCGCCCTGCGCAGCGCGTACAGCGCCGGCGTGGTGACCGTGCCCTACCGCGTCAGTCCGGGCGGCGAGGCCGGGGAGGACTACGACGTCTTCATCGGCACCGACTTCAGCGAGGCCGGCCGGTTGTGGGGTCAGTGGATCATCGAGACCCTGCCCGACGGCGGCAACGTCCTCTTCCTGAGCGGTCCGCCCGGCAACAGCCAGGGCACCGATGAGGCCGAGGGCCTGCACGAGGTGCTCGACCCGACGGGGAAGTACACCTTCATCGGCGAGCAGCCGTTCGAGGTCACGAACTGGGACCCGGCGGAGACGCAGCAGGTGCTGACCGCCGCGATCGCGCAGAACCCCGAGATCGACGTGATCGTCTCCGACTTCGGGCCCTCGCTGGTCGGCGCCCTGCCCGTCTTCGAGCAGAGCGGCCGCTCCATCCCGGCGATCGCGACGTCCGACGGCAACGTCCTCGCGTGCTTCTACGAGGACAACAAGGCCAACAACCCGGACTTCCAGCTCTTCACGGTGTCGACGCAGAACGACCACGCGCGGCTGGCGATCCAGCACGCCGTGGCCCGTGCGACCGGCGGTGAGGTCCCCGCGGAGGACAGCTACCCGTCGAGCGCGTTCGAGAACTCCGTCACGAGCCAGCCGAACCCGGTGACGTGCGACCCGAACCTGCCCGACGACGTCTACCTCTCCGCGGAGATGTCCGGCGAGGACCAGGCCGAGCTCCTCAACGACTGACAACCGGCGGGCGGGTGCGCCGGCCGGCGCTGCACGGCGACGACCGGCGCACCCCCTGACCCGAACCTCCCCCCTCGCAGGCGGAAGGACGACGTGGTGACAGAGCAGACCCAGCAGACCCCGGTGGTCGTCGGCGGGCGTCCGACGATCTCCCTGTCCGGGATCTCCAAGAACTACGGCGCGGTCGCCGCGCTGACCGACGTGTCGCTCGAGGTGCTGCCCGGCGAGGTCCACGCCCTCCTCGGGGAGAACGGTGCGGGCAAGTCGACCCTGATGGGGGTGGCGTCGGGCACCACGAAGCCCGACACCGGCACCATCGAGGTCCTCGGGGAGGTCATCGACGACCTGACCCCGGCGACGGCCAGCCGGCTCGGCATCGCGATCGTGCACCAGCACCCGGCGGTGCTGCCCGACATGACGGTCGCGGAGAACATCCTCGTCGCCGTCCCCGGGGAGTTCCTCGAGTTCGCCGGCGGCACGACCGCGTCGATGCGCCGGCTGATCGACGACGTCGGACTGACCGTCCACCTCGAGGACCGCGTCAACGGGCTGAGCGTGGCGCAGAAGCACCTGCTCGAGCTCGCCAAGGCACTGGCCCTGCGCCCGAAGCTGCTCATCCTCGACGAGCCCACGGCGCCGCTCGGCCAGGACTCGGTGGACCTGCTCTTCGACCGGGTGCGCTCGGCCGCCCGCGAGGGGACGGCCATCGTCTACATCACCCACCGGATGGCGGAGGTGCGGGAGCTCGCCGACCGCGTCACCGTCCTGCGGGACGGCCGCAAGCGCGGCACGGTGGTGGTCGACGAGGTCACCGACGAGGACCTGCTGGCGATGATCGTCGGGCGGCAGCTGGAGTACACCTTCCCGCCCAAGCACCCGATCGAGGCGGATGGGCAGCCCGCCCTCGTGGTCGAGGACCTCTCCGGGGACGGCTTCTCCGACGTCTCCTTCACCGCCCACCGGGGCGAGATCATCGGTGTGGCCGGCGTCGTCGGCAACGGCCAGGCCGAGCTGTTGCGTGCGCTCGCCGGCCTCGCGAGGTCCACCGGGACCGTGCGCATCGGCGACCGGGACTTCTCCCCGCGCCAGCTGCACAACTCCTCCGCCTACATGCCCGCCGACCGTCATCACGAGGGCCTGATGATGACGATGTCGGTCCGGGAGAACGCCGCGGTCGCCGCGCTCGACCGGCTGCGCGTCGGCCGCCTGGTCAGCAGGCGACGGGAGGTCGAGGTCCTCGGCGCCGAGTTGGGCGCCCTCAACGTCAAGGCCCGGTCGATGGAGTCGCCGGTCACCGCGCTGTCCGGTGGCAACCAGCAGAAGGTCGTCATGGCGCGGGCGCTCCTGTCCCAGCCGACGATCCTGCTCGCGGACGAACCGACGCAGGGTGTCGACGTGGGAGCCCGGGCGGAGATCTACCGCATCCTCCGGGAGGTCTCGACCGGCGGCGTCCCGGTGATCGTCGCCTCGTCCGACGCCAAGGAGCTCGAGGGGCTGTGCGACCGCGTGATCGTCATGTCCCGCGGGCACGTGGTGGCCACGCTCAGCGGGGACGAGGTCACCGAGGAGCGGATGGTCCACGCGGCCGTCTCCTCCACGACCCTGAAGAAGGAACAGGCCGAGCAGCGGGCGCGGACCCCGAAGAGCTCGGCGCTGCGCCGGCGCCTGGAGGGCGACTACGCCCCCGTCGTCATCCTGGCCGCGGTCATGCTGAGCCTGGCCGCGTACATCTACTCGCAGAACGACCGCTACTTCTTCCCGTTCAACGTCACCTCGGTGATGTTGCTGTGCACCGCACTGGGCTTCATCGCCATGGGCCAGACGATCGCGCTCATGACCGGCGGCATCGACCTGTCGGTGGGGCCGCTGGCCGGCTTCCTCGTCGTCGTCGGGTCCTTCTTCCTCGTCGACGGGTCGTCCGGCGGCACGATGGTCCTGGGCCTGGTGCTCATGCTGGGGCTGGCCGCGGTCACCGGGCTGGTCAACGGCTCACTGATCCGCTTCGGCAAGTTCACGGCCGTCGCCGCGACGCTGGCCACCTACATCGCCCTGCAGGGGTTCAGCTTCCTGCTGCGCGACGAACCCGGCGGACTGATCGCCCGCTCCGTGACCGATGCGATCACCTGGACCGTCGGTCCGATCCCGGTGGCCTTCGTGCTCTTCGTCGCCGCCACGCTGGTCATGGAGTTCCTGCTGCGCCGGAGCGCGTGGGGGCTGCGGTTGCGCGCCGTCGGCTCCGAGGAGGAGTCGGCCCGTCGGCTGGGCGTCCGCACCACGCGGACCGTCGTGCTGGCCTACGTGGCGGTGTCGGTGTTCACCTTCCTCGGCGCGCTGATCCTGCTGGCCCAGCTGGGCATCGGCGACCCGGCCCAGGGCGTCGGCTACACGCTGAGCAGCATCACGGCCGTCGTGCTCGGCGGCACGAGCCTGCTCGGCGGGCGGGGGAGCTTCGTCGGGACCCTCCTCGGGGCGGGCCTGATCGTCCAGCTGCTCAACGCCACGACGTTCCTCGACCTCACCCAGACCTGGCAGTACATCTTCCAGGGCGGGCTGATCGTCGTCGCCGCCGTCGTCTACAGCCAGATCCGCGGCACCCGCCGCGGCGTCGCCCACTGACGGCGACCTCGTCACCCACTCCACCTGATCGAGAAGGGAGCAGCCGCGTGCGCGCTGCCCGTTACCACGGCAAGGGCGACATCCGCGTGGAGGACGTCGCCGACGCACAGATCCGCGAGCCCGACGACGTGCTCATCGCCCCGTTCTACTGCGGCATCTGCGGGACCGACCTGCACGAGTACGCGGTCGGGCCGATCGTCACCCCCACGTCGCCGCACCCCCTCACCGGCGTCACGCTGCCGCAGACCCTCGGGCACGAGTTCTCCGCGCGGGTCGTGGAGGTCGGCCCCGCTGTCCGCGACGTGCGGCCCGGCGACCGGGTCGCGATCATGCCCGCGATCGTGTGCGGGCGGTGCCGGTACTGCCGGCGCGGTCAGGGACACCTGTGCGTCCAGTTCGCGTGCACCGGGCTCAGTGCCGAGACCGGGGGGATGGCCGAGCTCGCCGTCGTCAAGGAGTACCAGGTCGCCCGGCTGCCCGACGAGGTGTCCGACCTCGAGGGCGCGGTCGTGGAACCGGCCGCCGTGGCGGCCTACGGCGTGGAGCGGGCCGGGGTGACCGGTGGCGACGTCGTCCTGGTCACCGGCGCGGGGCCGATCGGCGTGCTGAGCGCGATGTACGCCAGCGCCGCCGGCGCCTCCTCGGTGATCATCTCCGAGCCCAACGAGAACCGGGCCGCACTGGCCGAGCGACTCGACATCGGGCACGTCGTCGACCCCACCACCGGCGCGCTGGACGACCTCGTCGGCGAGCTCACCGGCGGGGACGGCGTCGACCTGGCCGTGGAGTGCTCGGGCAGCACCCCGGGCCTGTCCAGCTGCGTCACGCTGACCCGCAAGCGGGCGTCGATCGTGCAGACCGGCCTGCACACCAAGCCCGCGTCCCTCGACGCGATGGCCCTGTCGGAGAAGGACCTGACCCTCTACGGCAGCTGGTGCTGGAACACCACCGACTGGCCCCGGATCATCCGGCTCATCGCCACGGGCCAGTACCCGGTGGCCAAGGCCGTCACGGCGCAGATCCCGCTCGACGACGTCGTGTCCCGGGGTTTCGACACGCTCATCGACCCGCAGGGCGACGAGCTCAAGGTGCTCGTCCGCGCCGGTTCCTGACCAGGAGAGAAGGGAAGCACTGCCATGACCTCGTTCGTCGGCGACGTGCACCACGTCGGGATCACCGTCCGGGACCTGGAGAAGTCGCTCCAGTGGTACGAGCGGGTCTTCGACGTCCAGCGGGAGTTCGTCGCGACCGGCTCGGGTCCCGAGCTGGCGCGCGCGGTGGGGGTCCCGGACGTCGACCTGCGCTTCGCGTTCCTCCGCTTCGGCAGCTGCGTCGTCGAGCTCCTCTGCTACGCCAACGAGCGGCAGGAGACCTTCGACCGGTCCAACGCCGACGTCGGCAGCGCGCACGTGTGCATCGACGTCCCGGACCTGCAGCAGGCCTACGAGGACCTGCGGGCCAAGGGCGTGGAGTTCCTCGCGCCGCCGCTGGCCATCGACGAGGGACCGCTCGCCGGGTGCGCCTTCGCCTACTTCAAGGACCCCGACGGCGTGACCCTCGAGCTCTTCCAGAGCGGCGCCTCCGGTCACCCGTGAACCACATCCGCAGGACGAGCCGCTTCCTCCCGAACGGTCGGGGCGGCGGAGAGAGCGAGGTCCGATGAGCAACCGCAGGGCGCTGGTCGTCGGCGCCACCGGCCTGACCGGCCGCAACACCGCCGAGCACCTGGCCGCCACCGGCTGGGAGGTCTACGGCATGTCCCGCCGGCCCGGCGCCGAGGCCGAGGGCGTGCGTCCGGTCGCCGGGGACGCCCTCGACCCCGCGTCGGTGGCCGCGGTGGCCGAGCAGGTCCGGGCGACCCACCTCTTCTACTGCACGTGGCTGCGGCAGGACACCGAGGACCGCAACATCGAGGTCAACGGCGCCATGACGCGGAACACCCTCGACGCCGCCGGAGCGGTGGGCACCCTCGAGCACGTCGCCCTGGTCACCGGCCTCAAGCACTACCTCGGCCCCTTCGAGGCGTACGCCCAGAACCCGGCCCAGCCACCGTTCCGGGAGAGCCAGCCCCGGCTGGACCACAAGAACTTCTACTACGACCAGGAGGACATCCTCTTCGCCGCCGCCGAGAAGTACGGCTTCCGCTGGTCGGTGCACCGGCCGCACACCGTCATCGGCTACGCGCTGGGCAACGCCATGAACATGGGCGTCACGCTCGCCGTCTACGGCACCATCGCCAAGGAGACGGGGCGGCCGTTCGTCTTCCCGGGGTCCCCCGAGCAGTACGACGGGACGACCGACATCACCGACGCGCGGCTGCTGGCGCGGCACCTCGCCTGGGCTGCCACGGCACCGACCGCGGCGAACGAGGCGTTCAACGTGGTCAACGGCGACACCTTCCACTGGCGCCGGATGTGGGAGGTCGTGGCCTCGGGTCTCGGCGTGGAGCCGGCCCCGTACCCGGGTTCCCCCACGCCACTGGTCGAGCAGATGACCGATGCGCCCCAGACCTGGCGGCGGATCGCCGACCGGGAGGGCCTGACCGAGCCGGACGTCGACCGGCTCGCCCCCTGGTGGCACACCGACAGCGACCTCGGTCGCACCGTCGAGACGTACGCCGACATGACCAAGAGCCGGGAGGCCGGCTTCCCCGACGTCCAGGACAGCGAGCGCTCGTTCCTGGACCTGTTCGACCGGCTCCGTCGCGAGCGGGTCATCCCGAGGTGAGGAACACGATGAAGGCCGTTCAGTTCCAGGACGTGGACAAGCTGGCGCTCGAGGAGCTCGACACCCCGTCCATCAAGGCCGACGAGGTCCTCGTCGCCTCGCGGTCGGTCGGCATCTGCCACTCCGACTTCGAGCTGCTCGAGGGGCGCTACATCATCCCGTTCGCCTACCCGATCATCCCCGGCCACGAGTGGGCGGGGGAGATCGTGGAGGTCGGCCGCGACGTCACCGACTTCCGGCCCGGTGACCGCGTGGTGGGGGAGTGCGTCATCGGCGAGGACCACTTCGGGTTCTCGATCTCCGGTGCCGCCGCCGAGTACTTCGTCGCGCGGCCCGAGTGGCTGCACCGCGTTCCCGAGCAGCTGACCGACACACAGGCCGCGCTCGTCGAGCCGTTCAGCTGCGCCTACTTCGCGGCCATGCGGGCGGACAACCTCAACGCCAGCGACACCGCCGTGGTGTTCGGCGCCGGCCCGATCGGGCTCAGCTGCGTGGCCGTCGCCTCCACTCTGGGAGCCCGGGTCATCGCCGCCGAGCCCAACGCGTCGCGGGCGGACCTGGCGCGTCGGCTGGGCGCCGACGAGGTCGTGGACCCGACGGCCGACGGCTTCCTCGACACGGTGATGGAGCTGACCGGGGGACGGGGCGCCGACGTGGTGCTGGAGGCCTCGGGACAGCCGGCCGCCATGGCCGCGACCCTGGAGGTGGCCGGGTTCAACGCACGCCTGGTCAACATCGGCATCGACGTCGGCCGCAGTGCCCAGGCGCAGCTGGGTCTCATCCAGTCCAAGCAGCTGCAGATCCGCGGCAGCATCGGCTCACCGGGGGTGTGGCCGCAGACGCTGCGCTTCCTGGCTCGCACCGGCCTGGACCTCTCGCCCATGGTGACCCGCCGCTTCGCTCTGGACGAGGCTCCCGACGCCTACGCCGCCGCCCGGCAGACCGGGGAGAACATCAAGGTGCACATCGAGAACCGGAGCACGCGGTGAAGGCCCTCGTCCTGCACGCCGCGGGGGACGCCCGCATCGAGGAGCGCCCTGAGCCGCCGCCCCCCGGGCCCGGTGACGTGCGCCTCAGGGTGGTGCGGGCGGGGTTGTGCGGCACCGACGCCACCGAGTTCGCCGCCGGCCCGGTCATGACCCCGCTGGAGAAGCGGCACCCGGCCAGCGGCGCACAGGGGCCGGTCGTCCTCGGGCACGAGTTCATCGGGGTCGTCGAGGAGGCCGGGTCCGCGGTCGACCGGTTCGCCGTCGGCGAGCGCGTCGCCGCGGGTGCAGGCGTCTGGTGCGGCCGGTGCGACTGGTGCCGGCGCGGGCAGACGAACCTCTGCGCGTCCTACTGGACCTTCGGCCTGTCCGCCGACGGCGGGCTCACCGAACGCATCACGGTCCCGGCCGCGATGCTCCACCCGGTGGCGCCGACCGTGTCCGACGACAACGCCGCCCTGGCGCAACCGCTGGCGGTGGGGTTCCACGCGGTGGAGCGCAGCCGCATGCAGCCGGGGGACGTGGTCGTCGTGCACGGCGCCGGCGCCATCGGCTCCTTCGTCATCGCCGGTGCCGCGGCGGCCGGCGCGGGTGCGGTCGTGGCGGTCGACGTGGACCCTGCCCGGCTCGACGTCGCGAAGCAGGTCGGGGCCACCCACACGGTCGACGCCCGGGACACCGACCCCCTGGAGGTGGTCCGGGAGCTGACCGGGTCAGCCCTCGCCGACGTCACCGTCGAGGCGAGCGGACTGGTCGACGGCATGTCGCGGGTGCAGCGGCTGACTCGCCGGGGAGGCACCGTGCTGCTGGTCGGCCTGCCCAAGAAGGAGGTGTCCTTCGACGCGGTTCACCTCATCCTCAGGGAGATCGACGTGATGACGACGGTCGCGCACGTGTGCGACGTCAACCTGCCCGCGGCCCTGGACCTCCTGGCCCAGCGCGACCTGGCGTCCCTGCTGGTCGAGAAGGTCGTCCCGCTGGAACACGCGGTGGAGGACGCCCTGGTCCCCATGGCCGAGGGCGCCGCGCGAGGCAAGCTCCTCATCGACACCGAGGTGACGGCATGACCGACCGGCAACTGTTCACCGAGGAGGGGTCGGCCGAGGTCGTGGCCGCCAGCTTCGCGAACACCCCCGACCCGCGGCTGAAGCAGGTGCTGACCTCGCTGGTGCAGCACCTGCACGCGTTCGTCAAGGACGTGGAGCTGACCGAGGAGGAGTGGGGCTTCGCGATCGACTTCCTCACCCGCACCGGGCACATGAGCAACGAGGTGCGGCAGGAGTTCATCCTGCTCTCCGACGTGCTGGGCATCTCCATGCTGGTGGAGACGATCAACCACCGCACCGGCGGTACCTCGACCGAGTCGACGGTGCTGGGCCCGTTCCACATGGTGGCCTCGCCGGAGCGGCAGCTGGGTGACGACATCAACCTCGACCGCAAGGGCACCCCGTGCCTGGTGTCGGGGCGGGTCACCGGTCCGGATGGCGAGCCGCTGGCGGGGGCGTCGGTGGACGTGTGGCAGACCAACGAGGACGGCTTCTACGACGTCCAGCAGCCCGACATCCAGCCGCCGGGCAACCTGCGCGGGCTGTTCACCACCGACGCCGAGGGCCGGTTCTGGTTCCGGTCGGTGGTGCCGCGCTACTACCCGATCCCCGACGACGGCCCGGTCGGCCAGCTGCTGGCCGCCACCGGCCGGCACCCCAACCGCCCGGCGCACCTGCACTTCATCGTCGCCGCGGCCGGCTACCGGCCGGTCACCACGCACGTTTTCGTGGCCGATTCCCCGTACCTGGACTCCGACGCGGTCTTCGGGGTCAAGGAGAGCCTGATCCGCGAGGTGCCCGAGGTCGACGACCCGGCCCGCGCCGCGCAGGTCGGGCTGGCCAACCCGTTCCGCACGCTGACGTTCGACCTGACCCTGCTGCGCGCCGACCAGGCGCCGCCGGCGGCCCAGCCGGCCGAGGCGCAGCCGACCGTCGTCCGGGGAGCGCCGTCGTGATCCGGCCGTTCACCTACTCCGCGCTGCCCATGCGGGTCGTGTTCGGCGCCGGCTCCCTGGCCTCGTTGCCCGACGAGGTCGCCGCCCTGGGGCTGACCCGGGTGCTGGTGCTGTGCTCCCCGGAGCAGGAGGCCACCGGCGAGCAGGTCGCCGCGGCCCTGGGGGAGCGGGCGGCGGGCGTGCTGCCCGAGGCCCGGATGCACGTGCCGATCGAGGTGGCGACGCGGGCCCGGGACCTGGCCCGGCAGCTGGGCGCCGACGGCTGCGTGGCCGTCGGTGGCGGGTCGGCGGTCGGGCTGGGCAAGGCGATCGCGCTCGAGCACGGCCTGCCGGTGATCGCGGTGCCGACCACCTACGCCGGTTCGGAGATGACCCCGGTGTGGGGGCTGACCGAGGGCGGGGCCAAGCGCACCGGCCGCGACCTCCGGGTGCTGCCGCGCAGCGTCGTCTACGACCCGGAGCTGACGCTGACCCTGCCGGCGGGACTGTCGGCCACCAGCGGGATCAACGCGATCGCCCACGCCGTGGAGGGCCTGTACGCGCCCGACGCGACGCCGATCGTCTCGCTGATGGCCGAGGAGGGCGCCCGGGCGCTGGCGGCCGCGCTGCCGAGGGTGGTCGCCGACGGGTCCGATCTCGACGCGCGCGGCGAGGCGCAGTACGGGGCCTGGCTGTGCGGCGCGGTGCTCGCCGCGACCACCATGTCGCTGCACCACAAGTTGTGCCACACCCTCGGCGGCACGCTGGACCTGCCGCACGCGCAGACCCACACCGTCGTCCTGCCGCACGCCCTGGCCCACAACCAGCCCGCCGCCCCCGACGCGGTCGCCGCACTGTCCCGTGCCCTGGGCGGGACACCCGACCCGGCCCGGGCGCTGTGGGAGCTCGCCGGCCGGCTGGGCGCACCGCGGTCGCTGCGCGAGCTGGGCATGGCCGAGGACGACGTCCCGCGGATCGCCCAGCTCGCCGTGGCCAATCCGTACGCCAACCCCCGGCCGGTCACCCGCGACGGCGTCGAGGCCCTGCTGCGCGCCGCCTGGGCGGGAGATCCGCCGCCCGCCCTGCAGCGCTAGCACGCTGCCCGGGCCTGGCCCGGCCGGGTCCCGGGGGCCGGTCCCTCCCCGCGGGCGCCGGGTCGTCCCGTACGTCTCAGCGTCTCGCTGGTCCCAGCGAGACCCGATCAGAGCTCCAGGAGGTCAGGTCATGCAGGTCGGGTTCGCCGGTCTGGGCCGGATGGGGCGCCCCATGGCGCGCCATCTGGCACTCGCCGGTCACGAGGTGGTCGGGTACGACCCCGCGGTCTCCTCCGACGCCGTGCCGCCCGAGCTGGCGGACGCCGGCGTGCAGGTGGCCGACGACGTCTCCCGGCTCGCCCGGACCGAGGTCTCGGTGAGCATGCTGCCCGACGCGGCGGCCACCGAGAGCCTGCTCTTCGGCGAGCACGGGATCGTGGCGCACGGCGGGTCCTCCCACGTGCACGTGGTGATGGGGACCGTCGGCGCCGCGCCGGTCCGCGCACTCGCGGAGAAGGCTCGCGCGACGGGCGTCGTCCTCGCCGACGCCCCGGTGTCCGGCAGCGTCAGCATGGCCGAGAACGCCACCCTCACCGCGATGGTCGGCGCGGAACCGGAGGTGTTCGCCGCCGTTCGACCCCTGCTCGCCGCGATGACCCGGGCCCAGTTCCACACCGGGCCGGTGGGTTCCGGTTCGGCCGCCAAGCTCGCCGTGAACCTGGCCCTGGCGTCGTTGAACCAGGCCGTCGCGGAGGCGCTCGTGGTCGCGCGCGCCGACGGGCTGGACCCCGAGGTCTTCTACGACGTCCTCCAGGCCAGTGCCGTGGCCGCGCCCTACGTCTCCTACAAGCGCGAGACGTTCCTGAGGCCGGAGAGCGCCGGTGTCGCCTTCCCGGTCTCCCTGCTGCACAAGGACGTCGGGCTGGGTCTGGAGCTCGCGCGTGAGCACCACCTGGACCTGCCGGTCGCGACCACGGTCGGTCGCGTCCTCGACGACGCGCGCCGAGCCGGCCTGTCCGACCGGGACATGGCCGAGGTCCTGCGACTTCTCCGGAACGACAACCCGATGGAGGAACGATGACCCTGTCCGACACGCTCTCCACCAGCCAGATCGAGGACCTCGAGGACCGTCGCTACGCGGCGATGGTCGACGCCGACCTCGACGCCCTGGGCGAGCTGCTCAGCGACGACGTCCGCTACGCCCACTCCGACGCCACGGTCGACAGCAAGGCCTCCTACCTGGAGCTCCTGCGCAACGGGACGCTCGTCTACCACAGCCTGGAGCACACCACCGAGGCGGTCGTGAGCCGGCCCGGCGTGGTGGTCGTCGGCGGCACGATGTCCGGCTCCATCCAGATGCGCGGGAAGGCGAAGACGCTCAACAGCCGGGTCGCCGCGGTGTGGGTCGCCGAGGGGGACCGGTGGCGCCTGCTGGCGTTCCAGCCCACTGCGATCCCGGCCTGACCCCTCGTCATGGCTGACACCACCCACAGTCCCGAACACCACCACCTCGAGAGGGAGCGAGCATGAGCGGTCGACTCGCCGGTCGCGTCGCGTTCATCACCGGCGCCGCGCGGGGGCAGGGCAGGGCACATGCCGTCGCGATGGCCCGTGAGGGAGCCGACGTCGTCTGCCTGGACGTCCCGGACACCCTGGACACGCTGCCCTACTCCCCGGGCACGGCGGAGGACCTCAAGGAGACGGTCGCCGCCGTCGAGGCCCTGGACCGCCGGGCCATCGCCGTGCACGGGGACGTGCGCAGGCAGGAGGATCTCGATGCCGCCGTCGCGCGAGCCGTCAGCGAGCTCGGCCGGCTGGACGTCGTGGTCGCCAACGCCGGCATCTGGGCCCTCACCCCGGCGTGGGAGATCACCGAGCAGCAGTGGGCCGAGATGGTCGACGTCGTCCTCTCGGGTCCGTGGCGGACGGTGAAGGCGGCCGCCCCGCACCTGCTGGCCCAGGGGAGCGGATCGGTGATCCTCACGTCGTCGGTCAACGGACTCGAGGCCGGCCCCGGCTTCGCGCACTACACGGCGGCCAAGCACGGTGTCATCGGGTTGATGAAGAGCCTCGCCGTGGAGATGGCGCCGTACGGCGTGCGGTGCAACGCCATCTGTCCCGGGTTCGTCGACACGAAGATGAACGACTGGCAGGGGTCCTACGACATGATGGCCGGCCACCCGGGCGGCACTCCGGAGGACCGCGCGGAGAGCGCCCGGAACTGGCATGCGCTCGCCGGACTGGGCATGTTGACCCCTGAGACGATCAGCCGGGCCGTGGTGTTCCTGGCCTCGGACGACGCGGCCGACATCACCGGTGTCGCACTGCCTGTCGACGGCGGCCACATGGTCCTGCCCAGTTTCAACACCTCCCCGGTCCGCGAGCCGCTGTCCTGGGCGCCTCCCCGCTGACACCGCAGCCGGACGGGCGCGGTCAGACCGCGCCCGTCCCGGTCGCCCGGCCTCGCCGGGGACACGGTCGCCCGTCCGGGAGGCCGGGCGTCAGCGCCGGACGGGTTCACGGTCGGCCAGCTCCGCACTCCGGTGCGGCCCGCGACGTCGTCAACCGGCGGTCGCGGGCAGCTCTCGCGTGCCGCCGACCACCAGCGACAGCCGTGCCGGCACGGCGGCCAGACCCGCCGCGTCGAGGGCCTGGCGGAGCGAGTCGGCGTCGGCGGCCGGTGGTGGTCCCGCCGCGGCCACCTGCAGGACCCCCTGCCGGAAGTCGAGGCCCACGATCTGCCAGCCCTGCGCCGCCGCCCACCGTTCGGCGGCGGGACGGGCCGCACTGACGGAGTGCTGCGCCACGGCCACCTGGTAGCTGCCGATCGTCAGCGGCACGGCCACCAGGACCAGGAGCGCGGAGACGACGACCAGGGTGCGCCCGCGGAACCTGCCGACCTCCCGGCCGGCCCGCTGGGCGACCTCCCGGACGCGGAACCCCAGGAACACGGCGGTCCCGGTGGCGATGATCGCCGTGACGTTCGTGGCGAAGAGCAACAGCGCGCCCAGCGACTGCTCGGGGACGCCCGACTCGAGGGTGAGCCCGACGACGGCCAGCGGCGGCACCAGCGAGATGGCGATGGCCACGCCGGGCAGGGCGTCGGACACGTCGGAGCGGACGAGCGCGAACGCGCCGACGGCCCCGGTCGCCAGCGCGCTGACCAGGTCGATCAGGCGGGGGCTGACCCGCCCGGCCACCTGCGAGTTGGTCGCTGCGGTGATCGGCTCGGGCACCATCAGGCCGAGGAGCAGACCGAGGGCGACCACCGCCGCGGCGCCGGCGACGATGAGCTGGACGCTGCACAGCACCTGCCGGCGGTCGGCCAGGACGACGGCGAGCGCGGTGCCCAGGATCGGCGTCATGAGCGGTGCCACGATCATCGCCCCGATGACCGTGGCGTCGGAGTCCGCCACGATGCCCGCACCGGCGATGACCGCCGCCAGGACCAGCAGCACCCAGAAGCCCGACCGGGCGTACGTGTCGTGCAGGAAGAGCCGGCCGGTCATCCGCTCGATGTCGGCGGCGACCACCCGGGAGGCCGGCTCGGTCGTCGGGGTGCGCGAGTCGGGCAGCGGCGCCGCACCGGTCCCGCTCGTCGGGTCGTCGGCCATCCCGACAGCGTGGGCGGCACGCCGGCGGCCGACGCCGTCCGCGCCGGGTGATCCTCCCCGGCACCACCGGGCCGCCGCGGTGACCGGCGCGTCGGGCCCGGACACCGCGTGGGGCTCACCCGCTCGGGATGACGGCGACGCCCGAGCGGGCCGCCACCGTGGTCAGGGGCTGCGACACCGGCCGGCGCGGGACCGCCGGGTGCGCCCCGGCGGCGTGGATCGAGGAACGATGACCGACACCGACCTGCGAGCCGTGGCCAGTTCGATCACCGCTGCCGCGGCGGCGACCGAGGCGGCACTGCGGTTCGACGACCCGACGGACCTCGAGGACGCCCGCCGCGGGTTCGTCTCCGCGCTGACGCCCGGCCGGGTGCACGCCGCCGACGGACGGGTCGTCTGGGACGCCGACGCGTGGGAGCCGGTGCTGCGCACGCCGCGGCCGCCGTCGGTCAACCCCAGCCTGTGGCGGCAGGCCCAGCTGGTCGCGCTGCACGGCCTCTACGAGGTCGTCCCCGGCACGTACCAGGTACGGGGGCTGGACCTGTCGAACACGACCCTGGTCGAGGGCCGCGACGGCGTGATCGTGATCGACCCGCTGATCTCGGCCGAGTGTGCTGCCGCGGCGCTGGAGCTCTATCGGTCGGCACGAGGACAGCGGCCGGTGACCGCGGTCGTCTACACGCACAGCCACGTCGACCACTTCGGCGGGGTGCGCGGGGTCGTCTCGGGGGAGGACGTCGCCGCCGGCCGCGTCCCGGTCCTCGCGCCGGAGGGGTTCCTCGAGCACGCCGTGGCCGAGAACGTCTACGCAGGGACGGCGATGGCCCGTCGGGCCGCCTACATGTACGGCGCCGCCCTGCCGGTCGGACCCGCGGGACAGCTCGGAGCAGGCCTGGGCATGACCACCTCGACGGGCACGGTCACCCTCATCCCCCCGACGCTCGAGGTCACCGCCACCGGGCAGGAGGAGGTGCTCGACGGCGTCCGCCTGGTCTTCCAGGTCACCCCGGGCACCGAGGCGCCCGCGGAGATGAACTTCCTCTTCCCCGACACCGGGGCTCTGTGCATGGCGGAGAACGCCACCCACACGCTGCACAACCTGCTGACGCTGCGGGGGGCGCTCGTCCGCGACCCCCGGGTGTGGGCCCGGTACCTGACCGAGGCCATCGACCTGTTCGCCGACCGCACCGAGGTCGAGTTCGCCTCGCACCACTGGCCGACCTGGGGACGCGACCCCGTGGTCGAGCTGCTGTCGCTGCAGCGCGACCTCTACGCCTACCAGCACGACCAGACACTGCGGCTGCTCAACCGCGGCCTCACCGGCGCCGAGATCGCCGAGGTGCTGCAGATGCCCCCGGCGCTGGATCAGGCATGGCACGCCCGCGGCTACTACGGCTCGGTCAGCCACAACGTCAAGGCCGTGTACCAGCGGTACATGGGCTGGTTCGACGGCAACCCCGCCCACCTGTGGCAGCACCCGCCCGAGGCGGCCGGCCGCCGCTACGTCGAGCTCGCCGGCGGGGCAGACCGGCTCCTGGAGTCCGCGCGCCGCGCCTACGACGACGGCGACTTCCGCTGGGTCGCGGAGGTCGTGAGCCACCTGGTCTTCGCCGATCCCGCGAACCGGGAGGCACGCGAGCTGGAGGCCGCCGCGCTGGAGCAGCTCGGGTTCGGCGCCGAGAACGGCACCTGGCGCAACTCCTTCCTCAGCGGTGCGGCGGAGCTGCGCGGGGGGCGTGCCTCCACCCCGACCGAGACGGCCTCGCCCGACCTCATGGCCGCCCTGTCCCTCACCCAGGTGTTCGACGCCCTCGCCATCCGCGTGGACGGCCCGCGCGCGTGGCCACTGCGCACGACCATCGACTGGGAGTTCACCGACACCGGTGACCGCTACCGCACGAGCCTCGCCAACGGGGTGCTCACCCACGGCCCCGGGCCGGGCCGGGACGCGGCGGACGCCCACGTCCGGACCACCCGCGCCACCCTGCTCGCTCTCCTCGCCGGGGCGGCGCCGGCCGACCTCGCAGCGGCCGGTGACCTGGTGGTCGAGGGCGCCTCCGACGCGCTCGACCGGCTCGCCGGCGTCCTGGAGCAGCCCGACCCCGCCTTCGCGATCGTCCTGCCCTGAGACCTGGACGCCGGCAGCCCTGACCAGGTCTGCGGTCGCCGTGCGGCCGCTCCGGCGCGGGTGCGGCCGACCGCTGCCGGCCGCCCTCCGGTCTCGCCGCGCACGCCTCCGCCGCACGCGTCGGTCAGCGGGCGAGCCGCGGCCTCGTTACGCCCGGATGACGCAGAGCCCGTCTCGTGCGGAATGTGTAAAGAATCACTGTGGACCCTTGTTCCGGGCCAGAGCCTCTGGTTCCCTCATGCGAAGTCGGTCTCGGATGACGCAACAAGACAGGGGAGTGTCATGGAGAAACCGCGGAGCGAGAACCCCTCGTCCTCTCGCCCGGTGAGCCGGTCGGGGCCCGGGGATCCTGCAGCGCCCGACGTGGCCGGCGGAGCGGGAGCCGAACACGTCCCCGTCGACGCCACGGACGTGACCGTGACCGGGACCCACCCGGCCATCGCCGAGCCACCTCCCTGCGTCGCCGACCGGCACTGGGCGGTGGACCGGGTGCTGTTCGCCATCGCCGCGGTCATGGCGCTCGGCTTCGTCGCCTGGGGCTTCGCCACCCCCACGGGCCTCGGCACGGTGAGCGGCTCGGTCCTCGGCTGGATCACCGGCAGGCTGGGCTGGTTGTTCGTGCTGCTGGCGTCGGCCTTCGTCGTCTTCGTGATCTGGCTGGCGGCCGGCAAGTACGGACGGATCCCGCTCGGGCGTGACGCCGAACGGCCGGAGTTCCGCACCATCTCGTGGATCGCGATGATGTTCAGCGCCGGCATGGGCATCGGGCTGATGTTCTTCGGGGTCGCCGAGCCGCTGTCGCACTTCGTCGCCCCGCCGCCGCTCACGTCCGAGGCGGAGAGCGCTCAGGCGATCCAGACGGCGATGGCGACCACGCTGTTCCACTGGACGCTGCACCCGTGGGCGATGTACGCCGTCGTCGGGCTGGCCATCGCCTACGGCACCTTCCGCAAGGGCCGCCGCCAGCTGATCAGTTCCGCCTTCATCCCGCTGCTCGGCCGGCGGCGGGCCGAGGGCCCGGTGGGTCGGGTCATCGACGTCCTGGCCATCTTCGCGACGCTGTTCGGGTCGGCGGCCTCCCTCGGGCTCGGTGCGCTGCAGATCGGCAGCGGGGTGGAGATCCTCGGTTGGGCCGGGGACGTCGGCAACGGCGTCCTGGTCGCCATCATCGCGATCCTGACCGCCGCCTTCGTCGCCTCGGCCGTCTCCGGCATCGAGCGCGGGATCCAGTGGCTGTCCAACACCAACATGGTCCTGGCCCTGCTGCTCGCCGTGTTCGTCTTCGTCCTCGGCCCGACGATCTTCATCCTCAACCTGATCCCCGACGCGATCGGCAGCTACTTCTCCGACCTCGGCGAGATGGCCGCGCGCACGGAGGCCACCGGCGGGGACGCGATGGCCACCTGGCTGCGCGGCTGGACGGTCTTCTACTGGGCCTGGTGGATCAGCTGGACGCCGTTCGTCGGGCTGTTCATCGCGCGGATCAGCCGCGGGCGGACGATCCGGCAGTTCGTCACGGGCGTGCTGCTGGTGCCCAGCCTGGTCAGCCTGCTGTGGTTCGCCGTGTTCGGCGGAGCCGGGATCGCCGCCCAGCGCGACGGCCTCGACGTCGCCGGCCAGGGCACCACGGAGGGTCAGCTGTTCGCCGTCCTCGGGCAGTACCCCCTGGCCACCGCCGCGACCGTGCTCGTGATGGTCCTCGTGGCGATCTTCTTCGTGTCCGGTGCGGACGCGGCCTCGATCGTGATGGGGTCGCTGTCGCAGCGCGGCACCCTGGAGCCCAGCCGCTGGGTCGTCGTGTTCTGGGGCGTGGTGATGGGTTCCGTCGCAGCGATCATGCTGCTCCTCGGGGAGGACGGCGCCGCGCTGACCGGGCTGCAGAACCTGACGATCATCGCGGCCCTGCCGTTCGCCCTGGTGATGGCGGCGATGGCCGTGAGCCTGGTCAAGGACCTGCGGCGCGACCCCATCGTGCTGCGGGGCAACTACGCCAACCTGGCGATCGAGCAGGCCGTCGTCGACGGCATCAGCCGCCACGGCGACGACTTCGTCCTCATGGTGGAACCCGCCCGGATCCCCGGCGCACCGGACACCCCGGGCGTGCCGCCGCCGGCGTCCCCGACGGGTCCGGAGCCGCTGGGCCGGCTGCCCATCAGGCCGAGCGGCAACTTCGTGGCGCCGGTCGAGGGCCCGTCCGTCCCGTCCCAGGGGCAGCCCGAGGCCGAGCCCATCGGCCGCCCGCTCGATCCCCGCGACTGAGGCCGGATCGGCAGGGAGCGAGCCTCCCGGCACCGGAGCTGCTGAGACTGCTCAGGTGCCGGGAGGCTCGCGGCCCGTCGGGGTGTCCTCAGCCGGAGGAGGACGCCGGACGCAGCCGGCCCACCAGCCAGTCCGCTGCCGCCTGCCGGGCGCGCTGCACCGGATCGCCCGTGTCCAGTCCAGGGGTGGCGGCCTGGCGCGCGAGCCGGGCCAGCGCGCCGTCGTAGAAGGCCAGCAGACCGTCGGCGACGTCGGTGGGCCTGTCGGCGCCGGCGGACTCGGCCAGCCGGTGGAGGCGCTCGGTCAGCAGCCGCGAGTCGGCGGCCAGCCACTGCCGGCCGGGATGGCCCGGCGGGAGCTCGGTGGCCGCCGCGAGGAACGCGCACCCGCGACGGTTGCCCTCGGCGTCGCGGTAGCGCGTGACCGCGTCGAAGACCGACAGCAGCCGGTCGACCGGATCGGTCCGCTCGTCGAGGACCTCGTCCCAGGTCTGCTGCCAGCGCCGGAAGCGGTCCTCGAGGTAGGCCGCGACCAGTCCGTCCTTGCCGGAGAAGTGCGCGTACAGGGTCGCCGGTGACACCCGGGCGCGGGCCAGGACGGCGTCCACGCCGGTCGCGGCGATCCCGGACTCGTAGAACAGCTGCCCGGCGGCCGCGAGCAGCCGCTCCCGGGCCGGTCGGCTCGCGGCGGCGGTGGGCACCGGCCTAGCATAACGATCGTTATGCTGAAACGATCGTTACGGTCGGCTCGCGGCCCGGACGCCGGGCGGGCGCCGGGCGCGCTGGTGGTCAGCGGACTGCTGGTCGTCGCCGTCACCTACGGCCTGACCCGGTACGGGTTCGGCCTCTACCTGCCGCAGTTCCGCTCGGACCTCGGGCTGACGCCCGGTGCCGCCGGGGGCATCGCCGCGAGCAGCTACCTCGCCTACTGCGCCGCTGCCGGGCTGGGCCTGTACCTGGTCGGCCGGGGCCGGGCGCGTCCGGCCCTGTGGTCGGCCGGTCTCAGTGCCGCCGCGGGGTCGCTGGCGGTCGCGTCCGCCGAGGCGACACCGGTCCTGGCGATCGGCGCGCTCGTCGCCGGCAGCGGAGCCGGTGCCGCCAGTCCGGCACTGGTGGCCGCCGTGGCCGGGACGGTGTCGCCGGCCGCCGAGCCGCGCTCCCAGGCAGTGGTCAACAGCGGCACCGGGGCAGGGGTGGTCGCCGGCGGCCTGGTGGTGCTGGCCTGGCCGGGGGAGTGGCGGTGGGCGTGGGTCGCCTTCGCCGGGAGCGCGCTGCTCGTGACCTGGTGGGCCGACCGGTCCGCCTGCTGGCGCCCACCGGTGCCGGACCGCGACCGGCCGGAGTCCGGACTGCAGCCGCGGCGGCTCGTCCGCGCGCTGACCGCCGCGCTGCTCGCCGGGGCCGGTGGGGCCGGGGTGTGGACCTTCGGTGCCGACGTCACGACCGGGAGCGGACTGTCCGCCCGGGTCGCCGGGCTGCTGTGGTGCCTGCTGGGCGGTGCCGCCCTGCTCGGCGGCCTGAGCGGGAGCTCGGTGCGCCGAGCCGGCCTCCCCGCCGTCTGGCTGGCCTCGACCGGCCTCGCCGCCGCCGGCACGGGACTGCTCGCCTGGCGGCCGGGGTCCGTCGTGGTCGCCGCCGCGGCCCTGGCGCTCTTCGGCTGCGGGTTCGTGGCCCTGAGCGGCGTGCTGATCGTCTGGGGCAGCCGGCTCGCGCCGGGAGCGGCCGCCCAGGCCACGGCCCTGCTGTTCATCGCGCTGACCGTCGGCCAGGCCGCCGGCGCCGCCCTCCTCGGCGTCCTCGCCGACACCGCCGGGTCGCGGGCTCCGCTCGCCGCCGCCGCGGTCCTCGGAGCGGCCGCCGCGCTCGCCGCGCCGCGCGCCGGTGGCCGGACGGCGCCGGCGGGGCGGTCAGGACGGCGTGGGCACCGCTGAGCGCAGTTGCCGGCGCCACCGGGTGAACAACCGGGGCTGGTTCATCCCGAGGACGGCGACGGGCTGCCCGTCGCGCTCGTAGACCACCAGGAAGCTGCGGTCGGCGCAGCTGCCCTCCACCACGCGGGCGACGTCCCCCTCGCGGCGCGATCCCGCGAACTGGATGCGGGCCCCGTACTGGTCGGACCAGAAGTAGGGCACCGGGGTCGCCGCGGGCTCCCCGGCGCCGAGCAGGGTGGCGACCGCGGTCGCCGGTTGCTCGAGCGCGTGCGTCCAGTGCTCGGTGCGGACGTGCCGCTCGGCGGCAGCCGACCACACCGCGGCGCAGTCGCCGACCGCGACCACGCCCGGGGTGTTCGTCGCGCCGCGCGCGTCGGTGAGGACGCCGTTGCCGAGGGCCACGCCGGAGTCGGCCAGCCACTCGACGTTGGGCAGGGCGCCGATCCCCACGACCACCACGTCGGCGGGCAGGCGGGTGCCGTCGGTCAGCTCGACCGCCTCCACCCTCGCGGTGCCGACCAGGCCGGCGACACCGGTGCCGACGAGCAGCCGGGTGCCGTGGTCGGCGTGCAACCCGGCGCAGACCGCGCCCATGTCGGCACCCAGCGGACCGGCGAGCGGGACGGGCTGGGTCTCCACGACGGTGACCTCACATCCCAGCGTGCGGGCCGTGGAGGCGACCTCCGCCCCGATGAAGCCGGCGCCGATCACGACCAGACGTCCACCGGCGGCGAGGTCGGCGCGCAGGGCGACCGCGTCGTCCAGGGAGCGCAGCACGTGCACGCCGGCGAGCCCCTCGCTGCCGGGCAGGCGCCGGGCGCGGGCCCCCGTGGCGAGGACGACGCCGTCGGCGCGCACCGTGCTGCCGTCGTCCAGCAGCACCGTGCGGCTCGGGCGGTCCAGGCCGACCGCCGTGGCGCCCAGCCGCCACTCGAGGGAGAGGTCGTCGTCGTCGGGTGCGCCGAGGGCGATGTCCTCCAGCGAGGCCGTCCCGGCCAGGAACTCCTTCGACAGGGGCGGGCGGTCGTACGGGGCGTGCACCTCGTCGCCGATGACCACGATGCGGCCCTCGAAGGACTGCTCCCGCAGCGCACGCGCAGCCGAGAGGCCGGCCAGGGACGCGCCGACCACGGCGACCGTCGGGGTCATGCGGCACCGTCCGCGGGCACACCGGGCTGCACGTAGACCATGTCGTCCCGGACGACGACCGCGTGCGTGCGGACCGGCGTCTTGGCCGGTGGACCGGACACCTTGCCGGTGCGCAGGTCGAAGCACGAGGAGTGCAGGGGGCACTCCACGGCGCAGCCGTCGAGCCAGCCGTCGGCCAGCGAGGCGTCCTGGTGGGTGCAGGTGTCGTCGATGGCGTAGAAGTCGCCGTCGACGTTGAAGACCGCGATGGGCTCGTCGGCCGCTACTCGGATGGCCTCACCGGGCGGCAGGGCGGTCGTGGGACAGACCGGGATCATGGGCGCTCCAGCTCGTCGTTGTTGCATTACACGCAACGCAGTGCTGATAGCGCAACAGCCTGCTCGCGCTTCACCCCGTCGTCAAGAGGAAGGGGAGCGGGGGCGTAGCAGGGGCCACCTACCCTGAGATCATGAGTGAGCCGCAGGCAGAGAACGCAGAGCGGGGCTCGGTCGCCGTCGTGCAGTCCGTGGACCGCGCCTTGAGCGTCCTCGAGATCCTGGCGGCCCAGGGGGAGGCCGGCGTCACGGAGGTGGCGGCCGAACTCGGCGTGCACAAGTCCACGGCCTTCCGGCTGGTCGCGGCCCTCGAGAGCCGGGGCTTCGTCGAGCAGTTGGCCGACCGGGGCAAGTACCGGCTGGGCTTCGGCGTCGTGCGCCTCGCCGGCGCGGCCGCCGCACAGCTGGACATCGCGCGCGAGGGACGGCCGATCTGCGAGGCGCTGGCCGCCGAGCTCGAGGAGACGGTCAACATCGCCATCCTGGACGGCGACCGCGCGGTGAACGTCAGCCAGGTCCGCGGGCCGGCGGCCCTCAGCACGCACAACTGGGTGGGGCAGGGCACCCCGCTGCACGCCACGTCGAGCGGCAAGGTGCTCCTGGCCCACGCGCCCGACGCCGTCCGCAAGGGCGTGCTCTCCCGGGAGCTGCCGCGCTACACGCACACCACGACCACCGACCCCGAGGCACTGCGGCAGGACCTCGACCGGATCGTCGAGCAGGGATGGGGCAGCACCGTCGAGGAGTACGAGGTCGGCCTCAACGCCGTCGCCGCGCCCGTCCGGGGCGCGGACGGCGACGTGATGGCGGCGCTGAGCGTCTCCGGGCCGTCCTTCCGCATGGACCCGGCCGACTTCGCGCGACTGGCCCGGCGCGTGGTGTCGGGCGCCGACGAGCTGAGCCGGAGGCTCGGCTTCTTCAGCCAGACGCGCTGACCCGGCGGGGCGCCGCCCGCCCGGCGCCGCCCCGCCTCGCAGCGTTCCCTCGGGGCGTCGCCCTCGTTGCGCGGTGGGTGCACGCGGCGCGGACGGAGCGACCGCACGATCGCGTCGCGTGCGCACCCCGTCGCCCCCGCAGCCCTCGAAACGTCTCCGGGCACGTTTGCACCGTCAAGTTGTTGCGTAGAGCGCGACGCGCTCTGTAATGTGCAACACGCCGGTCGTCCTGAGCTCGCTGGCGGACGACGACCGTGGCTAGTCGCAGACCCGTGTTGTCCGACTTCCGGCGTCCCGCAGATCGCCGACGGAACCCCGAGGTGCCGTATGACCACCACCGAACAGCCCGCGAGCCTCATCTCCACGCTGCCGGGCCACTACTACACCGACCCCGCCGTCTTCGCGCTGGAGCAGTCGCACGTCTTCGAGGACATGTGGTTCTGCGTGGTGCGGTCCAGCGACCTGGCCAAGCCCGGTTCGTTCAAGAAGGTCCAGGTGGGCAGCGAGAGCGTCCTCGTCGTCCGCGGCCGGGACGGGCAGCTGCGCGCGTTCCTCAACATCTGCCGGCACCGCGGTGCGCAGATCTGCACGGAGGACTCGGGCGCGACCAACCGCGCCTTCCGGTGCCCGTACCACGCGTGGACCTACGACCTGGAGGGCAAGCTCATCGCGGCCCCCAACCTCACCAAGATGCCCGACATCGACCGGGTCGAGTACGGCCTGGTCACGGTGGCGCTGCGGGAGTGGCTGGGCTACGCGTGGGTGTGCCTGGCCAAGGAGCCCCCGTCCTTCGAGGACAGCGTCATGAGCGAGGTCGTCGAGCGCCTCGGCAGCGTGGAGGCGATCGACCACTACGACCTCGACTCGCTGTCCGTGGGCCGCCGCGTCACCTACGACGTCAAGGCCAACTGGAAGCTGATCATCGAGAACTTCATGGAGTGCTACCACTGCGCGACCATCCACCCCGAGCTCACCGAGGTGCTCCCCGAGTTCGCCGACGGCTACGCGGCGCAGTACTTCGTCGGGCACGGCGCGGAGTTCGGCGACGACGTCAAGGGCTTCACCGTCGACGGCAGCGAGGGCTTCGACCGGCTGCCGGGCGTCGACGAGGACCAGGACCGGCGTTACTACGCCATCACGGTCAAGCCGACGGTCTTCGTCAACCTGGTGCCCGACCACGTCATCTTCCACCGCATGTTCCCGGTCTCGGTCGACCGGACGATCGTCGAGTGCGACTGGCTGTACACGCACGAGGTCGTCGAGTCGGGCCGGGACGTGTCGCGGTCGGTGGAGCTGTTCCACCGCGTGAACGAGCAGGACTTCGCCGCCTGCGAGCGGACCCAGCCGGCCATGTCCTCCCGGGCCTACGCCAAGGGTGGCGTGCTGGTGCCCTCCGAGCACCACATCGGCGCCTTCCACGACTGGCTGACGCAGCGCCTGTCCCGCTGATGCAAGGGCCCTCCTGCCCCCACCGAGGGCAGGAGGGCCACCGTCCACCGGTCCCGCGGCGCGTGCTCGCCGGCGCGCCGCGGGGCCGGATCCGTCAGACGGCGAGGTAGCCGTCGTCGGTGACGACGATGGCGCCGAGGCGCACCAGCCGCTCCAGGTGCAGGCGGGCGGTGCGCCGTTCCACCGCGTCGACCAGCGGCAGCTGCACGTGTGGCCGGTACACCAGCCGGTGGGCGACGACGTCCTCGAGGGTCCGCGGCTGCCGGAGCAGCTCCCGGAGCACGTCGTCCCGACGGCGGATGACCGCCGCGAACCGGTCCAGGGCGGCGAGGAAGGCGGGACGGCCCTCGACCACGCCGACGTGGTGGGAGGTCCCGTACCACCGGGCCTCGACGTCGCGCAGGCGCGCCATCGACGCCTCGAAGTCCTCCAGGCTGCTCGACAGGTCGCCGTAGTAGGGGCCGAAGGACGTGAGGTCGACGTCCCCGAGGAACAGGAAGCCGTCGGGCTCGACGAGGAAGCCGCAGTGGCCCGCGGTGTGCCCCGGCAGGTGCAGGACGGTCACGGTCCGGCCGCCGAGGTCCAGGACGTCGCCGTCGTCGAACGTGCTGACGTCCCGGCGCTCGGCGAGGTGGAAGGTCTCGCGGAGCCCCTCCGCGACGGCCCCGGCCTCCCGGGGCCCCATCCCGAAGCCGGCCAGCAGGACGTCGGGGGAGCGGACGGCGCCGACCTCGGCCGGGTGGGCGAGGACCGGGGAGTCCGGGAACAGGTGCAGCCCGGCCAGGTGGTCCTCGTGGCCGTGGCTGACGGCGACCAGGTCCACGCCGCCGGGCACCCCGCCGCGCCGGTGGACCTCGAGCGAGGGGTCCACCAGCACGGTGCCCCGCGTCCCGCGGATCAGCAGGGAGTTGCCGGTGGGGTAGCGGCCTGCCTCCGGCGAGCCGAGGACGGTGACGGCCCCGTACGACACGTCCAGGGCGGATCCGGCCGCGCTGCGCTCACCGGTCATCGCACCCGGCGTCCGACAGGCGGGCCAGCCACGCCCGCCGCCAGGCCTCGGTCCGCGCCACCTCGTTGAACGTGAAGAAGTGCAGGCCCTGCAGGCCGTGCCCGGGCTGTCCGAGGGCGGGCGCGAGGCGCTCGACCAGGCGGTCGGGCCGGTAGCCGTGCGGGAGGAAGAAGCGCCAGAACACGCTGTGCTGCTTGGCGAGGAAGCGGGCGGACTGGCCGAGCCCGAGCCCGGCCGAGATGCGCACCAGCTTCTGCCGCGTCACGGCGCCGGGGAGTCCGACCCGGATCGGCAGGGCGACGCCGCGCTCGTGCACCTGGCGCGCCCAGGCCGTCGTCGTCGATGGGTGGAAGCACAGCTGGGTGATGACGTGGGTCGCGTGCGGCGCCTTCCGTTCCAGCGCCCGCTCGATCAGCTCCGCGCTGATGTGCCCGTGGCCCTCGGGGTAGCCACCGATCCCCACGTGCCGGAAGGGGCGGCCGGCGGTCTCCAGCTCCTCGAGCAGGCTGAGCGCGTCGGGGAACGACCCGGCCGGCTCGGCGGCGTCGCCCCCCACGACGAACACGCCGTCGACGCCGGCGTCGCGGAGCCGTGCCACGAGGTCGGTCAGGTGCGCCGCGTCGCGGACCAGCCGAGCGGCCAGGTGGGGGCTGACCGCGAACCCCTGGCGGGACAGCCGCTCGGCCAGCTCCAGCGTGGGCGTCAGGCCCTTGGCCTCGGTCACCGTCACGGTGAGGGGCACGGTCCGGGGGACGTGCTCGACGACCGACTCCTCGGCGCCGCGCAGCGGCAGCACCTCGTAGCTGGCCTCGCGCAGCGCTCGGGCCAGCGCGGCCCGGGCTCGCCCCCGGGCCGGCCGGCCGTCGTCCGCAGTCACCCGGCTCGGGCCCGGGACCTCAACGCACACGGGACGCCTCCGCGGCGATGGTGGTGTCCTCGCCCTGGCCGGGCTTGACCACCGTGTCCGCGGGGAGGGTCAGCAGGCGCGAGCGGACCGAGCTGCGCAGGGTCGGCGCGTCGGTGGCGGAGTGCCCGGCGGCCCCGGGCAGGGTGCCGCCGGTGAAGACGGTGCCCAGGTCCCGCGAGTAGAGCGAGGTGCCCCCCGGGCTGTGGCCCGGGGTGTGCATCGAGAGCAGGAGCGTCCCGGCCACGGAGAAGGGCGTGCAGTGGCCGACGGCGGAGTCGGGCAGCGCACCCGGGTGGACGGCGCTCCAGAGCCCGAGGTCGGCGGGGTTGAGCCAGATCGGCGCGCCGGTGGCCTCGCGCAGGGCCACGGCGCCGGTGGCCTGGTCGCCGTGCCCGGAGGTGAGCACGATCGCCGTCACCGTCCGTCCGCCGACCGCCTCGAGGATCGGGGCGGCGTCGCGCGGGGCGTCGATGACGAGCACCTCGTCATCGTCCCCGACCAGCCAGACGTTGGTCTCGGCCTGCCCGTCGGCACCGGAGGTGACCAGTCGGTCGACTCGCGCAGCCGTGCTGCACCTCGGTGAGCTCGCACGCTCGCTCACTTGTCCAACACCACCACGGAACGCAGCACCTCGCCCCGGCGCAGGTTGTCGAACGCCTCCTCGACGTCGTCCAGGCCGATGGCCTCGGTGACGAACTGGTCCAGCGGGAAGCGCCCCTGCAGGTACAGGTCGACCAGCATCGGGAAGTCGCGGCTGGGCAGGCAGTCGCCGTACCAGGAGGACTTCGTCGCACCGCCGCGGCCGAAGACCTCGATGAGCGGCAGCTCGATCCTCATGTCCGGGGTCGGGACGCCGACCAGCACGACGCGGCCGGCCAGGTCGCGGGCGTAGAAGGCCTGCTCGAACACCGCCGGGTGGCCGACGGCGTCGATCGCGACGTCCACCCCGAAGCCGTTCGTGTGGCCCTTGATCGCCTCGACCGCGTCCGTCTTCCGCGAGTTGACCGTGTGGGTGGCGCCGAACTGCCTCGCCCACTCCAGCTTCCGGTCCTCGATGTCGACGGCGACGATCGTGGTCGCGCCGGCCAGCTTGGCCCCGGCGATCGCGGCGTTCCCGACGCCGCCGCAGCCGAACACGGCGACGCTCTCGCCGCGGCGGACCGCGCCGGTGTTCATCGCCGCCCCGGCCCCGGCCATCACCCCGCAGCCCAGGAGCCCCGCGGCGGTCGCCGGGGCGGCCGGGTCGACCTTGGTGCACTGGCCGGAGTGGACCAGCGTCTTCTCCACGAACGCGCCGATGCCCAGCGCCGGGGACAGCTCGGTGCCGTCGGTGAGCGTCATCTTCTGCGCCGCGTTGTGGGTGTCGAAGCAGTACTGCGGCACGCCCTTGAGACAGGCGCGGCACTGGCCGCAGACCGCCCGCCAGTTGAGGACCACGAAGTCGCCGACCGCGACGTTCGTGACGCCCTCCCCGACGGCGGAGACCACGCCGGCGGCCTCGTGGCCGAGCAGGAACGGGAACTCGTCGTTGATCCCGCCCTCGCGGTAGTGCAGGTCGGTGGCGCAGACCCCGCAGGCCTGCACGTCGACGACGGCCTCACCCGGACCGGGGTCGGGGACGACGATCGTCTCGACGGCCACCGGGGCGCCCTTGCCGCGGGCGACGACGCCCTTCACCTCGTAGGCCATGGCGACGGATCTCCTCTCGTGGGGACGTGTGGAACGGCGCGCGGCGGGGTGCGGGGGGACGTGTGCCGACCCCGGGGAGGCCCCGGTCACATCGCTTCCGCCGAACCCCTTGACCCCCGCCCGAGCGCCACCCTACGGTGTTGCACGACTGATATACCAGTCCTCGGCATTGATTCATGACAGAAGGGACCCCGGCATGGTCGTCCAGGTTGAAGCCGTCGCGGACCGCGTGCTCGACCGATCGCTGGGAGACACCGACCCGGAGGTCTTCGACGCGATCGCCGCCGAGCTGACCCGGCAGCAGACCACGCTGGAGATGATCGCCAGCGAGAACTTCGCCCCCGTGGCGGTCATGCAGGCCCAGGGGTCGGTGCTGACCAACAAGTACGCCGAGGGCTACCCGGGCCGGCGGTACTACGGCGGGTGCGAGCACGTCGACGTGATCGAGCAACTGGCCATCGACCGGCTGAAGGGCCTCTTCGGCGCCGAGTACGCCAACGTGCAGCCGCACTCGGGTGCCCAGGCCAACGCCGCGGCGATGTCCGCCCTGCTCGACCCCGGCGACACCATCCTGGGCCTGGACCTGGCCCACGGGGGTCACCTGACCCACGGCATGAAGCTCAACTTCTCCGGCAAGCTCTACGACGTCGCCGCCTACCACGTGGGCCGCGAGGACCACCGGGTCGACATGGCCGAGGTGGAGAAGCTGGCGCAGGAGCGGCGGCCCAAGCTCATCGTCGCGGGCTGGTCGGCCTACCCCCGCCAGCTGGACTTCGCCGAGTTCCGGCGGATCGCCGACGAGGCCGGGGCCTACCTGATGGTCGACATGGCCCACTTCGCCGGGCTGGTGGCCGCCGGGCTGCACCCGTCGCCCGTGCCGCACGCGCACGTGGTCACCTCGACCACCCACAAGACGCTGGGCGGCCCGCGCGGCGGCGTCATCCTCGCGACGGCGGAGCTGGCCAAGAAGTTCAACTCGTCGGTCTTCCCCGGCCAGCAGGGGGGCCCGCTCGAGCACGTGATCGCCGCCAAGGCCGTCGCCTTCAAGCTGGCCGGCGAGCCCGCGTTCCGCGAGCGCCAGGAACGCACCCTCGCCGGCGCCCGCATCCTGGCCGAGCGCCTGCTGGCCCCCGACTCCCGCGAGGCCGGCATCGACGTGGTCAGCGGTGGCACCGACGTGCACCTCGTCCTGGTGGACCTGCGCGAGTCGGCCCTCGACGGCCGGCAGGCCGAGGACCGGCTGCACTCCATCGGCATCACCGTCAACCGCAACGCGGTGCCCTTCGACCCCCGCCCGCCGATGGTCAGCTCCGGGGTCCGCATCGGCACCCCCGCACTGGCGGCGCGCGGCTTCGACCTCGACGACTTCGCCGAGGTGGCCGACGTCATCGCCACGGCGCTCCGGCCCTCGACCGGGGACGACGAGCTCGCCGGGCTCCGCGCGCGGGTCACCCGGCTCGCCGACCGCCACCCGCTCTACCCCGACCTGACGGAGGTCCCTCGATGAGCCTCGGTTCCTCCCACGCCCCCCGCACGCCGCGCACCCCGGGCGCGGACCTGCCGGAGCACCCCGACGCCCTCTGGCGCGACGCGGAGCCGAAGCGCTCCTACGACGTGGTGATCGTCGGCGGCGGCGGGCACGGCCTGGCCACCGCGCACTACCTCGCGAAGAACCACGGCATCACCAACGTCGCCGTCCTGGAGAAGGGCTGGCTGGCCGGCGGCAACATGGCCCGCAACACCACGATCATCCGGTCCAACTACCTGTGGGACGAGAGCTCGGCCATCTACGAGCACGCGCTCAAGCTGTGGGAGGGGCTCGAGGAGGACCTCGGCTACCCGATCCTGTTCAGCCAGCGCGGCGTGCTCAACCTCGCCCACACCCTGCAGGACGTCCGCGACAGCGTGCGCCGGGTCGAGGCCAACAAGCTCAACGGCGTCGACGCGGAATGGCTGGAGCCCGACGAGGTCCGCAAGGTCTGCCCGGTCGTGAACACCTCGACCGACATCCGCTACCCGGTCCTGGGCGCGACGTACCAGCCGCGCGCCGGGATCGCCAAGCACGACTACGTGGCCTGGGGCTTCGCCCGCCGGGCCGACGAGGCGGGCATCGACCTGATCCAGGACTGCGAGGTCACCGGCTTCGCCACCGACGGCAACCGGGTCACCGGGGTGCAGACGACCCGCGGCACGATCGCCGCCGGCCGGGTCGCCCTGTGCGCGGCCGGCCACACATCCGTGCTCACCGACATGCTCGGCATCCGCGTGCCGGTGCAGAGCCACCCGCTGCAGGCCCTGGTCTCCGAGCTGCTCGAGCCGGTGCATCCCACGGTGGTCATGTCCAACGCGGTCCACGTGTACGTGTCCCAGGCGCACAAGGGCGAACTGGTCATGGGCGCCGGCGTCGACTCCTACAACGGCTACGGCCAGCGCGGCGCGTTCCACGTCATCGAGCGGCAGATGGCCGCCGCCGTCGAGCTGTTCCCGGTGTTCGCGCGGGCGCACCTGCTGCGGACCTGGGGCGGCATCGTCGACACCAGCCCCGACGCCTCGCCGATCGTGGGCCGCACCCCCTACGACAACCTCTACCTCAACTGCGGCTGGGGCACCGGCGGGTTCAAGGCCACCCCCGGCATCGGCTGGGCCCTGGCGCACACCATCGCCCACGACGAACCGCACCCGACCGTGGCGCCGTTCAGCCTCGACCGCTTCGTGACCGGCGCGCTCGTCGACGAGCACGGCGCGGCCGCCGTCGCCCACTGACCCAGGGAGTCCCCGTGCAACTCATCGCATGCCCGTGGTGCGGCCCCCGCGAGGAGGTCGAGTTCTCCTACGGCGGCCAGGCCCACGTCCCGTACCCGGAGAACCCGGCGGAGCTCTCCGACGAGGAGTGGGCGCACTACGTCTTCTTCCGCGCCAACCCCAAGGGCCGCTTCGCCGAGCGCTGGAACCACAGCGCCGGCTGCCGCCGCTGGTTCAACGCCGTCCGCGACACCGCCACCTACCGCTTCGAGCGCGTCTACCGCCTCGACGACCCCAAGCCGGTGACCTCATGACGAGCCCGTTCCGCACCGCCGAGGGCGGCCGCATCGACCGCACCACCACCGTCGAGTTCACCTTCGACGGGCAGACCCTCCCCGGCCACCCCGGCGACACGCTGGCCTCGGCGCTGCTCGCCAACGGCCGGCACCAGGTCGCCACGAGCATCAAGCTCGGCCGCCCCCGCGGCATCGCCGCGGCGTGGGCCGAGGACCCGGGCGGCCTCGTGCAGATCGAGGAGCCCTTCCCCGAGCCCATGCTGCTGGCCTCCACCGTCGAGCTCACCGACGGACTGGTCGCCCACGGCCTGCCGGGCCAGGGCCGGCTGGCCGACGTCCCCGACTCCGCGCGCTACGACGCCGTCCACGCCCACGTCGACGTCCTGGTCGTGGGGGCCGGGCCGGCGGGCCTGGCCGCCGCGCTCAGCGCCGCCCGGGCCGGGGCGCGCGTCGCCCTCGTCGACGAGCAGTCCGAGGCCGGCGGCTCGCTGCTCTCGGGCACCGACCGGCTCGACGGCGCTCCGGCGCTGCAGTGGGTCGCCGCGGCGGTCGCCGAGCTGGCCGCCTCCCCGGAGGTGCTGCACCTGCAGCGCACCACCGCCTTCGGCAGCTACGACGACGGCTTCGTCCTGGCGCTGGAGCGGCGGACCGACCACCTCGGCGCATCCGCGCCCAAGCACCTGTCCCGCCAGCGGGTGTGGCGCATCCGGGCCCGCTCCGTCGTCGTGGCGACCGGAGCGCACGAGCGCCCGGTCGTGTTCGCCGACAACGACCGCCCGGGCACTCTGCTGGCCGGCGCCGCCCGGACGTTCCTGCACCGCTACGGCGTGCTGCCGGGTCGTGAGGCCGTCGTCTTCACCACCAACGACAGCGCCTACGACGCCGCCCTCGACCTCTCCCGCGCCGGGGTGCGGGTGCAGGCGGTGGTCGACGCCCGGCCGGAGGGCTCGCCGCGCCGGCGCGAGGAGTGCGAGCAGGCAGGCATCCGCGTCCTGTCCGGAGCCGTCGTGACCGGCACGCAGGGCGTCGAGCGGGTCACGCACGCCCTGGTCGCGCCGTTCGCGGGCGGGGAGGTCGGCGCCGCCAGCGCGATCGCCTGCGACCTGCTCCTGGTCAGCGGGGGCTGGAACCCCGCGGTGCACCTGTTCAGCCAGGCCCGCGGCCGGCTGCGCTACGACGAGGGCCTCGGCGCTTTCGTGCCCGGCGAGGAGCTCGACGGCCTGTCGGTGGCCGGCTCGGCCGCCGGCGTGCTCGACCTGGCCGGGTGCCTGGCCGACGGGCAGCGCGCGGCCCGCGCGGCGATGTCCGCGCTGGCGATCGCGCCGGCGGACGACGACCGGCTGCCCGCCGCCCCGGAGCCCGTCGTCCCGACCCCGCCGCTGGTGCTGTGGCGGGTGCCGGACACCACCGGCGCCGAGGGGAGCACCTCGTTCGTCGACCTGCAGCGCGACGCGACGGTCGCCGACATCGTCCGCGCGGTCGGCGCCGGCCTGCGGTCCATCGAGCACGTCAAGCGGTACACGACGATCGGCACCGCGCACGACCAGGGCAAGACCTCCGGCGTCCTCACCTCGGGGATCGTGGCCGAGCTGCTGGGGGTGCCGGTGCAGGACACCGGGACGACGACGTTCCGGCCGCCCTACACCCCCGTCGCCTTCGCCGCCCTGGCCGGCCGCGACCGCGGCCGGCTCTTCGACCCCGAGCGGGTCACCGCCCTGCACGAGTGGCACGTCGCGGCCGGGGCGGTCTTCGAGGACGTCGGCCAGTGGAAGCGGCCCCGCTACTACCCACGGCCCGGCGAGGACATGGAGACCGCGGTCCTCCGCGAGTGCGCCGCGGCCCGCACCGGCGTCGGGATCCTCGACGGCTCCACCCTCGGCAAGATCGACGTCCAGGGCCCGGACGCCGCCGTCCTGCTCGACCGGCTCTACACCAACCTCATGAGCAGCCTGAAGGTCGGTTCGGTGCGCTACGGCGTCATGTGCGGCGTCGACGGCATGGTCATCGACGACGGGACGGTGCTGCGCCTGGCCGAGGACCGCTTCCTCGTCCTCACCACCACCGGCGGTGCGGCGAAGATCCTCGACTGGATGGAGGAGTGGGTCCAGACCGAGTGGCCGGACCTGCGGGTCCACTGCACCTCGGTCACCGAGCAGTGGGTCACCTTCCCGGTCGTCGGCCCACGCTCCCGCGACGTCGTCGGCGCGGTGTTCCCCGGCGTGGACGTCGCCAACGAGGCGTTCCCCTTCATGACCTGGCGGGACACCACCCTGGACGGCGTGCCGGTCCGCCTGGCCAGGATCAGCTTCTCCGGCGAGCTGGCCTTCGAGGTCTACGTCAACCCCTGGTACGCGGTCGCGGTGTGGCAGCGGCTGCTCGAGGCCGGCCGCCCGTACGGCATCACGCCGTACGGCACCGAGACCATGCACGTCCTCCGCGCGGAGAAGGGCTACCCGATCATCGGGCAGGACACCGACGGCACGGTCACCCCGCAGGACCTCGGCATGGGCTGGGCGGTGTCGAAGAAGAAGCCCGACTTCGTCGGCAAGCGCAGCTTCTCGCGGCCGGCCAACTCCGACCCGCTGCGCAAGCAGCTGGTCGGGCTGCTGCCCGTGGACCGGCGGACCGTGCTGCCGGAGGGCTCGCAGATCGTCGAGTACCGGGCGGACGGCCAGCTGCCGCCCCCGCCGGTCCCGATGCTGGGCCACGTCACCTCCAGCTACCGCAGCGCCGAGCTGGCCCGCCCCTTCGCCCTGGCGCTGGTCAAGGGCGGCCGGAAGCGCATCGGCGAGACCGTCCACGTCCCCGTCAACGGCACCCTCGTCCCGGTCGAGGTCACCGGGTCGGTGCTGGTCGATCCCGAAGGAGCCCGTCGCGATGGCTGAGCTGCTGCGCACGCACCCGCTCGAGGCGTGGAGCAGCGCCTTCGAGCGCCTGCCCGACACCGTCGGCATCGCCGTCGAGCCGTACGTGGCGATGGTCGACGTCCGGCTCGGCTCGGTCGGCGCCGAGACGTCGGCCGCGCTGGGGGTCGACCTGCCCACGGCGCCCAACACCTGGGTGCCGGCCGGATCGGGGCGGGCGGTCTGGCTCGGCCCGGACGAGTGGCTGCTCACCAGCACCACCGAGGCACCCGAGGAGCTCGAGGCCCGGGTGCGCGCGGCCGTCCTCCCGCTGGGCGGGTCCGCGACCGACGTCTCCGCGCAGCGGATCGGCCTCCGCCTCACGGGGGCCCGGGTGCTCGACGTCCTGGCCAAGGGCTGCGCCATCGACCTGCACCCGCGGGTGGCCGGCCGGGGGAGCAGCGCGCAGACCACGCTCGGCCAGGCCGGCGTCGTCCTGCTGGTCCTCTCCGACACCGGCGACGACGTGGTCGTCCTCGTCCGGTCGTCCTTCGCCGGCTACCTGGCCGACTGGCTGCTCGACGCGGCCCTCGAGTTCACCTCCACCCCCACCCACGACCACTGATGAAGGACCCCTCTGCCCCCCGCCCCTCGCAGGCTCGGGGCGGGACCCTGCAGAGGGGCCGACCGCGATCTTCTGGCAGTCAGGAGCGATAGCAATGTCCACCACCCCTCGTGTGGTCATCATCGGAGCGGGGATCGTCGGGGCCAACCTGGCCGACGAGCTCACCGCCCGTGGCTGGGACCGCGTCACCGTCGTCGACCAGGGCCCCCTCCCGCTGACCGGGGGCTCCACGTCGCACGCTCCCGGGCTGGTCTTCCAGACCAACGCGTCCAAGACGATGACCGCGTTCGCCAGCTACACCGTCGAGAAGCTGCTGAGCATCGACGTCGACGGCGCCTGGTGCTTCAACCAGGTCGGCGGTCTCGAGGTCGCCACCACCCCCGAGCGGCTCGCGGACCTGCACCGCAAGCAGGGCTGGGCCACCTCGTGGGGCGTCGAGGCGCAGGTGGTCGACGTCGACGAGTGCGTGCGGCTGCACCCGCTGGTCGACCGCGACCGCATCCTCGGCGGCCTGCACATCCCCAGTGACGGCCTTGCCAAGGCGTCCCGGGCGGTCGTCGCCCTGGCCCGCCGCGCCGAGGCCCGGGGCGCCCGGTTCCAGGGCTCGACCCGGGTCACCGGCATCGAGCAGTCCGGCGGGCGGGTCACCGGCGTCCGGACGCCGGACGGCGTCATCCCCGCCGACCTCGTGGTGTCCTGCGCCGGCTTCTGGGGCCAGGAGCTCGGCGCGATGGTCGGCATGGACGTGCCGCTGCTGCCGCTGGCCCACCAGTTCGTCTGGACCGGCCAGGTGCCCGACCTGGTCGGCCGCAACACCGAGCTCGGTGAGGCGAGCCTGCCGATCCTGCGGCACCAGGACCAGGACCTCTACTACCGGGAGCGTGGCGACACCCTGGGCATCGGCTCCTACGCCCACCGGCCGATGCCGGTCGACCTGCGCGAGCTGCCGCAGGGGGACGGCGTCGGGGAGGAGTCGATGCCCTCGATGCTGCCCTTCACCGAGGAGGACTTCGCGCCCCAGTGGGAGGAGAGCCAGCTGCTCCTGCCCTCGCTGCGCGCCTCGAAGATCGACTCGGGCTTCAACGGCGTCTTCTCGTTCACCCCGGACGGCGGCCCGCTGATCGGGGAGTCGCGGGACGTGGCCGGCTTCTGGATCGCCGAGGCGGTCTGGGTGACCCACTCGGCGGGCGTGGCCCGGTCGGTGGCCCAGCTGCTCGTCGACGGCCGCAGCGAGGTGGACCTGCACGGCTGCGACGTCCACCGGTTCGAGGACGTCCAGCTCGCGCCGGAGTACGTCAGCGAGACCTCGCAGCAGAACTTCGTCGAGATCTACGACGTGATCCACCCGCTGCAGCCCCGGCTGTCCCCGCGCGACCTGCGGGTCAGCCCCTTCCACGCCAGGCAGCAGGAGCTCGGCGCGGTCTTCCTCGAGGCCGCCGGCTGGGAGCGGCCGCACTGGTACGAGGCCAACGCCGGCCTGGTGGAGGAGCTGCCCGCGGAGTGGGTGCCGCCGGAGCGGGACGCGTGGGCCGGGCAGTTCTGGTCCCCGATCGCGGCCGCGGAGGCGTGGAAGACCCGCACCGCCGTGGCGATGTACGACATGACGCCGCTCAAGCGGCTCGAGGTCAGCGGTCCCGGGGCCCTCGACCTGCTGCAGCGGCTGACGACGGGGGAGATGGACAAGTCCGTCGGGGCGGTGACCTACACGCTGGCCCTCGACCAGGCCGGCGGCATCCGCAGCGACCTCACCGTCGCCCGGCTCGGCGGGCAGCTGTTCCAGGTCGGCGCCAACGGCCCGCTCGACCTCGACCACCTCCTGCGCGAGGCGCCGGACGACGGCAGCGTGCAGGTCCGCGACATCACCGGCGGCACCTGCTGCATCGGCCTGTGGGGACCGCGGGCCCGCGACCTCGTCGCGCGGGTCAGCGCCGACGACTTCTCCAATGACGGGCTGAAGTACTTCCGCGCCAAGCGGGCCCGGATCGGGGGAGTGCCGGTGACGGCGATGCGGCTGTCCTACGTCGGCGAGCTCGGCTGGGAGATCTACACCAGCGCCGACAACGGCCGGCGGCTGTGGGACGTGCTCTGGCGCGCCGGCCAGGACCTCGGCGTGATCGCGGCAGGCCGCGCCGCCTTCAACAGCCTCCGGCTGGAGAAGGGCTACCGCGCCTGGGGCCACGACATGACCACCGAGCACGACCCGTACGAGGCCGGCCTCGGGTTCGCCGTCCGCAAGCAGAAGGAGGGCCACATCGGCAGTCGGGCCCTCGCCGGGAAGAGCGCGGACACGGTCGGCCGCCGGCTGTCCTGCCTGACGATCGACGACGGCCGCAGCGTCGTCCTCGGCCACGAGCCGGTCCTCGTCGACGGCCGCCCGGCCGGCTACGTGACCAGCGCGGCCTTCGGGCACACCGTGGGCCGGCCGATCGCCTACGCCTGGCTGCCCGCCTCGGCGACCGTCGGCACGCAGGTGGAGATCGAGTACTTCGGCACCCGGATCGCGGCCACCGTCGCCGCCGAGCCGCTCGTCGACCCGGAGATGGCCCGCATCCGCGGCTAGAGAAAGGACCCCCGTGCCCCCCGCCGCTCACAGGCTCGCGGCGGGGCCCTGCACGGGGGCCGCCCACCTGACCGGAGTTCCACCGACCCGGAGGACCGCACGTGCGCACCGACAGCATCGAGACGTTCCTGGCGCAGCTCGCCGCCAGGGTGCCCGCACCGGGGGGAGGGGCCACCGCCGCGCTGCACGCGGCCCAGGCCGCCGCCCTCGTGGCGATGGTCGCCCGCTACAGCGACTCGGCGAGGTACGCCGAGCACGCCGAGGAGATCAGCACCATCACGCACACCGCCGACCGGCTGCGCGAGAACGCGCTGGGCCTGGCCGAGGAGGACGCCGCGGCCTTCACCGCGGTCACCGAGGCCTACCGGCTCCCGAAGGGGACCGCCGACGAGGCCGCCGCCCGGTCCGACGCCATCGCGACGGCCCTGGTCGCCGCCGCGCACGTGCCGGCGATCGTCGTCGCCGTCGCCGAGCAGGTGCTGGACCTGGCCGAGCGGCTCCTGCCCATCGGCAACCGCAGCGTGGTCAGCGACGTCGCCGCCGCGGCGGAGGCGGCCCGGGCCGCGGCCACGACGGCGCGGGTCAACGTGGAGGTCAACCTCGGCGGCATCAAGGACCCGACGGCCTGGGGTGAGCTCGCCGCGGTCGTCGACACCGTCGACGACCTGGTGCTGCGCGCGGAGAAGGTCACCGCCGCCGTCCGGGACGGGCTGGTCCGGTGACCGCGACGCTGAGCGGCACCGAGTTGGCCGCCCGCATCCGCGCCGAGGCGGCCACCGCTGCCGCCGAGCTGGCCGCGGCCGGGACCCCGCCGCGGCTGGCCGTGGTCGTCGCGACGGCGGACGAGTCCAGCGCCTGGTACGTCCGCTCCATCGCCCGGGCCGCGGAGCGGACCGGCATCACCTGCACGGTGGTCGACCTGGGGGAGACCGCGACGCCGGACCGCATCCGCGCCGAGCTGGCCGCCCTCAGCGCGGACCCCGCGGTGCACGGGATCATCCTGCAGACCCCGCTGCCGGCCGGGGCCGTCGTCGAGGACCTGGCCGCGTCGATCGACCCGGCCAAGGACGTCGACGGCGCCAACCCGCTCAGCCTGGGACGGCTGGCCGCCGGCCTGCCCGCGCACCCGCCGGCGACCGCCGAGGCCGTGCTCGCGCTGCTGGACGCCCACGGGGTCCCGCTGTCCGGGGCGCACGCCGTCGTGGTGGGCCGCTCGACCGTCGTCGGCAAGCCCGTGGCGCACCTGCTGCTGCAGCGGGACGCCACCGTGACCGTCTGCCACAGCCGCACCAAGGACCTGGCCGCGGTGACCCGGTCCGCGGACGTGCTCGTCGCGGCCGTCGGGCGACCGGAGCTCATCACGGCCGAGCACGTCGCCGAGGACGCGGTCGTCATCGACGTCGGGACCAACCCGACGGCCGACGGCGGACTGGTCGGGGACGTCGACGCCGGCTCGGTCACCGGGCGGGCGGCCGGCCTGACCCCGGTGCCCGGCGGGGTCGGCCCGGTGACCACCGCGCTGTTGTTGCAGCACACCGTCGCCTCGGCGCAAGGGGCGTCGTGACGGCCACGGCGCTGGTGGAGGCCCCGCATTCGACCGCTACCGCCGACTCGCTCGGCCGGCTGCTCCGCGGGGGGCGGCCCCTGGTCTGCGGCATCCTCAACGTCACCCCCGACTCCTTCTCCGACGGCGGCCGCTTCGACGACCTCGAGCGGGCCGTCGGGCACGGCCGCCGCCTGGCGGCCGAGGGCGCCGACCTGATCGACATCGGTGGGGAGTCGACCCGGCCGGGCTCACGGCCGCCGTCCGTGGCCGAGGAGCTGGACCGCGTCGTCCCGGTGGTCGAGGCGCTGACCGGGCGGGTCCCCGTGCCGCTGTCGGTCGACACCTCGCGGCCCGAGGTCATGCGCGCGGCGGTGGCCGCCGGGGCGAGCATGGTCAACGACGTGCGGGCGCTGCAGCGGCCGGGCGCCCTCGCGGCCGCCGCGGAGCTCGGCGTGCCGGTGTGCCTGGTGCACATGCAGCGCTCGCCGGTGTCCATGCAGGAGGACCCCCGCTACGGGGACGTCGTCGCCGAGGTGCGCGCCTTCCTCGCCGAGCGGATCGCCGCCTGCCTCGGCGCCGGCGTCCACCCGGAGCACCTGGTGGTCGACCCGGGGTTCGGGTTCGGCAAGACGCTGGCGCACAACGTCGCGCTGCTGGCGTCGCTCGACGTGGTCGCCGGCCTCGGGGTGCCGGTCCTGGTGGGGCTGTCGCGCAAGTCGATGGTCGGGCAGCTGACCGGCCGGGCCGTGGGGGAGCGGTTGCCCGGTTCCCTGGCCGCGGCGCTGGTCGCCGTCGAGCGCGGAGCGTCGGTGCTGCGCGTGCACGACGTCGCGGCCACGCGCGACGCCCTGGCGGTCCTGTCCGCCGTCGGCTCGGCCTGAGCGGCCTGCGGGGGGGGGGGGGGCGGGGCGGCCCCCCCCCCCCCCACCAACAACCAACAAAAAAAAAAAAAAAAAAAAAAAATATATTAAAAAAGAAAAAAAAAAAAATACAATAAG
>NZ_JBJGYS010000019.1:0-101536 GCF_054050115.1 Geodermatophilus sp. SYSU D00708 | reverse complement strand
CCCCCCCCCCCCCCCCCCCCCCCCCCCCCCCCCCCCCCCCCCCCCCCCCCCCCCCCCCCCCCCCCCCCCCGCCCCCCCCCCCCCCCCCCCCCCCCCCCCCCCCCCCCGGGGCGCCATCAGACATTGCGCCGGTACTGGCCGCCCACCTCGAAGAACGCGTCGGAGATCTGGCCCAGCGAGCAGACCCGGACGGCGTCCATCAGCTCGGCGAAGACGTTGCCGCCCTCCATCGCCACCCGCTGCAGGCGGGCCAGCGCGGCCGGGGCCTCGACGGCGTGCCGGGCGTGGAAGTCCGCCAGCCGCTGCAGCTGCGACTGCTTCTCCGCCTCCGTGGCGCGGGCCAGCTCCAGCGGCTTCGGCGGGGTCTGGTCGCGGTGCGGGTCGAGGAAGGTGTTGACCCCGACGATCGGCAGGCTGCCGTCGTGCTTGCGGTGCTCGTAGAGCATCGACTCGTCCTGGATCTTGCCGCGCTGGTAGCCGGTCTCCATGGCGCCCAGCACGCCCCCGCGCTCGGCGATCCGGTCGAACTCGGCCAGCACCGCCTCCTCCACCAGGTCGGTGAGCTCGTCGATGACGAACGACCCCTGCAGCGGGTTCTCGTTGCCGGCCAGCCCCCACTCCCGGTCGATGATCATCTGGATGGCCAACGCCCGGCGGACCGAGTGCTCCGACGGCGTGGTCACCGCCTCGTCGTAGGCGTTGGTGTGCAGGCTGTTGGCGTTGTCGTAGATGGCGCAGAGCGCCTGCAGCGTCGTCCGGATGTCGTTGAAGTCCATCTCCTGGGCGTGCAGCGACCGGCCCGAGGTCTGCACGTGGTACTTCAGCTGCTGCGACCGGGGATTGGCCCCGTATCGCTCCTTCATCGCGACCGCCCAGATGCGGCGGGCGACCCGGCCGATCACCGAGTACTCGGCGTCCATGCCGTTGGAGAAGAAGAACGACAGGTTCGGCGCGAAGTCGTCGATGGCCATGCCGCGGGCGAGGTAGGACTCCACGTAGGTGAAGCCGTTGGCCAGGGTGAAGGCCAGCTGGCTGATCGGGTTCGCCCCTGCCTCGGCGATGTGGTAGCCGGAGATCGACACCGAGTAGAAGTTGCGCACCCCGTGGTCGATGAACCACTCCTGGATGTCGGCCATGCACCGCAGCGCGAACTCGGTGGAGAAGATGCAGGTGTTCTGGCCCTGGTCCTCCTTGAGGATGTCGGCCTGCACCGTGCCGCGGACGTTGGCCAGCACCCATGCGCGGATCTCGTCGGCCTCGGCCGCGTCGGGCTCGCGGCCCTCCTCGGCGCGGAAGGCGGCCAGCCGCTGGTCGATCGCGGTGTTGAGGAACATCGCGAGGATCGTCGGCGCCGGGCCGTTGATGGTCATCGACACCGACGTCGTCGGCGCGCAGAGGTCGAACCCGGAGTAGAGGACCTGCATGTCGTCCAGGGTCGCGATGGAGACCCCGGAGGTGCCGACCTTGCCGTAGACGTCGGGCCGCGGGTCGGGGTCGCGGCCGTAGAGGGTGACCGAGTCGAACGCCGTCGACAGCCGGGTCGCCTCGTTGCCGGCGGAGAGCAGCTTGAAGCGGCGGTTGGTGCGGAACGCGTCGCCCTCGCCGGCGAACATCCGGGCGGGGGCCTCGCCGGCCCGCTTGAACGGGAACACCCCGGCGGTGAACGGGTAGGAGCCGGGCAGGTTCTCCCGCCGCAGGAACCGCAGCAGGTCGGCCTCGTCGGTCGTCCTCGGCAGCGCGACCCGGCGGACGGCGTTGCCCGACAGCGTCTCCCGGGTGAGCGGCGTGCGGACCTCCCGGTCGCGGACGGAGTAGACGTACTCGTCGCCGGAGTAGGCCTCGACCCGGGCCGGCCACTCCTCCAGCAGCGTGCGCACCTCGGGGAGCAGTTCGGCGTCCGCGGCCTCCAGCAGCTCCCGCACCCGGCCGCCGGCCTGGTCGTCGCCCAGCAGGTCGGCGGTGTCGCGCAGCGACTGCCGGCGGCGGACGACGGCGGCCTGCTGCTCGGTCGCCGCGTGGTGGGCGCGCACGGCCTCGGCGATCTCGGACAGGTAGCGCGACCGCTGGGCCGGCACGACCGAGGTCAGCCCGGACGACGCCTTGACCTCCACCCGCGGCAGCACCCCGGCGCCGACCGGCAGCCCCTTGCCCGCGAGCAACCCGAGCAGGTGCTGGTAGAGCGCGGTGACGCCGTCGTCGTTGAACCGGGCGGCGCTGGTGCCGAAGACCGGCATCTGCTCCCACGGCTGCCCGAACGCCTCGCGGTTGCGCACCATCTGGCGGGCCACGTCACGGCGGGCGTCCTCGGCGCCGCGCCGCTCGTACTTGTTGATCGCCACCGCGTCGGCGAAGTCGAGCATGTCGATCTTCTCCAGCTGCGAGGCGGCGCCGAACTCCGGCGTCATCACGTACAGGGCGACGTCGGAGAACGGCACGATGCCGGCGTCGCCCTGCCCGATGCCCGGCGTCTCCACGACCACCAGGTCGAAGCCGGCCGCCTTCACCGCGCACAGCACGTCGTCGAGGTGCTCGGGCGTCTCCGCGCCGGCCGACCGGGTGGCCAGCGAGCGGAAGAAGGTGTGCGACCCGTCGCCGGTGTCGAGGGCGTTCATCCGGATCCGGTCGCCGAGCAGCGCCCCTCCCCCGCGCCGCCGGGTCGGGTCGATCGCCAGGACGGCGACCCGCAGCTTGTCCTCCTGGTCCAGCCGCAGCCGGCGCAGCAGCTCGTCGGTGAGCGAGGACTTGCCCGAGCCGCCGGTGCCGGTGATGCCCAGGACCGGCACCGTCCGCCCGGCCGCGGCCTCCCGCACCCGCGCGGCGAGCTCGGGGTCGCGCCCGGTCTCGAGCACGGTGATCGCCCGGGCCAGCGCCGCCGGCGACCCGGTGAGCAGCGCGTCCACGTCGGGCCCGTCGGCGGCCAGGTCGACGTCGCAGGCGCGGACGAGCTCGTTGACCATCCCGGGCAGGCCGAGGCGCTGGCCGTCGTCCGGGCTGAAGATGCGCACCCCCTGCTCGGCCAGCAGCGCGATCTCCTCGGACACGATCACGCCGCCACCGCCACCGAAGACCTGCACGTGCCCGGCGCCGGACGCGGCCAGCCGCTCCTTCAGGTAGGTGAAGTACTCGACGTGGCCGCCCTGGTAGGAGGAGACGGCCACGCCCTGCACGTCCTCCTCCAGCGCCGCCCGGACGACGCTGTCGACGCTGCGGTCGTGGCCGAGGTGCACGACCTCCGCGCCCTGGCTCTGCAGCAGCCGGCGCATCACGTTGATCGCCGCGTCGTGCCCGTCGAAGAGGCTGGCCGCGGTCACGAACCGGACCGGGTGGGCGGGGACGTGCAGGTCGGACGGCGTGCCGGGCATGCCACTCCCAGGGCTGCGGCCGGGCGTCGTCGCCGGGCCGAGATAGTTGGACGTCCTAGTATCTCGGGTAAGGGAAGCCTGTGTCCACTGCCGACCAAGGGCTCTGGACGGCGTCCCCGGGGGGCGGCACGGTCGGGTCCCGGCGCGGCACGAGGAGGCGCCATGGTCACCACCCGGTTCACCGAGCTCACCGGCTGCTCCGTCCCGGTCCAGCAGTCCCCGATGGGGCCGGTGGCCGGGCCGGCGCTGGTCGCCGCGGTGGCCGGGGCCGGCGCCGTCGGGACGCTGGGTGCGCTGGGCATGACGGCCGACCAGGTGGTGCGCGCGGTGGAGGCGACGCGGGCGCGCACCTCCGGCGTCCTCGCGGTCAACCTGCCCACCGAGGACGTCGACGAGGACGCGGTGGCCGCCGCCGCCGAGCGGGTCCGGCTGGTCGACTTCTCCTGGCTCAGGCCGCGCAGGCGGCTGGTGGAGCTGGCGCACTCCGCCGGGGCGCTGGTCGGCTGGCAGGTCGGCTCGTCGGAGGAGGCGCGCGCCGCGGAGGACGCCGGCTGCGACCTGGTGACGGCGCAGGGCATCGAGGCCGGCGGCCACGTCCGCGGCACGCAGCCGCTGGACGTGCTGCTGGACGAGGTGCTGGCCGCCGTGCGCGTCCCGGTCCTGGCGGCCGGGGGCATCGCGTCGGGCCGCGCCCTGGCCGCCGTGCTCGCCGCCGGGGCGGACGGCGCCCGGATCGGCACCCTGTTCATCGCCACCGAGGAGTCGGCGGCCCACCGCAGCTACAAGCGGGCGGTGCTCGCGGCCGGCCCCGACTCCACCGTGATCACCGGCGCGTTCGCCGTGGAGTGCCCGGTGTGCGCGACGAGCCCCCGTGCCCGGGTGCTGCGCGCCGCCGTCGACCGGCTCGGCGTCTTCGAGGGGGACGTCGTGGGCACGGTGCGCCGGGGCGGCGAGGACGTGCCCCTCCCCCGCGGGGCGGGCCTGCCGCCGGTGGCCGCGGTCTCCGGCACGGTCGACGCGATGGCGCTCTACGCGGGCACGGGCGTGGACGAGGTGACCTCGGTGCGGCCGGCCGGCGAGGTGGTCGCCGAGCTCGGGGCCGCCGCCGACCGGGCGCTCAGATCCGGTGCCGGGCGATCCACTGCGCGGCGATGACGGTGCGCTGGATCTCGTTGGTGCCCTCGCCCAGGATCATCAGCGGCGCGTCGCGGAAGTAGCGCTCGACGTCGAACTCCTTCGAGAAGCCGTAGCCGCCGTGCACCCGCATGGCGTCCAGGGCCACCTGCATCGCCGCCTCGGAGGCGAACAGCTTGGCCATGCCGGCCTCCATGTCGGCGCGCGCGCCGCCGTCGAGCCGCTCGGCGGCGTCGGCGGTGAGCAGGCGGGCGGCGGCCACCCGGGTGGCCATGTCGGCGATCAGGTTGCCCACCGACTGGTGCTGCCAGATGGGCTTGCCGAACGACTCCCGCTGCTGCGCGTACCGGGTGGCCGAGTCGAGCGCGGCCTGCGCGACGCCGACCGCGCGGGCGGCGACCTGGACCCGGCCCACCTCCAGGCCGCGCATCATCTGCGCCCAGCCCGCGCCCGGCTCCCCGCCCAGGACGGCGTCCGCGGGCACCCGCATGCCGTCGAACGCCAGCTCGCAGGCCTCCACGCCGCGGTAGCCGAGCTTGGGGATCTTCGGGCCGACCGTCAGCCCGTCGCCGGGCTCGACCAGGAGCACCCCCATGCCGGTGTGCGGCGGGTTGGCCTCGGGGTCGGTGCGGCACAGCAGCCCGATCAGGCCGGCGTGCTGGGCGTTGGAGATCCACGTCTTGCTGCCGGTGACCCGCCAGCCCGCGCCGTCCCGGACGGCGGTGGTGCGCATTGCCTGCAGGTCGCTGCCGCCGCCGGGCTCGGTCAGCGCCATGGTCGCCCGCAGCGAGCCGTCGGCCATCCGCGGCAGGTACGCCGCGCGCTGCTGGTCGGTGCCGAACGTACGGAGCAGGTAGGCGATCACCGAGTGCCCGCCGATCGCGCCGGCCAGGCTCATCCAGCCGCGCGCCAGCTCCTCGGTGACCCGGGCGAAGCAGGCGGCACTCACGTCGAGACCGCCGTGCTCCTCCGGCACCAGCAGGCCGAAGCAGCCGAGGGCCTTCATCTCCTCGACGAACTCCTCGGGGTAGCGGTCCTCGGCCTCGAACTCGGCGACCCGCGGGCGCACCCGCTCGTCGACGAACCGGGCGGTGAGCGCGACCATCTGCTGCTCGTCGTCGGCCAGCGTCGGCATGGCCCGAGGCTGCCTCAGCGGGGCGGTTCCGGCGCGCCGTCGTCGTCGGTCGCGTCGCCGAGCGGTCGCTGGCACCAGGCGACGTCGTGCCAGCGGCCCAGCTTCCAGCCGACCCGGCGGTAGGTGCCCGACGGCGCGAAGCCCAGCGCCCGGTGCAGGGCGACGCTGGCGTCGTTGGGCAGCACGATGCCGGCCAGCGCCGTCCGGTACCCGCGGGCGGCGAGCCGGTCGAACAGCGCGGTGTAGAGCGCCCGCCCGGCGCCGGGGCGGCGGTGGCCCCGCTCGGTGTAGACGCTGACCGACGTCGACCAGCGGTAGGCCGCCCGGGTCATGAACGGCCCGCCGTAGGCGTAGCCGGCCACCCGGCCGGCGTCCTCCAGCACCACCCAGGCGTGCCTGCCGACGGCGGCCGCGATCCGCGCGGCCATCTCGGCGGCGTCCGGCGGCTCGGTCTCGAAGGAGATCTCGGTGTCGCGGACGTAGGGCCGGTAGACCTCGGCGCACCCGGCGGCGTCCGCCTGCGTCGCGTCCCTGACCAGCCAGCCCTCCGCCACGGGCCCATCCAACCGGGCCGCCCGTGCAGGGGTCCGCCGGGGGACCGCCGTAGCGTTGAGGCATGAGCCACGCGCACCCGGACCTCCGCACTCCCCCGCCGTTGCCGGACGGCGGCCTGCGGGTGGTGGCCCTCGGCGGCCTGGGCGAGATCGGCCGCAACATGACCGTCTTCGAGCACGCCGGCCGGCTGCTCGTCGTCGACTGCGGCGTGCTGTTCCCCGAGGAGCACCAGCCGGGGGTCGACGTGATCCTCCCGGACTTCACCTCGATCCGGGACCGCATGGACGACGTCGAGGCGATCGTGCTCACCCACGGCCACGAGGACCACATCGGCGGGGTGCCCTACCTGCTGCGCGAGCGGCGCGACATCCCGCTGGTGGGCTCGAGGCTCACGCTGGCCTTCGTCGACGCCAAGCTCAAGGAGCACCGGATCCGGCCGGTGACCCGCCAGGTCGGCGAGGGGGACCGGTTGTCCTTCGGCCCGTTCGACTGCGAGTTCGTCGCGGTGAACCACTCGATCCCCGACGCACTCGCCGTGGCGATCCGCACCCCCGCCGGGATGGTGCTGCACACCGGCGACTTCAAGATGGACCAGTTCCCCCTCGACCGGCGGATCACCGACCTGCGCGCGTTCGCCCGGCTCGGCGAGGAGGGGGTGTCGCTGTTCCTCACCGACTCGACCAACGCCGAGGTCCCCGGGTTCACGACGTCCGAGGGCGAGCTGGTGCCGGCGATCGAGACGGTGTTCCGGACCGCGCCCAAGCGGGTCATCGTGTCCAGCTTCGCCAGCCACGTGCACCGCATCCAGCAGATCCTCGACGTCGCGCACGCGCACGGCCGCAAGGTGGCGTTCGTGGGCCGCTCGATGGTCCGCAACATGGGCATCGCCCGCGACCTGGGCTACCTGACGGTGCCCCCCGGGCTGCTCGTGGACATGAGGGAGCTGGAGAAGCTGCCCGCCGACCAGGTGTGCCTGATCTGCACCGGGTCACAGGGCGAGCCGATGGCGGCGCTGTCGCGGATGGCCAACCGCGACCACGTCATCCGCATCACCGAGGGCGACACCGTGCTGCTGGCCAGCTCGCTCATCCCGGGCAACGAGAACGCCGTCTACCGGGTGATCAACGAGCTCACCCGGTGGGGCGCGAACGTCGTCCACAAGGGCAACGCCAAGGTGCACGTCTCCGGCCACGCCAGCGCCGGCGAGCTCGCCTACTGCTACAACGTCGTCCGGCCGCGCAACGTGATGCCGGTGCACGGCGAGTGGCGGCACCTGCGGGCCAACGGCGACATCGCTGTCAAGACCGGGGTCCACCCGCGCGGCGTCGTCCTCGCCGAGGACGGCGTGGTGGTGGACCTGGTCGACAACAAGGTGCGGATCACCGGCAAGGTCCCCGCGGGCAACGTCTACGTCGACGGGACGACGGTCGGCGAGGCCACCGAGGCGCACCTGCGCGACCGCCGCACCCTGGCCCAGGAGGGCGTGATCACCGTGGTGGCGATCGTGGACGCCGACACCGGCCGGCTGGCCGAGGAGCCGGACTTCCTCGCCCGCGGCTTCGTGCACGACGAGGCGACGTTCGAGACGGCCATCCCGGTGATCGAGAAGGCGCTGGCCAAGGCGGCCGAGGAGGGCGTCGGCGGCGCGGTGCAGCTGGAGCAGCTGATCGCCCGCGCGGTCTCCGGCTGGGCGGACAAGACCTACCGGCGCCGGCCGATGATCATCCCGATCGTCGTCGACGCGTGAGCCTCACCCGGCATGCCGGTAGGTGGTGACCCAGAGCCCGGGCGCGACCTCCCGGTCCCCGGTCGGGGTGAAGCCGAGCCGCTCGTAGAGCGCCCGGGCGGGGGTGTTGGCCCGGCCGGTGGCGACGATGACGGGACGCCCGCCGGCCCGGCCGAGGACCGCCTCCACCAGCGCCGTCCCGATCCCCTGCCGGGCGGCGGCGGGGCGCACGACCAGCCGCTCCACGTCGACGAGTGCGCGGTCCTCGGTCCAGGCGATCGCGCCGGCCGGCCGGCCGTCGGCGCCGAGCGCGGCCAGCCAGCTGAGTCCGGCGCCGCGGAGGCCGGCGAGGTCCTCCCGCAGCGGCGGGATCCGGTCGTCGCCGATCAGCCCGGCCTCGACCGCGTAGGCGGCGGCCTGGACGGCGAGCAGCTCGCGGGCGAGGCCCTCGTCGGCGGCGGGGTCGACCGGCTCGATGCGCACGGCGGCGAGCCTGCCAGGGGGTGGCGCCGGCTCGTCGTCCTGGGGCTGGTGCTGGCGGGGGCCGTCGTCCTGGCGCTGACCGTCGAGCGGCCCGGGGTCCCGGCGCTGCGCAGCTGGCTGCACGACGCGGGCCCGGCCGGGTGGACCGCCGTCGTCCTGGCCTGCGCCGGCGCGCTGATGACGCCGGTGCCGCGGACGGCGCTGTCGGTGCTGCTCGGCGCCGCGGCCGGCTTCCCGGCCGGGCTGGCGGTGGCGGTCGCCGCCGGGTGGCTCGGCGGCATGGGCGGGTTCGCGGTGGCGCGCTCCCTGGGCCGGGACGCCGTCGCCCGGCTCGCCGGACGGCGGCTGGCGCGCGCCGACCGGCTGTTCCGGGACCGCGGCTTCCTCGCCGTGCTCGCCGCGCGCATGAGCCCGGTGCCGTTCTGGGTGGTCAGCTACGCGGCGGGGCTGTCCAGCGTGCGGTGGTGGCCGCACGCCCTGGGCACCGCGGCCGGGGTGGTGCCGGGGGCCGTGCTGCAGGTCGGCCTCGGAGCCTCCGTGCTGGGCTGGCTGTAGCCCGCCCGGAGCCGGTCGCGTGACGTCCCGCCCGGTGCGCCTCTCCCTTCGGCACTGCAGCACGGGGGGGGGGGGCGGTCGGGGTGGCGACATGCCCGCCGTCCCGGGGACCAAGCAGACCGACCGCGGCGCGTTCGCCAACGGCGTGCCGTTCCTGCGCTGGGGTGACGGCCCGAGGTCCATGGTGGTCCTCCAGGGCGGACCCGCGAGCGCGACGCCGTCGCCCCGGGAGGCGGACGTCGGCGAGCGCGCCGGGCGTGCCGACTCAGGGGGCGGCCGGGTTGAGCAGGACGAGAGCGCGCACCCGGTCGTCGGGTTCGACCGCGGCAGGGGCCGGCTGCCGGTCGGGGGTCTCGTGCGGGAACGCCCTGGGTCGCCCGCCCGCCACGGCGAGCGCGGTGTAGCCGCCGAGTGAGTGGCCGACGACGCCGCCCCCGGCAGTGAGCGCGTGGTGCCCGCCGACCTCGTCCATGACCGCCCGGACGTGGCCGGGCCGGTTGCGCAGGATCTCCGCGGTGCCGGCGAGGTCGTTGCGGTCGCGGTGGCCCTCGAGCACCTGCGTCCCCGCCGCGTACGCAACCTGGCCTCGCTCGCGCCCCGGCGCAACATGCCAGCCGGCGCGGACACGACGACGTAGTCGATAACGGATCGGTAACGGTTCGGCGGATCCGGACCGGTTCGTGCCGTTGGAGAGGGGAAGGTGAACAACAGGTGAACGAGAGGTGGCTGAGATGCGTACTGATTGCCCGCAGTGTCGTTGGGTCTTCGTGGTGGACGGCTCCGGCCGCCGGCACATGGAGATGCGCTGGACCGCGCCGGCGCCGACCGCCCAGCCGGTGCAGCGCGCCGCCTGACCCGAGAGACGCCAACAGCCCGTCCGGACGCCGTCCGGACGGGCTGTTCGCGTCTCTCGGGGGCCGTTCTGGGACGCGGCCCGGGCCGTCGTGGCGCACCGAGGCGCCGTGCAAGACTCAGCTATCGCCTGTGATCGTCGTCACAACCCCGGTGTCGCTGTCGGGCCGGGGCGGTCGACCCGAGGAGCGTCATGCCACAGCAGGCCGTCCGAACCGGCGTCAGGCTGAACTATGAGGTCACCGGGGAGGGCGACCCGGTCCTGCTCATCATGGGGACCTCGGGATCGATCGGCCTGTGGGCGGAGAAGGTGCCACGGCTGGCCGAGCGGCACCGGGTCATCGCCTTCGACAACCGGGGGCTGGGAGGCAGCGATCGCGGGGAGGGACCGATCACCTCGGCGTCGATGGCCGAGGACGCCGCCGCGTTGCTGGAGGCGCTGGAGATCCCTCGAGCGCACGTCCTGGGCTGGTCCCTGGGATCGGCCGCCGCCCAGGAGCTGGCACTGGCGCACCCACAGCAGATCGCCTCGACCGTCCTGTACGCCACCTGGGGACGCTGCGACGGCTTCCAGCGGAGCGTCTTCACCGCGCTGCGGTTGCCGTACGCGATCCGTGACATGGAGGCTGCACTCGCGATCGCCGGGCTGGCCTTCTCGCCCCGTCTCCTCGACCACCCCGACTTCCTGCAGCTCCTGGAGCCGCTGGCGCCCTTCTTCCCGCAGAACGAGGCCCAGATGCAGGTGACGACGGAGCAGTGGGACGCCGACCTGGCGCACGACACGCTCGACCGGCTCGGCGGGATCAGTGCGCCCACCCTGGTGGTCGTCGGCGAGGAAGACCTGTTGACCCCACCGCGGCAGTCCAAGGCGGTCGCCGACCGGATCCCGGGTGCCCGCTACGAACTGGTGCGTGGTCCCGGCTCCAGCCACTGCCTGCACCTCGAGCGACCGGAGGACCTCGTCTTCCTCGTGAGCGACTTCCTCGCCGAGCACCCGATCAAGCACTGACAACCGAACGAGGGGGAGAGCCGTGGACACGGAGGTCTACGAGGTCGCCATCCTGGGAGCCGGCCTGGCGGGGCTGGGGATGGGCATGAAGCTGAAGATGGCCGGCGAGGAGTCCTTCGTCATCCTGGAGAAGGAGGACCGGGTCGGCGGCACCTGGCGGGACAACAGCTACCCCGGCGCCAGCTGCGACGTGCAGTCCCACCTGTACTGGTTCTCCTTCGACGAGCAGCCGGACTGGAGCCGCGTCTATGCGTTCCAGCCGGAGATCCAGGCCAACATCGAGCGGCTGGTGGCCCGGCGTGGCCTCAACCACCACATCCGGCTGAACGCTGAGGTGACCGAGGCGGTGTGGCTGGAGGACGCCGGGCACTGGCTGATCACCACCCTCAGCGGCGAGCAGGTCCGGTCCCGGGCCTTCATCGCGGCGTGGGGCCAGCTCAACCGACCCAGCTTCAAGGGCATCGAGGGGCGGGAGCACTTCGACGGTGACTCCTGGCACTCGGCGCGGTGGCGGCACGACGTCGACCTGACCGGCAAGCGCGTCGCGAGCATCGGCAACGGCGCCAGCGCGGTGCAGTTCATCCCCGAGGTCGCCCAGGTCGCCGCGCACCTGACGGTGTTCCAGCGCACCCCGAACTACGTCGTCCCCCGGCTCGACCGCCCCTACACCGAGGAGGAGCGGCGGATGTTCCTGGGGGAACCGGCGAAGCTCCAGGAGAGCCGCGACGGCTTCTACTGGGAACACGAGGGGTGGATCGGAGCGATGAAGCTGGAGGACAACCCGGTCGCCCAGGAGTTCACGCGGGTCGCCCGGGAGCACCTCGAGACACAGGTCCCGGATCCCCAACTGCGCGAGAAGCTCTGGCCCGACTACCCCATCGGGTGCAAGCGGATCATCATCGCCGACACCTTCTACCCGACCTTCATGCGGGACGACGTCGAGCTGGTCACCGACCGCATCGAGCGCATTGAGTCCCGCGGAGTGCGGACGGAGGACGGCCGGCTGCACGAGATGGACGTGATCATCTACGCGACCGGCTTCGAGACGCTGTCGTTCATCGGCCACGTCGAGATCATCGGCCGCTCCCCCAAGAGCTGGCCGCCGCGCCGCGGGGAGGGCGTCTCGCTGCGGGACGCCTGGCGTGAGGCTCCGGAGGCCTACCTAGGGATGACCGTGTCCGGCTTCCCGAACCTCTTCATCCTCTACGGCCCCAACACCAACCTCGGCCACAACTCGATCATCGCGATGCTCGAGTGTCAGTTCGACTACGTGCTCAAGGCACTCGAGGTCGGCAAGCAGAAGGGAGCCGCGCTCGACCTGCGCCCAGAGGTCCTGGAGCACTACAACGCACAACTGCAGGACGAGCTCCGGAACAGCTCCTTCGCCGGTAGGTGCAACAGCTGGTACAAGACGCCGGACGGGCGCATCACCAACAACTGGTCCGGCAGCGTCGAGGACTACCGCCGGCGCACCGCCGAGCTCGATGTGGGGGACTACCAACTGGTGCCCGTCGCCGGCTGAGCCGCGCGCCGGGTGGGGTGACAGTGCTCCCCCGGCCGGCGGCAGTCGGCTCCTGGGTGAGGATGCCGACTGCCGCCGGCCGGGAGAAGCGAGCGCGGGAAGCGTCAGTGGGCGAGCGCCGGGTCGGCCGCCGCGGACGGCCGGGCCAGCCGCACACCCACCGCAGCGACCACGGCGAGGGCGCCGATGACCACGAGCGCCGACCCCAGCCCGCCGATCGCACCGCTGAGGCCGAGCACCACGAGCGGGCAGACGAACTGGCCGATGAACATCGCCGAGGTCCAGACGCCGGTGCCGCGGCCGCGCTGCTCGAAGGTCAGCGACCCGAGCGCCCAGCTGAGCATCGCGGGCAGCAGCAGCCCGTTGCCGAACCCGGTGACCACGGCGAACACCACCACCATCGGCACCGAGCTCGCGAGCCCGAGCCCGAGGAGCCCGACCCCGGAGAGGGCGAAGGCCGCCGGCACGGTGACGGCGGGGCCGAGGCGGGCGGCCCGGGCGAACAGGAACCCGCCGACCGCCGTGCCGAGCGAGGCGATGGCGCTGACCGCGCCGATGGTCCCGGTGGACTCCACACCGATGCCGTCCAGGACGAACGACAGCTCGACGATGAGGACGTAGAAGACCAGGCCACCGAAGAGGGTGACGCCGACCGGGCCGGCCAGCTGCCGCCACGGCATCGGCGGCAGCTTCTCGGTCCGCGCGACCGGCGTCGGCTGCCACACGTACTTCGCGGCGAGCACCGCCAGGGGCAGGCTGACCGCGTACAGCCAGAACGGCGTCCGCCAGTCCTGGGCGCCCAGGGCGCCGCCGAGACCGAAGAAGACGGTGGCCGCGACGGTGGTGAACACGACCTGCAGGCCGAAGTAGCGCTCCCGCTGCGAGCCGTGGAAGTAGTCCCCGAGCAGCGTGGTGCAGCAGGTCATGATCGCCGCCTCGGTCAGCCCGACGAGCACGCGGCTGGCCACGATCAGCTGCAGCGAGTCCAGCCACAGCGGCGCGGTGCCGGCGATCGCGTAGACGACCAGGGCGCCGACCAGCAGGCGCTTGCGGCCCACCCGGTCCACGATCCGGCCGGCCACCATCGCGGTCAGGCCGATGACCAGCGCCGGCGCGGTGAGCACGATCGGGGTCAGGGCCTCCACGCCCGGCGTGCCGGCGAAGGCGTCCTGGATGCGGGGCAGCACGGGGGCCAGCAGCACCGACCCCAGAACGCCGAGGCAGCTGGACAGCAGCAGGACCAGCGCCTGCGGCCGGCCGGCCGGTCGCCCCGTGGCGGGGTCGACGGCGACCTCGCCGGCCAGCGCCTCCGCGCTGGGCGCGGGCGAGTTGAGGACACGTTCCGACACGGGGCTCCTCCGGGAGGGCGGGGTGCCGGCCCGGTGACCGGCATCACTGGCGGAGGAGTGTGCGGATGCCGACGTGCATCAGGGAACGGCGAAGTCCTGATGCGCCCTATCAGCGAGGCTGATGCCTCACCCGACCGGGTCGGTCGCCTGGTGCGCCGCCCGCAGCACCAGGTCGCGGAAGAACGTGTGCTCCGGGTCGCCGTCGTACAGCGGGTGCCACCACATCGCCTCCAGCAGCGGCCCCACCTCGAACGGCGGCGCCAGCGCCCGGATGCCGGCGTCCAGCGGCAGCAACCGGACGAGTCGCTCCTGCAGCAGCGCGATCCGGCCGCTGCCGGCCACGAGCCCCGGCACGGTCAGGAAGCTCTCGGTCACCACCTGGACCCTCGGCTCGATGCCCAGCATCCGCATCTGCCGCGCGGCCGGGGTGGACGCCGTCGGCCCGTGGTACGTGGCCACCCACGGCATCGTCTGCAACTGCTCGACGGTGAGCGACTCCCCCACCTCGGCGTTGTCGGAGGAGACGACGAGCACCCACCGGTCGCGGTGCAGGTCGGCGTACGGCAGGTCCGAGAGGAAGCCGCGCGGCAGCACCATCAGGTCGGTGTTGAGCAACGTCTGGTGGGCCTGGTCGACCGCGTCCGGGGTGTTGTGCGCCAGCCGCAGCCGGGCCCCCGGCGCCTCCTCCTCCAGCAGCTGGGCCAGCGTGTCGCCCAGGACGGCGCAGCTGTAGTCGCTGATCAGCACCGAGAACTCACGGGTGGACTCAGCCGGGTCGAAGTCCGGCTGCGCGGTGAACACCCGCTCCACGCCGTCCAGGGCCAGCCGCACCCGCGGCCTGAGCTGCGCGGCCAGGGGCGTCAGCCGGTAGCTGTTGCCCACCCGCGACAGCAGCTCGTCGCCGAAGTGCCGACGCAACCGGGCCAGGGACGCCGACAGCGCGGGCTGGCTGAGCCCCAGCTGCTGTGCCGCCCGCGTGACGCTGCGCTGGCCGAGCAGCGCGTCCAGCGACACGAGCAGGTTGAGGTCGAGGTTGGCCAGGTTCACGGTCGCGCAGCCTATAGATGGCATCGATGACCGGCATCACCCTTTCGGTCTTCCCTGATACCCCGGTCGCCCGCGACCGTGGACGGCGTGACCCGCACCACCACCGACGTCCCGCCGCTGGACCCCGCCGACCCCGAGGGCGCCATCGCCGCCGCCGCCAAGCGCTGCTCCAACTGGGGCCGCTGGGGCGCCGACGACGTCCTCGGCACGCTGAACTTCCTCGACGAGGCCAAGCGGGTCGAGGGTGCCCGGCTGGTCCGTCGCGGCGTCAGCTTCTCGCTGGCGCAGCGCTTCGACACGGACGGCCCGCAGAAGGGCTGGCGGCGGCGCACCAACCCGGTGCACACCATGACCGACACCGGCGTGGACGCCGAACGCGGCAACCAGGGCTTCCCGCACGGGATCGGCGGGGCCGACGACGTCATCTTCATGCCGCTGCAGGCCTCCACCCAGTGGGACGGCCTCGGCCACATCTTCGACCACGGCATGGCCTACAACGGCCGCCGCGCCGGCGACGTCGTCACCAGCGAGGGCGACGCCGTCACCGGCATCGAGACCGTCGCCTCGCTGATCGCCGGCCGCGGGGTCCTGCTCGACGTCGGTCGCGCCCTCGGCACCGACGGCGAGCTGCCCGACGGCTTCGCCATCACCGCCGACCACCTCGAGGCGACGATCGCCGCCCAGGGTGAGAGCGCCCGGGTCGGCCGCGGCGACCTCCTGCTGGTGCGCACCGGCCGGCTCGCGCGCGCCCGCCGCGACATCGCCGAGGGCCGCGGCTGGGGCGACTACGCCGGCGGCGCCTCCCCCGGCCTGAGCTTCACCACCGCCGACTGGCTGCACGGCACCGAGATCGCCGGCGTCGCCACCGACACCTGGGGCTTCGAGGTCCGCCCCAACGAGTTCGACGTCGCCTTCCAGCCGCTGCACCAGGTCGCCATCCCGAACATGGGCCTGTTCATCGGCGAGATGTGGGACCTCGACGCGCTCGCGGCCGACTGCGCCGCCGACGGCCGGTGGGACTTCTTCCTCACCGCCGCGCCCCTGCCCGTGACCGGCGCCGTCGGCGCCCCGGTCAACCCGATCGCCGTGAAGTGAGGAGCACGCCCGTGCCCGCCGTGAACTCGGTCCTCGTGGTCGGCGCCGGCCTGGCCGGCACCGCCACCGCCATCCGCCTCGCCGAGGCCGGCGTCGCCGTGGACCTCGTGGAGATCAAGCCCGAGACCACCGCCCTCGGCTCCGGCATCACGTTGCAGGGCAACGCGCTGCGCGAGCTGCGCACCCTCGGCGTCTGGGAGCAGGTGCAGGCCGCCGGCTACGCCTTCGACGTCACCGGCATCCGCGCTCCCGACCCGGCCGGCACGGTGGTCGCCGAGATCCCGGACGCCAGGACCGGCGGCCCGGACCTGCCCGCCGCCATGGGCATGTCGCGCCCGGAGCTGGCCCGGATCCTCGTCGACCGCGCGGTCGCGGTCGGCGTCAAGGTCCGGTTCGGGACGACGCACACCGAGCTGCGCCAGGACGCGGACGGCGTCGACGTCTCCTTCGCCGACGGCTCGACCGGCCGCTACGAGCTGGTCGTCGGTGCCGACGGCGTCCGCTCCTGGACCCGCCGGGCGCTGGGCATCGACCTCGAGACGAAGTCGGTCGGCATGGGCATCTGGCGGGTCTTCGGCCCCCGGCCGGCGAGCGTCACCCGTACCGACCTGTTCTACGGCGGGCCCTCGTTCATCGCCGGCTACTGCCCCACCGGCGAGGACAGCCTCTACGCGTACATCGTCGAGCCCGCCCAGGACCGCTCTCCCCTGACGCCCGAGCAGCAGCTGGCCACGATGAAGGAGCTCTCGCAGGCCTACCACGGTCCGTGGGACGAGATCCGCGAGACGCTGACCGACCCGAGCCGGGTCAACTACACCTGGTTCGAGACCCACGTCCTCCCGGCGCCGTGGAACCGCGGCCGCGTCGTGCTCATCGGCGACGCCGCGCACACCTGCCCGCCCACCATCGCCCAGGGCGGTGCGCAGGCGCTCGAGGACGCCTACGCGCTCACCGACCTGCTGCTCACCCGCGACGCGGTCGACGACGACCTGTGGGACGCCTTCACCGCCCGCCGGTTCGACCGGGCGTGGACCGTCGTCCAGGCCTCCAACCAGGTCGCCCAGTGGCAGCTCGACCACGTCCAGGGCGACGTCCCCGGCGTGATGCGCCGCATCGCCCAGCTGACCAGCCAGCCCGCCTGAAGAAGGGACCCTCCTGCCCCCCAGCGCTCGCGAGCTCGCGCCGGGCCCCTGCGGGAGGGCCGTCATGATCGGAAGAAAGTGACATCACCATGCCCCAGCGCCTGATCACCCACCTGCGGCACGTCGACCTCGCCGTGCCCGACCTCGCCGTCCAGCGCGAGTTCTTCACCAACACCTGGGGCCTGAAGGAGGAGCACACCGACTCCGGCCTCACCTTCCTCGCCGCCGAGGGCAGCCCCGAGCAGTACGTCGTCCGGCTGCGGGAGTCCGCCGACAAGCGGATCGACCTGATCTCCTTCGGCGCGAAGGACGCCGCCGACGTCGACGCCCTCGCCGGCCGGCTGGCCGCCGACGGCGTGCAGCTGGTGGCCGAGCCCGGCACCCTGCAGACCCCCGGTGGCGGCTACGGCTTCCGGTTCTTCGACAACGAGGGCCGCACCATCGAGGTCAGCTCGGACGTCGCCGTGCGGCAGCACCGCCCGGTCGAGGCGGGCGAGTCGATCCCGGTGCGGCTGTCGCACGTGGTGGTCAACTCCGCCGACCCGGAGGGCACCGTCGCCTTCTACGACAGGCACCTGGGCTTCTCCCTGTCGGACACCCTCATGCACCCGCGGATGGGCAACATGATGTGGTTCCTGCGCACCAACGCCTGGCACCACTCGATGGCGATCGCCCGCGGCCCCCACCCGTCGCTGCACCACGCCAGCTTCGAGCTGCGCGGCATCGACGAGTACATGCGCGGCACCGGCCGGCTGCTGCGCGCCGGCGTCGAGAAGATCTGGGGCCCGGGCCGGCACATGGCCGGCAACAACACCTTCAGCTACTTCCTCGACCCGCACGGCAACACCGTCGAGTACACGACCGAGCTCGAGGTCCTCGACGAGGACACCTGGCACCCGCACGTCTACGACTTCACCCAGCCCGAGGTCTCCGACCAGTGGGGCACGGCCAACGCCATGAACGAGTTCGTCGCCGCGAAGTCGTTCAACGACCCGGACAAGGGCCTGTTCGTGGCCCCGCCGGTCTGATGCGGTTCGCCACCTGGGAGGCGGGCGGGCAGGTCCGCGCCGGCGTCGTGAGTGACGCCGGGCTGCACGAGCTCCCCGCGCGGACGACGGTGCTCGACCTCGTCCGCGCGGGGCTCCCCGCCGCGCTCGACCTCGGCGCGCTCGCCCTGGCGCGGCCGGCCGTGCCGATCGACGACGTCCGGCTGCTGCCGCCGCTGGCCGCACCGACGGTGCGCGACTTCGTCGCGTTCGAGGAGCACGTCGAGGGGATGGTCGCGCCCAGCGGTGAGACGGTCGCGCCGGAGTGGTACCAGGCGCCGACCTTCTACTTCACCAACCCGTACGCGCTCGTCGGCGCGTTCGACGACGTCGCCGTCCCGCCCGGCTCCCAGCGCTTCGACTTCGAACTCGAGGTGGCCGTCGTCGTCGGCCGGGACGGCGCGTCGCTGACGCCGGAGCAGGCCCGCGACCACGTCTTCGGCTACACGGTGCTCAACGACTGGTCGGCCCGCGACCTGCAGTTCCGGGAGATGGCGGTCAAGCTCGGCCCGGCCAAGGGCAAGGACTCCGCCACCACCCTCGGCCCGTGGCTGGTCACCGCCGACGAGCTGGAGCCCTACCGGGACGACGAGGGCTTCCTCGCCCTCGACCTGCGGGTGTCGGTCAACGGCACCGAGGTCGGCCAGGACCTGCTGTCCAACATGGGCTGGCCGTTCGAGGAGCTCATCGCCTACGCCTCGCGCGGCACCGAGGTCCGCGCCGGCGACGTGCTGGGCTCGGGCACCTGCGGCAACGGCGGGTGCCTGGCCGAGCTGTGGGGCCGCCGCGGCGAGGCCGCTCCTCCGCCGCTGCGACCGGGCGACGTCGTGGAGATGACCGTCGAGGGCATCGGCACGATCCGCAACCGCGTCGTCGAGGGCCTCGAGCTGCCCCCTGTCCGCCCCGCCCGGCCGCGGCCGCGCACCCGCAAGCGCCCGGCATGAGGCTGCGGGGCAAGGTCGTCGTCGTCACGGGCGCCGGCCAGGGGCAGGGCGCCGCCGAGGCGCGGCTGCTCGTGGCCGAGGGCGCCACGGTGGTCGGCTGCGACGTGGAGCCCGAGCCGGCCGAAGAGCTGCCGGGGGTCGAGTACCGGCAGCTCGACGTCACGGACGCCGGCGGCTGGGCCGCGCTCGCCGACGACCTGCGCGCCCGGTACGGCGTGGTCCACGGGCTGGTCGCCAACGCCGGGGTCACCTGGCGGGCGCGGCTGGCCGACCTCGACCCGGCCGACCTGGCGCGGGTCGCCGACGTCAACGTCACCGGCACCCTGCTGGGCATCCAGGCGCTCACCCCGCTGATGACCGCCGGCGGGTCGGTCGTCGCCGTCGGCTCGGTCGCCGCGCTGACCGGCCACTTCCCAGTCGCGTACACGGCGTCGAAGTGGGCGCTGCGCGGCCTGGCCAAGGCCGCGTGCCTGGAGCTCGGCCCGCACGGCATCCGGGTCAACACCGTGCACCCCGGCTACATCGAGACGCCGATGACCGCGTCGGCGGCCCCGGCGTTCCGCGCCGCCAACGTCGCCGAGACGCCCCTCGGCCGCACCGGCACCGTCGACGAGGTCGCCCCGCTGGTGGCCTTCCTGCTCAGCGACGAGTCCTCCTTCGTCACCGGTGCCGAGATCCCCGTCGACGGCGGGATGACCGCCCACGGCGGCGTGAAGAGCATCAGCGACGCCGTCCGCGCCGCCTCCTGAACCACCCGAGAGGAACCGCACCGTGTTCGAGTACTTCCCCACCGGCCCCTACACCTGGAACCTCAGCGTCGTCGCGACGCTGAACTCCGGCGGGCTGATCGACGAGGTCGACCGCGCCTGCCGGCCGATCAAGGACGCCGCGAACGCCGGGGAGGACGCCGGCACCCCGGACTTCCTCCGGGCCTGGACGGCGCTGACCGACCAGCTCGTCGGCCAGGCCGAGGAGGCCGAGAAGGCCGGCCACACCCGCACCGCCGGCCAGCTCTACTTCCGGGCGAGCAACTACCTGGCCCAGGCCGAGCGGATGCTCGCGCACTCCGACCCGAACCGGATCCCGACCTACCGGCGGCTGCTGGAGCTGGCGCAGAAGGCCTTCGAGCTGCACAGCCCCCGCGTCTCCCGCGTCGAGATCCCCTACGAGGGGACGACGCTGCCGGCCTACTTCAGCGCCGCGCCGGCCACGGACGACGGACCCGCCCCGGTGATGGTGCTGGTCAACGGGCTGGACTCCACCAAGGAGCACATGTACGCCTCCGACCACTGGGCCGAGCTCGCCGCCCGCGGCATCTCCTGCCTGATGCTCGACCAGCCCGGCACCGGCGAGGCGCTGCGGCTGCAGGGGCTGACCGCCCGCATCGACACCGAGGCCTGGGCCGGTGCGGCCGTCGACTGGCTGGAGCAGCGGCCCGACGTCGACGCCACGCGCATCGGCATCGTCGGCTGGTCCCTCGGCGGCTACTACGCCCCGCGCGCGGCCGCGTTCGAGAAGCGGTTCGCGCTCTGCGTGGCCTGGGGCGCCAACCACAACTGGGGCGCGGTGCAGCGCCGGCGCCTGGAGCGCGAGGGCGAGCGGCCGGTCCCCCACTACTGGGAGCACGTGCTGTGGGTGTGGGGACACGACGACCTGCAGCAGTTCGTCGAGTTCGCCGACGACGTCCACCTCGACGGCGTCGTCGAGAACATCACCGTGCCCTTCCTCGTCGCCCACGGCGCCAACGACCGGCAGATCCCGCTGGAGTACGCGCACCGCTCGTACGACCAGTCGGTCAACTCGCCCAAGCGCGAGCTGCGGGTGTTCACCCCCGAGGAGGGCGCGACCGAGCACATCGGGCTGGACCACCTGCCCTACGTGAGCACGTTCATCGCCGACTGGGTGGCCGACACCTTCGCCGAGCTCGGACGCGGCTGAGCCACGGGCGACGCACCCCGCCGCGCCCGCGGCGGGGTGCGTCGGTCCACCGGACGACGCCGGTCGGGTCCGCGCTCCCCTACGTTGCGGCGCATGACGATCCACCGGATGGACCACGTCGGCGTCGTGGTCGAGGACCTCCCGTCCGCCGTCGCGTTCTTCGTCGCCCTGGGCCTGGAACTGGAGGGCGAGACAGCGGTCGAGGGCGAATGGGTGGACCAGCTCGTCGGGCTGGACGGCGTCCGAGCCGACCTCGCCTTCCTGCGGACGCCGGACGGCTCCGGCCGGGTCGAGCTGTCGGTCTTCCACTCGCCGGCGGCCACCGGCGCTGCGCCGAGGGCGCCGGTGAACACCCCGGGCATCCCCCGCCTCACGTTCGTCGTCGACGCCGTCGACGACGTCCTCGCCCGCCTGCGCGCCCACGGCGCCGAGCTCGTGGGCGAGGTGGCGCAGTACGGGGACGCCTACCGGTACTGCTACGTCCGCGGCCCCGCCGGCGTCATCGTCGGGCTGGTCGAGGAGTTGCGCTGAACGACTGACCGGTCACGGCGCACCCCCGGCACTCCGGCGTGCCGTAACGTCGGAGGGAGGGGCACCCCGGAACTGCGCGCGGTCACCGCGGACCAGCGGTCCGGCGAGGGCAGCCCCGCCCCGCGCGCGTACCCAGGAGTCCTCCGTGAGCACGTCCCCTCTGGCCACCGTCGGCGCACGTCCGGCGGCCGACCCGATCGTCGAGGAGTCCGCCCGGCGGCGGACGTTCGCGGTGATCAGCCACCCCGACGCCGGCAAGTCGACGCTCACCGAGGCCCTGGCCCTGCACGCCCGGGTGATCGGCTCGGCGGGCGCGGTGCACGGCAAGGCCGGCCGGCGCGGCACGGTGTCGGACTGGATGGACATGGAGCGCGACCGCGGCATCTCCATCACGTCGGCGGCCCTCCAGTTCGCCTACCGCGACTGCGTGGTGAACCTGCTGGACACCCCCGGTCACGCCGACTTCTCCGAGGACACCTACCGGGTGCTGACCGCGGTCGACGCCGCGGTGATGCTCGTCGACGCCGCCAAGGGCCTCGAGGCGCAGACCATGAAGCTGTTCGCCGTCTGCAAGCACCGCGGCATCCCGGTGATCACCGTGGTCAACAAGTGGGACCGGCCCGGCATGGACGCCCTCGCGCTGATGGACGAGATCACCGAGCGCACCGGCCTCACCCCCACCCCGCTGACCTGGCCGGTGGGCATCGCCGGCGACTTCCGCGGCGTCCTCGACCGGCGCGACGGCACCTACCGGCACTTCACCCGCACCGCGGGCGGCGCCACCGTCGCCCCCGAGGAGGTGCTGCCCGCCGCGGCGGCGGCCGCGCGCGAGGGCGACGCCTGGCAGCAGGCCGTCGAGGAGTCCGACCTGCTCGCCGAGACCGGCGCCGAGCACGACCAGGAGCTGTTCCTGGCCGGGGCGACCACGCCGGTGCTCTTCGCCTCCGCCGTCTCCAACTTCGGCGTCGGCCAGCTGCTCGACGCCCTCGTCGACCTGGCCCCGGCGCCCGCCGCCCGACCCGACGCCGCCGGCGAGCCGTACCCGCTGGACGCCCCGTTCAGCGCCTTCGTCTTCAAGGTGCAGGCCGGGATGGACACCGGGCACCGGGACCGGCTGGCCTACATCCGGGTCTGCTCCGGCGTCTTCGAGCGGGGCATGGTCGTGACCAACGCGCGCACCGGCCGGCCGTTCGCCACCAAGTACGCCCAGCAGGTCTTCGGCCGCGACCGGGAGACCATCGAGACCGCCTACCCCGGCGACGTCGTGGGCCTGGTCAACGCCGCGGCGCTCGGCGTCGGCGACACGCTGCACGCCGGGCGCCCGGTCACCTACCCGCCGGTGACGACGTTCGCGCCTGAGCACTTCGCGGTCGCCCGGGTCGCCGACACCAGCCGCTACAAGCAGTTCCGCAAGGGCATCGAGACGCTGGCCGGTGAGGGCGTCGTCCAGGTGCTGGTCTCCGAGCGGCGCGGGGACGGCGCCCCCGTGTTCGCCGTCGTCGGGCCGATGCAGTTCGAGGTGGCCGCGCACCGGATGGAGCACGAGTTCGGCGCCCGCATCTCCCTGGAGCCGCTGCCCTACACCCTGGCACGGATCACCGACGCGGCGTCGGCCGCAGAGCTCGCCGCCAACCGCAACGCCGAGGTGCTGCAGCGCCCCGACGGGCAGCTGCTGGCGCTGTTCACCGACAAGTGGTCGCTGCGGGTGCTCGAGCAGAACAACCCGCACCTCACCCTGGTCCCGATGGTCGCCGCCGACCTGGGCTGAACCGCCGGAGGGGCAGAAATCACCATTTCTGCCCTCGACGCTCAGGCGGGGCGGCCGCGCAGCTGCCGGTAGTGCGCGACGAGGGCGACGGTCGAGGGGTCCTGGTCCAGCTCCGGGGCCTCCGCGGAGGTCAGCGCCGGTGCCAGCTCGCGGGCCATGACCTTGCCCAGCTCCACGCCCCACTGGTCGAACGAGTCGATCTGCCAGACGACGCCCTGGGTCATCACCGTGTGCTCGTAGAGGGCGACCAGCTGCCCGAGCGTGGACGGCGTCAGCTTCGGCGCGAGGATCGTGCTCGACGGCCGGTTGCCGGGCATGACCTTGTGCGGCACCAGCGCCGCCGGCGTCCCGTCGGCGGCCACCTCCTCGGCGGTCTTCCCGAACGCCAGCGCCGCGGACTGGGCGAACAGGTTGGCCATGAGCAGGTCGTGCATCTCGCCGATGTCGTGGTTGGGCTCGCCGAAGCCGATGAAGTCCACCGGCACGAGGACCGTCCCCTGGTGCAGGAGCTGGTGGAAGGCGTGCTGGCCGTTGGTGCCCGGCTCGCCCCAGTAGACCTCACCGGTCGACGTCGTCACCGGCTGCCCGTCCCAGCGGACCGACTTGCCGTTGCTCTCCATCGTCAGCTGCTGCAGGTAGGCCGGCAGCCGGGACAGGTACTGGCTGTAGGGCAGGACGGCGTGGGTCTGGGCGCCGAAGAAGTCCGTGTACCAGACGTTGAGCAACCCCTGGAGCACCGGCAGGTTCTGCTCGAAGGGGGCGGTCCGGAAGTGCTCGTCGATGGTGGCGAACCCGGCGAGCATCTCGTCGTAGGCCTCCGGACCGATCGCCACCATGAGCGACAGGCCGATCGCCGAGGTGTAGGAGTACCGGCCGCCCACCCAGTCCCAGAACTCGAACATGTTCTCGGGGTCGATGCCGAACTCGCGCACCGCCTCGGTGTTGGTCGACACCGCGACGAAGTGCTTGGCGACGGCGGACTCGTCGCCGCCGAGGCCGGCCAGCAGCCAGTCGCGGGCCACCTTGGCGTTGGTCAGCGTCTCCAGCGTGGTGAACGTCTTGGAGCAGACGACGAACAGCGTCTCGGCCGGGTCGAGGTCGCGGCTGGCCTCGGCGAAGTCGGTCGGGTCGATGTTGGAGACGAACCGCGCGGTCAGGTCGCGGTCGCTGTAGGCCCGCAGCGCCGTGTAGGCCATGGCCGGGCCCAGGTCGGAGCCGCCGATGCCGATGTTGACCACGGCCCGGATGCGCCGTCCGGTGGCGCCGACCCACTCCCCCGACCGGACCCGCTCGGCGAAGGCCCGCATCCTCGCCAGCACCGCGTGCACGTCGCCGGTCACGTCCTGCCCGTCGACCTCCAGGGCGCGGTCGGCCGGCGCGCGCAGCGCCACGTGCAGGACGGCGCGGTCCTCGGTCGGGTTGACGTGCGCGCCGCGGAACATCGCGTCGATCCGCTCCCGCAGCCCCGCCCGCTCGGCGACCGCGACCAGCAGCCGCATCGTCTCGTCGGTGACCCGGTGCTTGGACCAGTCCAGGTACAGGTCACCGGCGCGCGCGGCCAGCCGCCGTCCGCGGTCGGGGTCCTCGGCGAACAGGTCGCGCAGGGTGCGGCCGGCGAGCGTGCGGTGGTGCTCGGCCACCGCCGCCCACTCCGGCGTCGCCGTGATGTCCACCGTGGTGTCGGTGCCTGTGCTGGTCATGGTGCCTCCGGGCGGTCGCGGTCCCCTCAGCCTGGTAGGCCGGGCACCAGCAGCACAAACGCGGTCAGGTCGCCGGCGTCGTCACGTCCTGTCCCGCCGGCTCACGCGGCGCGGGGACGCCGGCCGTCGGGGGGACGTTGGCGTTGTGCCGGAAGACGTTGTCGGGGTCCCACACGGCCTTGAGCGCGGCCAGGCGGCGATACTTCTCCTCCCCGTAGGTCGCCCGCACCCGCTGCTCGTTGACCTCGCCGAGGAAGTTGACGTAGGCCCCGTCGCCCTGGGCGAACGGCCGCAGCGCCTGCCAGGAGTCGCGGGCCCACTCCCGCTCGGCGGTGAGGGTCACGGCGTCCGGCCCCTGCGCCGCGAAGGTCAGCGACCACCGCGTCGACCGGTTGCCGCCGAAGGCGGTGGCGTCGTCCGGGATCTCCGCGTACCGGCCGCCCAGCGGGAAGACCGGCATGAACGACAGCGGGGAGGTCTTGCGCCCCACGCGGTCGATCATGATGTCGATCGCCTCGTCGGGCAGCTCGTCGAGGTTGAGACCCTTCTCGTAGGCGTGCACGCCCCAGGCCGTGCTCTCGTCGAGGAGCTGCTGCAGGGCCGTGTACGGGATCGGGGTCACCAGCTCGGTCAGCGGGCGCAGGTCGCGCAGCGGCGCGATCGCGGCCGCGTGCGCCTCGGGGCTGCCCCAGTCGGCGACCAGCACGGCCAGCGCCGTCCGCCCGTGGTACCGCTCCGGGATCCCCGGCGCCGGGGGCACCGACAGCCCGGCCACCAGGGCGCCCATGTCCGCGGGGAGCTGCTCGAAGTAGCCGCGGAGAGCACGCAGCGGCTCGCCGGCGTCCTCGATCGCCCAGAAGAACATGCCGAGGTCCGCCATGGGGTCGACCGGGTGGAGGGCGAACTCGAACTCGGTGACGATCCCGAAGTTCGTCCCCGCGCCGCGCAGGCCCCAGAACAGCTCGGCGTCCTGCTCCTCGGACGCGGTCACCACCCGTCCGTCGGCGGTCACCAGCGTGGCTCGGACCAGGTTGTCGCAGGACAGCCCCTGCCGCCGGGTCAGCCACCCCATGCCGCCGCCGAGGGTCAGCCCCGCGACGCCGGTGTGGCTGACGGTGCCCCCGACGACCGCGAGCTCGTGCACCGCGGTGGCGGCGTCGACCGGTGCCCACGTCGCACCCCCGCCCACCGTGGCCCGCCGGGCGTCCGGGTCGATGCGGACCCCGTCGAGCCGGGACAGGTCGATCATGACCGCGCCGTCCTCGACGGCGTTGCCCGCGACCCCGTGCCCGCCGCCGCGCACGGTGAGGTCCAGTTCGCTCTGCCGGGCGGCGGTGACGGCGACGGCGACCTCCTCGGTCGTCCGCGGCCGGGCGATCAGTGCCGGCTGACGGGTGATGTCGCCGTTCCAGACGGCGGCGGCGCGGGCCGCGGCGAACCCCGCGTCGTCGGGGCGCACCACCTCACCGCCGAAGGCGTCCAGGAAGCGGGTGGTCGCTGCGTCTATCGACATGTCGGCTCCTCGGGCCGGGAAAGCGCGCTCCCCGGGGACCCGGCTGGGAGCGAGGGCATGGTGGCCTCCCCCGGCGCCGTCGTGGAACCGGACGGTCCCCGCTGCGCCCGGGGGGCGGCGCGTGGTGACTCCGGGGTCGCCGCGGGTGCCCGCCCGGTCAGCTGCGGCCGCCGGGTCCGAAGTCCCTCCGCCGAGCGCCTTCCGACCGCGTCCGGCGTGGGTCGGAGGGACGATCGTCTGCGCTGCAGGGGGACCGCACCGGGACGGAGGTCCGCAGTGGGACGGGACCGCGGAACGTGACGCCGAAGCAGCGGGCCGCGGGGACCGGGACGCCCGAGGAGTTCTTCGCCGGCTCCCCGCTGGGCCTGGCGGTGTACGAGCGGGTCGCCGCGACGGTGGACGCCGCCGGCGCGGCCGAGGTGCGGGTGACCACCAGCCAGGTGGGTTTCCGCCGCCGGCGCGGGTTCGCCTGGCTGTGGCGGCCGGACCGGTACCTGCGCCCGTCCCCGGCGGCGGTCGTGCTCACCGTCGCGCTCGGCCGGCAGGACGGGTCCCCGCGGTGGAAGGAGGTCGTCCACCCCACGGGGGACCACTGGGTGCACCACCTGGAGGTGCGCGACCCGGCCGAGGTGGACGACGAGGTCGCCGGCTGGCTGCGGGAGGCCGCCGACCGCGCCGGGTGAGGCGACCCGAGCTCAGAGCAGCCCGCCGGCGCGGAGGTTGAGCGCGAGCAGCACCACCGCCAGCACCGCTCCCCCGGCGGTGGCCAGCGTCAGCAGCACCCGGCGCGGACTCCAGCGCTGCACCCGGATGCGCGGGGCGGGCGGCAGCAGCGAGCGGAACTCCTCGAGCAGGTCGCCGTCCGCCTCGTCCAGCCGCCGGGCCAGCTGGGTGGGCACGGTGAGCGAGCCCGTGGCGGCGAAGGCCTCGGCCAGCTCGTCGCGGTCGAAGAACGCCAGGGCGCGCTCGAGCACCCGCGGCACGCCCGCGACCAGCGCGAGGGTCAGCAGCACGTTGGCCAGGTCGGCCGCCTGCCGCCAGCGCGTCGGCCGCAGCTCGCCGAACGAGACGTCGACGAGGACCACCCGGTCGCCCTGCACGAGCACGTTCGACGGCTTGAGGTCCCGGTGGGCCACGCCGGCGGCCCAGAGCCGGCGGACCTGGCGGAGGGCGTCGTCGACCACCGCGTCGGGCACCCCCGACTCGAGGACCTCCACGGCGTCCGGGACGAGCTCGGTCACCAGCAGGTACTCCCGGCCGGGCTGCACCTCGACCACGCCCACCGGCTCGGGCACCTGCACGCCGCCGTCGCGCATCAGCCGGAGCATGTAGTCCTCGTGCTGGACCAGCTGGCGCACCGTGGCGAACGGCGCCTCGTCCTCCAGCCGGCCGTACCGGAGCACCCGGGCCAGCTTGTACCAGCGGTCCGAGCGCAGGTGGGGCGTCGCGCAGAGCTTGCCGAACAGGTGCTCCGGAGGGCCGGCCACCAGCCGCAGCCGGCAGGGCGTGGAGCCCGCCGAGCCGTCCAGCCGGTACGGCTCGATCGCGGCGACCTCGATGCCGAGCTGGTCCCGGACGGCCTGCAGCACCCGCGCGCTGCGGTCGTCGTCGAGCTCCAGGTGGGCCTTGTCCGCCCGGCGCAGGGTGACCGGGAAGCGGTCCTCGGGTGCCAGCAGGCCGAACAGCAGCCCGGCGGCGCCGCACCCGAGCACGGCGCCGACCACCGCGTTGGACGCCGTGTCGACCCCCAGCGCCACGCGCACCGCCGCCAGCCCGCCGACGACGAGCACCACCACCGCCCAGCCGCAGCGGCGCAGCCGGCCGGACGGGGTCAGCACCAGCAGGTCGGCGGTGGCCACGGTGGACAGCACGATCACCGGCCACGCGGTGAGGCTCAGCTCCCCCGGCGAGCCGGTGACCCCCTCGCGGAGCAGCCGGTGCAGGTCGGACTCGCCGGTGGCCAGCTGCGCGGCCGCCGCGACCGCGCTGATGCTCCCGGCGTAGACCAGCAGGTGCCGCCAGCGCGCCGTCCACACGAGGACCGCGACGACGGGCACCCACAGCACCGGGTAGCCGAGCAGCACGCCCACCCGGCCGAGGTCGGCGGCCCAGGCCGGCGGCGCGCCAGCAGGCGCGAGCAGGTCGTGCACCCCCCGGTCCAGGGCCGGCAGCCCGCCGGGCCGCCCGCTCCACAGCACCAGCAGGGCGACCGCACCGGCGAACGCCGCGCCGTACGCCCACACCGACCGCGACACCACCCTCGGGACGTCGCGCTCGCGCCCCGACGGGCGGCGGGAGCCGCTCCCGGCCGGCCACACCGGACGCCGGGCCCGCACCGCCGGGACCCGCGCGTGCCGCACCGCCGGAGCGGCTGCCCCGGACAGTTCCCCGACCGGCGTCCCGTCGGCGGTCACGCGCGCATCATGCGCCCGCCCCCGGCCGAGCGGCGCGCATCGCCGCGCCTACGGGACCGTGCGGGACCACCGGCGGCCGGTCAGCGCTCGCTCCCCGGCGCGGGGGTGCCGGCCGGGCTGCCGGGAGCCGGCTCGGGCCGCGGGGCCGGCATCGCCGGGGCCGGACCGGGCGGCGGACCGGTCGGGGCCGGCACACCGCCGGGCGGCACACCCCCGGGGGGCACGGCCTGCGCCCGCTGCACGGCCACCGCCACCAGCAGGACACCGGCCACCAGGAACAGCCCGCCGAGCACCAGCAGGCCGGCCCACAGCCAGGGCAGCGCCGGTGCGGTGATCCCGGCGCGCGCCGCGACGTCCACACCGGCGCTGCCGTCGGCCCGCAGCACCACGACGGTCCAGGCGCCGTCGGACGGCGTCCAGGTCAGGGTCTGCGTCCCGGGGCCCTGCGCCTGCGCGGTCCAGATGTCGAGGTCGCCCGGGGGCTGCGCCGGCGGACCGCCGCGCACCTCCACGCCCGGGTCGCCGCCCTGGGGACCGACCTCGGCGACCACGCGCCGGCCGACGCCGTCGAGGTACCGGGCGACGTCCCTGCTGGGCGCCACGCCGAGGAACAGCTCGGTCGACGGGTCCTCGGCGGTGACCTGGAGCCGGGCGTCGCCGAGCACGTCGTCGACCAGCCACTCCTCACCGGCGGTGTCCAGGGTGATCGCGGTGGTGGCCAGCGCGTACTGCTCGGTGCTGAGGTCCTCGGTCGGCGTCCAGACGTAGCCGCCCTCGCGCTGCGTCGCGTCGGCCCAGGCCAGCCCACCGCCCCCGGCGAGCAGGCCGGTCGAGGCCAGCAGCAGCACCGCGCCGGCGACGACCACGACCACCCGGCCGGCCGACCACCCGGCAGCACGCCCCGACGGTGCGGCCGGCGCCGGCGGCGGGGCGCCGGGCGCCGACGCGGGGTCGGTGCCGCCCGTGTCGAGGCGGAACGGCGGGTAGCGGTCGGTCATCAGCGCGACGTAGGCGGCGACCCGCAGCACCCAGCGGTCCATGCCGAGGACGAAGTCGTAGACCGGCTCCGGGTAGCGGCCGGTGAACAGCAGGACGACGCCCGCGACGAGCACGAGCAGGCCGACCAGCCCGCCGGCGGCCCACCAGGAGTCGTCCGGCCCCTGCCGGCCGGCCAGCCAGGTGCCGCCGCCGGCGAACAGCGCCACGACCAGCAGGTGCGGGATGGCCAGCAGCCAGGACTTCACCAGCACCAGGCCCCGGGAGAGCCGCTCGGGGTACGGGACGTCCAGGCGCGCCGGGTAGTCCGGCACGTCGGCGAGGGTGAACGGCGGGTACCGGTCGGTGCCGAGGGCCGCGTAGCCGTAGTAGTGCACCCGCCAGCTCCAGCGCAGCACGCCGACGTCGAAGTCGAACAGCGGCCGCGGGTAGCGGCCGGTGACCAGGATGGCGAACCAGGCGACGACGGTGAGGACGACGAAGGCGATCCAGAGGAACGCCAGCACGATCGCGTGCGGGACGAGCAGGAGCCACTTGACCAGCCACAGCCAGCGCGAGAGCGGCGACTCCAGGGCCGCGTCGACCCGCACCGGGTAGAGGTCGTGCTGTTCGGTCACGGCGTCGGTCCTCCGCGCTCGCCCGCCCGGCCTCCGCGGTCGCGCCGGCCGCCGGCGGGGTCCCTCCAGCGTCGGGGGGCCGCGGTCGGCCGGACACCGCCCTCGGTCGGTGTCCGGCGGGACGGAGTGCTCGGGCCGGAAGACCCTGAGCGGGCCGGGCGCGGACGGTGTGGACTCCCCGCATGACCTCGCGCGTCGCCGCGCCCGCCGGCCGGGAGCTCCCGGCTCCGCGGCCGGGCCCGGGTCGCCGGCCGGTGCAACGGCACCCGGTCGACCTGGTGCGCGCCGGGCTGGGGCTCGCCGTCCTGGGGCTGGGCCTCCTCGTCGCCCAGCGGGGCGTGCTGCCGGTGCTCGAGCGGGACGTGTTCCGCCTCGTCAACGACCTGCCCGCGGCGGTCTTCCCGGTCGTCTGGGCGGTCATGCAGCTGGGCAACGTGGTGGCGGTGCCGGTGCTCGCCGGCCTGGCCGCCCTGACCCGGCGGTTCCGCCTGGCGCGGGACCTGCTGGTCTCCGGCGGCCTGGCCTACCTCGCCGCCGACCTGGTCAAGAACCTGGTGCAGCGGGAGCGGCCGGGTGGCTTCGAGCTCGAGGTCAACTTGCCCGAGGGGCCGGTGGGCGGACTCGGCTTCGTCTCCGGGCACTCCGCGGTGGCCGCGGCGCTGGCCACCGCCGTCGTGCCGTACGTGTCCCGGCGGGGACGGCGGTGGGCGTGGGCCCTGGCCTGGACGGTGGCCCTGGCCCGGGTGTACGTCGGCGCGCACCTGCCGCTGGACGTCGTCTGCGGCCTCGCGCTGGGCTGGGCGATCGGCTCTCTGGTCCACTGGGCGTTCGGCGTGCCGCGGCGGGAGGTGGGGACCGCACCGGTCGGGCGGCTGCTGGAGCGCTACGGCCTGCCCGTCCGCGAGCTGCGGCCGGCGGCGGTGCGGGCGCGCAGCTCGCACCCGTTCGAGGCCGTCGACGAGCGCGGCGGCCGGCTCTACGTCAAGTTCCTGGAACCGGACCGCTTCGAGCGCGACTGGCTCTACCGGCTGTGGCGGCTGCTGGCGGTGCGCGACGTCAAGGACGCCGACGCCGTCGCACCGCTGGGGCAGCAGGCCGAGCACGAGGCGGTGGCGGCGATGACCGCGCGGGGTCGCGGCGTCCGCGTCCCGCTCGTGCTGCTCGCCCGGGGCAGCGAGCGCGGCGCGCTCGTCGTGCAGGAGTTCGTGCCGGGGCGCGGGCTCGACGAGCTGCCGGCCGACGAGCTGACCCCCGCGCTGCTCACCCGCGTGTGGCACCAGGTCGCGCTGCTGCGGGAGGCCCGGGTGGCCCACCACGACCTGGTGGCCGCCAGCGTCCTCGTCGACGCCGCCGGGCGGGTGTGGGTGGTCGACTTCGGCAACGCCCTCACCGGTGCCGACGACGACGCGATGGCCGGGGACGTCGCCGAGCTGATGGCCTCCCTCGCGCTGCGCACCGACCCGGCGCTGGTCGTGGACACCGCCGTCGCGGTCCTCGGCGGCGACGTCGTGGCGACCGCGCTGCCCGGGCTGGCGCCGCTGAGCCTGTCGTCGGCGACCCGCGCCGAGGTCCGGGCGGACCGCCCCCGGCTGGACGCGCTGCGCACCGCCGTCCGCCGCCGGCTGGACCTGCCCGACCCGGACCGGCCGGAGTTCGGGCCGCCCGGCGCCGCCGCGCGCCTGGCCGTCGCCGCCGGGTGCGTGCTGGTCCTCGTCGGGGTGCCGCTGCTCGCCGGCGCACCCGGGCTGGTCGACGCGGTGGAGGACGACGGGTGGCGCTGGCTGGGCGCCGCGGTGGCGCTGGCGGTGCTCGCCCGGGCCGGGCACGCGACCGCGGCGCTGCTGACCGTCGAGCGCCGGCTGGCCCTCGGGCGGACCTACGGCGCGTCGATGGGCGCCGAGGGGGCGTCGCTGCTGCACGGCGGTGAGGGGTGGCGCCGGTCGGCGGCGCGCTTCCTGGAGCGGGCCGGCGTGCTGCCCGACGCGGCCCGGCGGGCGGTCGCCCGGTTCGTCACGGGCGAGGTCGTCGCGGCGGTCCTGGTCGCCGCGGGCACCCTCGCGCTGGCGCTGCAGGAAGGCCGCCTGGGCAGCTGGCGCACCCCGGCGGCGCTGGTGCCCGCCGTCGCGCTGGGCCTGGGTGCCTGGGCGCTGGTGATGGCCGGCCAGTGGCTGGCCCGCCGGAACGACACCGGGCCGCACGTGCGCCGGCAGGTCGTGCGCACCCTCGGCCGGGGCCCGGGCCGGGACGGCGCCGGGTGGCCGTGGCACCGCGGCGCGCAGGTGGGCTGGTCGGTCGTCGGCGTCGCCCTCGAGGCGGCCGCGCTGGCCGCCGCGATGCACGCCGTCGGGGCGTCGGTGCCGGTGCTGGCCACCGCCACCGCCTACGCCGGCCTGCACCTGCTGTGGGCGCTGCTGCCCGCCGCCGGCGCCCCCGGCGCCGCGGAGGTCACCCTGCTGCTGGCGCTCACCGCCCTCGGCGCGCCGCTGGCCGACGCCTGCGCGGCCGCGCTGGCCTTCCGCCTGCTCGTCTTCTGGATCCCGGCCGTCCTGGGGACGCTGCTGTCGGCCCGCTTCGAGCACCGCTTCGGCGCCTGACGGCTCCCGGCGGAGTGCGAGGGGCGCGGGAACCGCGCCGTGGCACTCCGCTCAGCGGTGCAGGACCGCCGCGCCGCCGAACCGGCCGTGCGCGAGGTCGGCCAGCGCCCGCGGGGCGTCGTCCATCGGGTAGGCCACCGTCGTCGCCCGGACGCCGAGCCGCGCCGCGAGGGTCAGGAACTCCTCGCCGTCGCGGCGGGTGTTGGCCGTGACGCTGCGCAGCCGGCGCTCGCCGAACAGCTCGGCGGCGTAGTCCAGCCGCGGGACGTCGGAGAGCCAGATGCCGGCGACGGCGAGGGTGGCGCCACGGTCGAGGGCCCGCAGCGCCACGGGCACGAGGTCGCCGGCCGGGGCGAAGAGGATCGCGCCGTCCAGCGGCTCGGGCGGGGCGTCGCGGGCGTCGCCCACCGAGTCCGCGCCGAGCTCGCGGGCCAGGGCGCGGTTGTGCTCGCCGCGGGTGAGCACGTGCACCCGCAGCCCCTGGGCCAGGGCCACCTGGGCGGTGAGGTGCGCGCTGCCGCCGAAGCCGTAGACGCCCAGCCGGCCGCCGGGCGGGACCTCGGCCAGCCGCAGCGCGCGGTAGCCGATGATCCCGGCGCACAGCAGCGGCGCGGCGTGCTCGTCGTCGACGCCGTCGGGCAGCCGGTGGGCGAAGCGCTCGTCGACCAGGCAGGCGTCTGCGTAGCCGCCGTCGACGTCCCAGCCGGTGAAGACCGGTGCCGTGCAGAGGTTCTCCCGGCCGTGCCGGCACCAGCGGCAAGTGCCGTCGGTGCGGCCCAGCCAGGCCACCCCCACCCGGTCGCCGAGGGCGAACCGGCTGGTCCCGGGACCGAGCGCGGCCACCCGGCCCACCACCTCGTGGCCGGGCACGACCGCGGGCCGGTGCGGCGGGAGGTCGCCCTCGGCGACGTGCAGGTCGGTGCGGCAGACGCCGCAGCAGACCACGTCGACGCGCACCTGGCCGGCCCCCGGTTCCGGGAGCGGGCGCTCCACGCGGACCAGCGGTCCCTCGTCGATCGGCGCGGGCTGCTCCACCACCCAGGCGTGCACGGCCGTCCCCTCGAGCGTCCGGGCCGGTCGACCGGCGTCCCGTCGGATCGTGTCGGCGGCCGGCGCCGGCAGGGAGGGACGTTGGTCGGTGGCGCCCGGGACGCCCGGCCCGGGTCTTCCGACCCCGCTCCGGTCGATGCTGAGAGGCGCACCCGCAGACCGAGGGAGCTCCCCATGTCCTCGTCCGCCCGCCGGTTCCGCCCCGTCGTCGTCGGAGTCGACGGGTCCGACGCCACCACCGCAGCCGCCCGGACCGCGGCGACCGAGGCCGCCCGGCGGCTGCTGCCGGTGCGCATCGTGCAGGCCGTCCCGTCGCGGACGGCCGTCCCCGCCGGGCCCGAGCTGGAGCGGGCCCGCGCCGCGGCGGTCGAGGCGCTGCCCGCCGGCTCGGTCACCGTCGTCGTCCGCGACGGGCCGCCCGACCTGGTGCTGGCCGACGAGTCCCGGCAGGCGGAGCTCGTCGTGGTCCGGGGGACGGCGGGCCGGCTCGACCCCGGGACGGGGGCGCTGCTGCGGCGCGCGGCCTGCCCGGTGCTCGTCGACCGCCCGCGACCGGCGGCCGGCTCCGGGGTCGTGGTCGGGGTGGAGGGCGGACCGGGCACCGCCGACCTGCTGGACGCCGCGGTGACCGCCGCCGCCCTGCGCAGCACCGGCCTGCACGTGCTGCACACCTGGACCCGCCGCCGGGAGGTGCCCGGCGGGGCCGAGGACCGCCACCGGGACGCGGTGGACGCCGCCGAGCGGGACCTCGTCGAGCAGTACGTCGCCCCGCGCCGGGAGGGCCACCCCGGCGTCCCGGTCACGGTGGAGGTGCGGCACGGCGACCCCGCGGACGCCCTGCTGATGGCGTCCCGGACGGCCGACCTGCTGGTGGTGGGGCGCGCGCCGAACTCGCCGGCCACCCTGGCCGTGGCGCTGGCCGGCGCGGCCGCCTGCCCGGTCCTGGTCGTCCCGGTGCCCCGGCCGCTGGTCCCGTCCCAGCGGCAGCCCGGCCGGACGGCGGCGGTGCGCTGAGGGACCTGCGGCGGGCACCCGCAGGGACGGAGGTCCCCGGGCCCTGCGCCGCGTGACCCTGGGGGGCCTCCCCCGGCCCGCCCTAGCGTCGGCGGAGTCCGCGCCAGCGAGGAGGAGCCGTGACCTACTCAGGGACCCGACCGGTCGTCGTCGGCGTCGACGGCTCCGCCGCTGCCGCCCGGGCGGCGGACTTCGCGCGGGACGAGGCGCGGCTGCGGGAGGCGCCGCTGCTCCTCGTCTCCGCGGTGGCCTGGCCGCGGGGCGGCATCGCCGCACGCCCCGCGCAGGACGTCGACCTCCCCGGCCTGCTGCAGAGCAGCGCCGAGGCGGTGCTGCGGGCCGCGGCCGCGCAGGCGGAGGAGGCGCTGGGCGCCGGCCGGGTCTCCTGGTCGGTGGCCGACAGGGGGCCGGCGGAGGCGCTGCGGGAGGCCGGGGCGGGAGCCGCCCTCGTCGTCGTCGGCAGCCGGGGCGTCGGCGGGGTCGCCGGCCTGCTGGTCGGGTCCACCGCGAACGCGCTGGCCCTGGACGCCCCGTGCCCGGTGGCGGTCGTCCCCGACGAGACCGCGGCCGTCGTCCGCGGCCGGCGGTCGGTGGTCGCCGGCGTGGAGGGCCGGGCCGGTGACGAGGACGTGCTGGCGTTCGCCTTCGCCGAGGCCGCCGCGCGCGGCACCGACCTCGTCGCGGTGCACGCCTGGCAGGACGTCGACCTGGACACGGCCCTGCAGTCGGTCGCCCCGCTGATCGACTGGGCCGGCGTGCTCGCCGACGAGCAGCGGCTGCTCGCCGAGGCCCTGGGCGGCTGGCCGGACAAGTTCCCCGACGTCGCGGTGCGCGAGGTCGTCGTGCGCGACCGCACCGCCCGCGCCCTGGTGGCCGCCGGGCTCACCGCCGAGCTGCTGGTGGTCGGCCACCGGCGCCGCCGTCTGGCGCGGCTGGGCTCGACCACCCACGGCGTGCTGCACCGCGCCGCCTGTCCGGTCGCCGTCGTCCCCCTGGCGGACGACGCCCGGTGAGCGGTGCCCGGGTGTTGGCCGCCCGCCCGCCACCTGCCCGCGCCGGCCGGGTCGCGTCCCGGCCGGTGCCGTGCGACGGTCGTGCAGGACGGTCGACCGTCGGTCTCAGGACCTCCGTCCCTGCGCACCGCCATCGGCCTCCGCGGACAGTGAGGCCGAGCCGTTGACCAGGTGCGGCCCCCCAACCCCGGGTGTGCCGCCCACGGCTGCGAGAGGACCCCCGTGCCGACCACGGACCAGGACCGCGTCGTCGAGGTGCTGGCCGAGCAGGAGTGCCGCGCCCTCATCGGCACCGTCCGGATCGGCCGGCTGGCGTTCAGCCTCGACGCGCTGCCGACCATCCAGCCGGTCCCCTTCCACGTGTACGACGGCCGCGTGGTCATCTCCGCCCGGGACGGCAGCCCGCTGCTGTTGGGGACCCGGGGCGCGGTCGTCGCGTTCGAGGCGGACTGCCTCGACGAGCACAGCCGGACCGGCTGGGCGGTCACCGTGGTGGGCCCCTCCCGGGCAGTCACCGACCCGGCGGAGGTCGCCGCCCTCGACGGGTTGCCCTGGGCCGGCCCGGGGCCGTGGCCGGACCGGCGCTACGTCACCGTCGCGATGGACCTGGTGCGCGGCTGGCGCGCCGTTCCGCTGCCGGCGGGGCGGGTCTCCCCCTCCGCCATCCCCTACCCCGCCTGATCGGCGCGATCCGCAGGAATCCGGTTCCCTTCGCATTCCGGACGTGGAAGTCTCGGTTGTGCGAAGAGGGGGTCGCACATGTCGCCTGCGCCGTCCGAGCCGGGGAGGCACCCAGAGGCCACGGAGTCCCCGCTGGCCGGCATGCGCCTGACCGAACTGCTGCAGGAGGTGCAGGACCGGCTGACCGCCGTCGCGCGCAGCCAGGCCCGGGTGCAGCACCTGCTCGACGCCTTCCTCAACGTCTCCACCGGGCTGGACCTGGAGACGACGCTGCACCGGCTGGTCGACGTCGCCGCCGACCTCGTCGACGCCCGCTACGGCGCGCTGGGCGTGCTGGCGCCCGACGGAGGGCTGGCCGCGTTCATCACCGTGGGCATCGACGACGAGCTGGCCGCCCGGATGGGCGCCCTGCCCGAGGGAAAGGGCGTGCTGGGCCAGCTCATCACCGATCCGCGGCCGCTGCGGATCCCGGACCTCCGGCGGCACCCGGCGTCGGTCGGGTTCCCCCAGCACCACCCGGCGATGCGGTCCTTCCTGGGCGTGCCCGTGCTGGTCCGGGGCGAGGCGTTCGGCAACCTGTACATGACCGAGAAGCGGCAGGGGGTGTTCACCGCCGAGGACGAGGCGGTGCTCACCGCGCTGGCCGGCGCCGCCGGAATCGCGATCGACAACGCCCGCCTGTACGAGGAGGGCGAGGCCCGCCGGCGGTGGACGACGGCAGTGTCCGACGTCCGTGCCTGCCTGCTCAGCGCCTCCACCCCGGACGACGCCCTGACGCTGATCGCCGCGCGGGTGGCCGAGCTGACCGGGGCCGACACGGCGTGGCTGTTGACGGGGCCGGATGCCTCGGACGGCTGCCACGTCGTCCGGGCGCGGGCCGGGGAGGGCGGCGCGGACGGCGTCGACGCCCGGGTGTCCGCCTGCGACCACCCGGTGCTGGCGGCGATCGTGGCGGCGGAGTCGGTGGTCACGCTGGACGCGACGGAGCCGGGGCCGCCGGGGCGGGTGCTCGGGCCGGCCGGGGGGCCGTGCATCGGCGTGCGGCTGCCCGGGGCCAGCGCGCAGGACGTCGTCGTCCTCGCCGCCCGCCGTCCCGGGGCGCCTCCCTTCCCGGCGGACCTGCCGCCGCTGCTGGCCTCCTTCGCCGACCAGATCGCCGCGGCGCTGGACATGGCCGCCCGGCAGCGGCTGGCCCGCCGGCTGGACGTCTACGCCGACCGCGACCGCATCGCCCAGGACCTGCACGACCACGTCATCCAGCGGGTGTTCGCCGCCGGGCTGACCCTGCAGTCGGTGCTGCCGCGGGTCCCCGACCCGGAGGCCCAGCGACGCATCGGGCAGGTGGTCCACCAGCTCGACGAGACCGTGCGCGACATCCGGACGACGATCTTCGACCTGCACGCCACCGACGCCGACCCGTCCACGAGCCTGCGCCGCCGGGTCCTCGACATCGTCACCGAGACCGCCGGCCGGGACCTGCGCCCGATCGTGCGGATGTCCGGCGCGGTCGACAGCCTGGTCACCGGTCAGCTCGCCGCCGACGTCGAGGCGGTCGCCCGGGAGGCGGTGAGCAACGCCGCGCGGCACTCCGGCGCCGGGCACGTGACCGTCACCGTCGACGTGGGCGACGAGGTCGTGCTCGAGGTCGTCGACGACGGCCGCGGCATCGAGCCGCACGCCGCGCGCAGCGGGCTGCGCAACCTCGAGGCGCGCGCCCGGGCCCGCGGGGGCGGGTTCAGCGTGGGGTCGCTGCCCGACGGCGGCACCCGGGTGCGCTGGTGGGCGCCGACCCGCTGAGGTCGGTGCCGAGGCCGGCGCCGAAGCCGGGGCTGAGGCCGGTGCCGGGGCCGGTCAGGCCTGGCGGGAGGCCGGCGGGGCGGAGCCGCGCAGCTCGGTGGCGAGGACGGCGGCCTGCGTGCGCCGCTCCAGGCCCAGCTTGGCCAGCAGGTGGGAGACGTAGTTCTTGACCGTCTTCTCGGCCAGGAACATGCGCTCCCCGATCTGCCGGTTGGTCAGCCCCTCGCCGATGAGGTCGAGCACGGTGCGCTCCTGCTCGCTGAGCTTCGCCAGCGGGCCGACCGGCTCGGCGGCGCGGCGCAGGCGCTCCAGCACGGCGGTGGTGGCCGTCGGGTCCAGCAGCGAACCGCCGGCGGCCACGGCCCGGACGCCGCTCACCAGGTCCTGCCCGAGGATCTGCTTGAGCAGGTAGCCCGAGGCGCCGGCCATGATCGCCTCGAACAGCGCCTCGTCGTCGCTGTAGCTGGTCAGCATGACGACCTTCAGCTCGGGCATCCGCGACCGCAGCTCGCGGCAGACGGTGACGCCGTCCCCGTCCGGGAGCCGGACGTCGAGGACGGCGACGTCCGGGCGCAACGCGGGGACGCGGGCGAGGGCCTCGGCGGCGTTCTTCGCCTCGCCGACGACGGTGATCCCCGGGTCGCTCTCCAGCACGTCGGCCACGCCGCGCCGGACCACCTCGTGGTCGTCGAGGAGGAAGACCCGGATCCGGGGGCCCTGCCCGTTCGCGCTCACCAGCACCCACCCACCCTCCGTCCACCGCCGTGCGACGGCACCGGTCCGGCGGTCGGGCCCGCCGTCGGCACAGGTTAGGGGCGGCCGGGCCGGGCGCGGGCAGGGTCGAAGGTCCCGCGTCGCGTGGTGCAGAGCGCGCCGGTGTGGGCGAGGCCTGGCTCGGATCCCGCAGCCGGTCGACCGCGCGGAGGCGGGGTCGTGCTGCGACGTCTTCGCTGGTGAGAGGCCGGGAAGTGTCGTACCCCCGGCCTGGGTTGAGGGCATGTTCGGTGGCAGCGGGTTCGGGGTGGGGCTGACGGTGGCCCCACTCGAGCTGCCGGCCGGCATGCCGGTGGACCCGGTGCCGGTGCAGCTGTCCGACGCGTTGCCGGTGCACGCCCGCAGTCCGGAGGAGAAGGCGGCCGAGCTGCAGCGGCTGCAGCAGCTGGAGGCGATGCTGGCCGCCTACGAGCTGGACCTGGTCGCCGGGCTGGCCGCCGACCGCCCGGACACGTTCGATCGCACGCCGGGCCAGCCGGGTGCCGCCGCGGCCGACGCCGAGCGGGGGCCGGGGCAGCCGGCGGGGGTGTCGGAGTTCTTCGCCGACGAGCTGGCGTTGGTGCTCAACACCTTCCGCGCGGCGGCCAGCGCGCTGATCGACCAGGCCGCGGCGCTGAGCGGAACGTTGCCGGGGACGCGGGCGGCGCTGGCCGAGGGGCGGCTGGACTGGCCGCGGGCCCGGGCGATCGCCGCCGAGCTGGGCTGGAAGGCGCGGGCCACCGACCCGGCGATCCTGGCGGCCGTGGAGGCCGCGGTGCTGCCCCGCGCGCGGGGGAGCTGTCGATCCGCCGGCTCAAGGCGGTGGTGGCCGCGGAGCTGACCGCCCGCGACGCCGCGGCGGCCGACCGCCGCCGCACGGATGCCGAGCGGGGGGTGAACGTGGTGGTGCGCCCGGTCGGGGACGGCATGTCCGAGCTGGTGGCACGATGCCGCACGAGCTGGCCACCGCCTGCCGGGCCGCGGTCGACGGCCTGGCCCGGGCGGCCAAGTCCGCCGGTGAAGACCGGCCCCTCGGGATGCTGCGGACCGGTGCGCTGGCCGACCTGGTGCTGCGCCCCTGGGACGATCGGGAGCCGGTGACCGCGCAGCTGACCGTCACCGCCCCGCTCGACGCGCTCACCCCCGCGAGGTTCCTGGCCGACGGCGGCCCGGCGCCGGCGGCGTGGGCGCGGCCGGGCGCGGTGGCTGCGCCGACCGGCGAGGTCGACGGGCAGCCGATCACCGCCGCCCACCTGCGGGAGCTGCTGGCCCAGCTGGACGCGGTCTGCCCCGGCGGGCTGCAGGCCCCCACCGGCGGCACCCTGACCGTGGCGCTCACCGACGCCGCCGGCGGGCTGCTGGCCACCACCACCCGCGCCGAGATCGAGCGGCTGGCCCGCCGCGGCTGCCCCACCCACCCCGACGGGAAGTGCGGGTGCCCGCTGCTGGGCCGGCCCCCGGCGACCGACGCCTACGCCCCCACCGCCGCCCAGCGCCGCTGGCTCCAGACCCGCGACCACACCTGCCGCCACCCCGGCTGCGCCGGCCGACCTGGACCACGTCGCCGCCTACTCCTGCGGCGGACGCACCGCCTGCGAGAACCTGTGCTGCCTGTGCCGGCGCCACCCGACCGGCGTGACACCGGAGGCGGTGGCCTCGTGGGCGGCACTGCGGACCGCGACCTCCACGATGTCGGCGACGAGGCGGGCGCGCTCGCGGTCGTCCAAGCCATAGCCGTCGGCGAAGTGCCGCAGGTGTCGTGCGCGTGCTGTCGGGCCGGGGAGCCCGTGCCCATGTCGGGATCTACCTGCTGGAACTCGGGACGTTGCAGCGTCATGGCTCTCCTCGTTGCCCCACAGCGCCGGCCGATGAGTTCGTGGCTCCCGGCCGGTCCACGCTCGTGACACCGAGGAAAGGACGCCGCCGCCATGTCGGAGCTTCTCGTCGACTTCATCACCTCCCTCGACGGCTACGCATCGGGAGAGGGATGGCCCGGGTTCTGGGGCCTCGAGGGCCCGGAGTACCTCGCGTGGCTCGGCGAGCAGCCCGAGGTCACCTACCTGATGGGAACGAACACCTACCGCCTCATGTCGGGCTTCGCCGCCGGCGAGGTCCCGGATGGCCAAGACGAGTTCAGGCCCGAGGAAGAGGCGTCCGTCGACGAGCTCACGCAAGCGTCCAAGGTGGTGTTCTCCTCCTCACTCGAGGAGCCACTGACGTGGGCCAACTCCACGCTCGTCCGCGGCGACGCCGTCGAGGCGGTCCGCGTCATGAAGTCGACTGGCTCGGGGCTCCTCAGCACGATCGGCAGTCTCAGCCTGTGCCGGTCCCTGCTACGAGCCGGACTCGTCGACCGCTTCCGGGTCGTGATGTTCCCGGTGATCACCGGGGCCACGGGCGAAGAACGCATCTACGACGGCTATCCGGACGTCGCCCTCGAGATGATCGAGCACCGCACCTTCGACGGCCGCATCCAGCTGGTGGAGTACAAGCCCCGCGTGCTCGAACACCCGCCGCTCGGCGCCCCCGCGTGACGTCGTCCCGTCCGCCGGTCTGGACGGCCGCCCGAAGTACAGACCGCGGTCGACCGGCTTGGTCATGGAGACAGCCCAGCGGTCGGGCGGCCCGCCTGTACCCGTCGGAGGACCTACGGCACCGGCACCGACTGCGGCGGGTCATCGCGCTCGCCCAGCGAGTACCGCACCCGGTGGTTGAGGTCGTTGAGCACCTGCCGGACGTCCCTGTCGGTCGCGCCGTCGGGCAGCAGCCCCGCCGAGGCGAACCGCCGGGCGAGGTGGGCGACGAACGCCGGGTCGAACGTGCCGGCCATCGCCTGACCCTCCACGACGGCGAGCAGGCCGATCAGAGCCCTCGCGTCGCGCTGGAGCAGGGCACGAGGGCACGTCGAATCGGCGTCCATGGGCAGAGGATGGACTAGGCACCGAGGTCAGCGACGCTGCACACTGCCCTTCCCAGCAGGAGGAGCAGCCATGAGCCTCATCGGCATCGTCGTCGCGGTCGTGCTGCTGCTCGCCCTCGTGGTGTGGGCGCGGCTGCCCGAGCCGGACCGCCGCCAGCGCGGCGCCGGCTACGTCGACCCTGCCCAGTACGACACCCGACTCGCCCCGACGTCGACGTCGACTGCCGCCGGCAGCACCTGGGGTGGCGGCGGCGCGTGGGGTGGCGGCAGCGGCGGCTGCTGAGGGGGTCTTGCGGCAAGGCCCTCCCCGTCCCTCAGACTCCCCCGGTCCTGCCCGCCGGGAGTCTGCGTGGAAGTGGTGCTGATGGTCGACGTGCTCGTTGCCGGTGCGGGTCCCACGGGGATGATGCTGGCGGGAGAGCTGGCGCTGGCCGGGGTCGACGTGCAGGTCGTGGAGCGGCGCTCCACGCCGGGTCTCGTGGGCATGCGCGCCCGCGGTTTCCACTCGCGCACCATCGAGATCCTCGACCAGCGGGGCATCGCCGACCGCTTCCTCGCCGCGGGGAAGGTCGTTCCAGCGGTCGCCTTCGCAAACGCGTCGGTGGACGTCAGCGACGTCCCGACCCGGCACCCGTACACGCTGGCGCTGGTCCAGAGCCGCATCGAGGAGATCCTGGCCGGCTGGATCGGCGAGCTGGGCGTGCCGGTCCACCGGGGCCGAGAGGCGGTCGGGTTCGCCCAGGACGCTGACGGGGTCGACCTGCACCTGGCCGACGGCGCCCCGATGCGCGCCCGGTACCTGGTGGCGGCCGACGGCGGGCGCAGCGCCATCCGCAAGGCCGCCGGCATCGGGTTCCCGGGGTGGGACGCGACCAGGACCACCCTCATCGCCGAGGTGGAGGTCACCGAGGAGACGCCGAAGGGCGTCCGCGTCGACGCGACGGGAATCCACGGACTCACCCCCCTGGACGACGGTCGGACGACGCAGGTGCTCGTCACCGAGCAGCAACTGGGTCCGGCGACCGAACCCACCCTGGCCGACCTCGGCAGGGCGCTGGTCGCGGTGTACGGCACCGACTTCGGGGTGCGCGCCCCCCGGTGGATCTCGCGGTTCAGCGACGCGACCCGGCAGGCGGCCGCCTACCGCGCCGGGCGGGTGCTGCTGGCCGGCGATGCCGCCCACGTGCACGGCCCCACCGGCGGGCAGGGGGTCGGCCTCGGCGTCGAGGACGCGGTGAACCTGGGGTGGAAGCTCGCCCTGGTGGTCGACGGCGTCGCACCGGACACCCTCCTGGACACCTACCAGGCAGAGCGCCACCCGGCCACGGCCCGCGTCCTGAAGCACACGATGGCGATGTCGGCGACGCAGCGGACCGACTCCCGCGTGAGCGCCCTCGCCGACGTCGTGGCCGACCTGCTGTCCGTGGACGGCGCCCGGCAGAGGCTGGCCGCCCTGCACCTCGGCCTGGACGTCCGCCACGAGACCGACGGCGGACACCCGCTGGTGGGCCGCCGCATGCCCGATCTCGACGTGGGAACCGCGGCCGGTCCGCTGCGGGTGTCCACGCTCCTGCACGATGGCCGCCCGGCGCTGCTGGACCTGGGCGAGCCGGGCAGCATCGCGGTGGGACCGTGGGGCGATCGCGTCCAGCTGGTCGACGCCTCCTACGACGGGCCCTGGGAGCTGCCGGTCGTCGGTGTCGTCGAGCCCCCTGCCGCCGTCCTGGTCCGGCCCGACGGGCACGTCGCCTGGGTCGGGGACGGTACCGACGCCGGCCTCGAGGAGGCGCTGACCCGCTGGTTCGGCCCTGCGGCCGCCCGGCAGGTCGGGTGACGGGCGATCAGGCGACCAGGGACTCCAGCGTCACGGCGGCCAGCAGCCGCGCCCACCACGGGCGCCGCCTGGCCGGCGGCGCCGGACGGGTGCGGCGCCACAGCCGGCGGGCCGGACGCACCGCCACCGCGCCGCCCTTCATGCTGACCCAGCCCCCGGGCCCCATCCGCACCACGGCCCTGGCCCCGCTGGGCCGCGCCGCCAGCCGGCGGGCGACCAGCACCCCGCCCACCACGACCTCCGCGGTGGTGATCACCCGCGTGACGTCGACCGCCGGACGCCAGCGCACCCGGCCGTCGCGCACCACGAACGCCCCCAGCGGCCGCGCTCCGGCCATCCGGGCGTCGAACCCGCCGTCGCCCGGCACGTCCGAGGCGCGGCGGGTCGCGGTGTGCGCGCGGGAGGCGGTCGCGGTGATGACGGTGACGCCGTCCCGCTCGTAGGGCGGGGCGAAACCGACCACCTCGTCCCGTCGGGGCGCGGGTTCGAACGGGTCGGCGGTGCGCAGGCGGTCCACGGGCGGCCTCCGGAGAAGGGCTCGGCGTCGGGCCGGACCAGCCTGGCAGCGGCGGGTCGCGGCCGGCCCCGGGTCCAAGGTCCTCCGACACCCGCCGGACGACTCGACTCCGCCGCAGGTCAGGTGCGGACGGCGGTCCCCAGCACCTGCGGCGCCGTGGGCATCGGCGGCACCGCGTCGGGGAACCGGAACCGGTCCACCCGCTCGACGCGGAACCCGGCGCCCTCGACCGCTGCGAGGGTGTCCCGGCTCGCGTGGCAGCCGCCGCACAGGGCGGGCCAGACGGTGCGGTCGAGCCCCCGCTGCACCCGCGCGAGCGTGCCGCCGTCGGCCCGGACGTGCTCCCAGAAGTACAACCGCCCACCCGGCCGCAGCACCCGGGAGATCTCCCGCAGCGCGCCGTCCGGGTCGGGGACGCTGCACAGCACCAGGGTGACGACGGCCGCGTCGAACTCCGCGTCCCCCGCCGGGAGCCGGTCGGCCACGCCGTCGACCACGGTCACGGGCACGCGGGCGTGCCGCGCGGCCTCCGCCGCCCGGGCCCGCAGGTACGCCTCGGGCTCGACGGCCACCACCTCGGTGACCGACGCCGGGAAGTGGGCGAAGTTGGCCCCCGTTCCCGCGCCGACCTCGACGACCCGCCCGGAGACCTCCGCGAGCAGCCGCTGCCGGTGCTCCCCCGCCCCGGACCGCTCCATGGCCGGGGCCAGCCGGGCGTAGAACCGGGCGAACAGGGGGTGGTCCACCCCGTCGGAGGCGCGCACCCGCCCAGGTCACCAGAGCGCGCGGGCGGCTGTCCACGGGCCCGGACCCGGCGGGTCGGAGGTCCCGGCCGGTCAGCCGAGGGACAGGACCCGCACCAGCAGCCGGGCGGCGTCCCCGCCGTCGGTCAGCGCGACGTCGAGCGCGCCGGGGACGTCGAGGTCGTCGAGGAGCCGGTCGGTCACCGCACCGGCGGCGGACGGCGAGGACGACGGCCGGCCGGCGGCGGCGTACAGCGCGTCCAGCCGCTCCGCGGCCCGCTCCACCAGTTCCGGCCGGTACTCCCACGGCTGCGACCACGGCCGGTCGAGCACCAGCAGGCGCAGCGCCGGGCCGCTGGCCACCCGCAGCAGGTCGGCGACCAGGGTGAGGTTGCCGGTGGACTTGGCCATCTTCGCGCCGTCCTGGGAGACCGCCCCGACGTGCACCTGCGCCCGCGCGAACGGGCCGACGCCGGAGGCCGCCTCGGCCATCGCCGTCTGGTAGCCGTGGTGCGGGAAGGCGAGGTCCGCGCCCCCGACGAGGACGTCGACGCCGTGCCCGAGGGTCGCCGTCGCCATGGCCGCGCACTCGGCGTGCCAGCCCGGCCGCCCCCACCCCCACGGCGAGGGCCAGGCGGGGTCGCGGTCGCCGGAGGGCCGCCACACGGGCACGTCGAACGGGTCGTCGCGCAGCGGGTCGTCGGGACCGTCGCCGAACTCCGCGGCCAGCTGCCGCGCCCGGGCGGCGTCCAGCCCGGAGCGGGCGACGACGTCCCCGGCGCGGAAGTAGACGTGCCCCTCGCGCACGTAGGCGCGGTCGGTGCGCAGCAGGGCGGCGGCCAGCTGCTGCACGTGCGAGACGTGGTGCCGGGCCCGCGGCGCGGCCGTCGGCGGCCGCACGCCGAGGGCGCGCATGTCCTGCTCGAAGGCGAACTCCTGGCTGAGCGCGAACTCGTCGTAGTGCCGGCCGCGGGCGTCGGCGGCCCGGGTGAGGACGTCGTCGACGTCGGTCACGTTGCGGCTGGTCCGCACCTCGGCGCCGGCCATCCGCAGCACCGCCCCGAGGACGTCGGCCCACACGAACGTCGCCGCGTGCCCGAGGTGCGTGACGTCGTAGGGGGTGATGCCGCAGACGTAGACGCGGGCGGGGCTGACGACCGGCAGCGGGCGGCCGGCCAGCCGCAGGTCGCCGGTGCGGACGTCGACGGGCTCGCCGACCCGGCCGGCGGCGCCGACGATCCCCGAGGAGCTCAGTGGAGGCAGTGCCATGCCGCCATCCTGCCCGCCTGGCCTGGCCGGTTGCCGCCCGGCCGGAGGACGTGCTTCTCTCGGTGCGTGTACCGGGGTCCGCGCTCGAGCCGCGACGCGTTCTGCGTCTGCCTGCTCGCGGTCACCCCGCTGATCGTCGACGACCGGCTGTGTCCGGCGGGCCGCCCCGCCCGCTGAGCGCCCCCGCTCGGTGGGCCCGCTCCCCCGCCCGCCGGACCCCGAGGACCTCCCCGTGACCGACCGCGTCGCCGCTCCTGCCCTGCCCGTCCCCGACCGGCCCGCTCCCGCCGCGCCCCGCCCGACGCCGTGGCGCCGGCTCGTCGCCGCGGTGACCGCCGCCCACCGGGCGTCCGTCCCCTTCTGACCGCCCGCGGGGACCTCGGTCCCGCGCCTGCCCCGGCCCTGGACCCTGGTGCCCGGCGGGCCGGTGTGGTGCGCTCCGGGTACGGCGGCCGGCGACGGCCGCCGGACCCTCGGGAGGACGCCCATGTCCGCCGCTGCGCACTCGTCCCGGCTCCCCGACGTCGGCCCGGACGAGGCCGCGGCCATGGTGGAGCGCGGCGAGGCCGTGCTGCTCGACGTCCGCGAGCCCGCCGAGTGGGCCGCCGGGCACGCGCCCGGCGCGGTCCACCTGCCCCTCGGCCTGCTCGACCCGGCCGCCGTCCCCCCGGGCCGCACCGTCGTCGCCGTCTGCCGCTCCGGCAACCGCTCGGGCACCGCGGCCGACCGGCTCGGCGCGGCCGGCGTCCCGGTGCGGAACCTGGCCGGGGGCATGCGCGCCTGGGCGGCCGAGGGCCGGCCGGTGGTCACCGACTGCGGGCAGCCGGGCACGGTTCGGTGACCGCGGTCGCCGTCGCGCTGGGGCTGGGCATCGGCCTGGTCCTCGGCGCGCTCGGCGGCGGCGGAGCCGTCCTCACCGTCCCGGCGCTGGTCCACGTGCTGGGCCTGGACGCGCAGGCGGCGACCACGGGCAGCCTGGTCGTCGTCGGCACCAGCGCGGTGGTGGCGGCGCTGGGGCACGCCGCCAGCGGCCGGGTCCGGTGGGGTGTGGCGGCCGGCTTCGCCGCCGCCGGGGTCCCCGCGGGGCTCGCCGGCACGGCACTCAACCGGCGGGTGGACGGCGACGTGCTGCTGCTGGCCTTCTCCGGCGTGGTGCTGCTCGCCGCCGCGGCGATGCTGGCGCAGACGCGGACGGCCGACCGCCGGCCGGCACCGGTCGGCGCCCCGGCTCCCCCGGACGAGCCGCCGGCGCCGGAGGCGTGGGGCCGAACCGCGCGGGTGCTCGCCGCCGGGCTGGTCGCCGGGCTCGCCACCGGCTTCTTCGGTGTGGGCGGCGGCTTCGTCATCGTGCCGGCGCTCGTCCTGCTGCTGCGGCTGCCGATGCCCGTGGCGGTGGGCACCTCGCTGGTGGTGATCGCGGTCAACTCCGGCGCCGCACTGATCGGGCGGGCCGGCACGGCGCAGTTCGACTGGGCGGTCCTCGCGCCGTTCACGCTGGCCGCGGTGGCCGGGTCACTGGCCGGCAAGCGGGTCGCCGACCGGCTGCCGGCCCGCTCCCTCACCCGCGCGTTCGCCGTGCTGCTGGTGGTCGTCGCCCTGTACACCGGCGGCAACGCACTGGTCGGGTTGGCCGGGTGACCGCTGTGCGACCGTGTCCCGCATGGTCGCCGTCCTCTCCATCCAGTCGCACGTCGCCTACGGCCACGTGGGCAACTCCTCGGCGGTGTTCCCGCTGCAGCGCCTCGGCATCGAGGTGTGGCCGGTGCACACGGTCCAGTTCTCCAACCACACCGGCTACGGGGAGTGGCGCGGGCGGGTCTTCGACGGGCCGGCCATCGAGGAGGTCGTGCAGGGCATCTCCGAGCGGGGCGTGCTGGGCAGCTGCGACGCCGTCCTGTCCGGCTACCTGGGGTCGGCCGACATCGGCCACGCGGTCGTGCAGACCGTCGCCCGGGTGCGAGCGGCCAACCCCGACGCCGTGTACTGCTGCGACCCGGTGATCGGGGACGTCGGGCGCGGCGTGTTCGTCCGGCCGGGCATCCCGGAGTTCATGCGCGAGGTCGCGGTGCCCGCCGCCGACGTCGTCACGCCCAACCACTTCGAGCTCGACTCGCTGTCGGGCCGGACCACCCGGACGCTGGCCGAGGTCACCGACGCCGTCGCCGCCGTCCAGGCGCTCGGCCCGCGGGTGGTGCTCACGACGTCGCTGGTCACCGACGACACCCCGGAGGACTCGGTCGACCTGCTCGCCTCCGAGGGCGGCCGGCACGTCCGCGTCCGGACGCCGCGCCTGGGCGTCGACGTGAACGGCGCCGGCGACGCGATCGCGGCGCTGTTCCTCGCCCACTGGCTGGCCGGCCGCGACGTCGGCACCGCCCTGGGCGCCGCCGCGGCCTCGGTGTACGGGCTGCTCAAGCGGACCGAGGACGCCGGCTCCCGCGAGATCCTGCTCGTCGCCGCGCAGGAGGAGTTCGTGGCGCCGTCCCGCACCTTCGAGGTCACCGAGGTCTGAGCAAGCCCCCCTGCCCCCACCGCTCGCACGCTCGCGGCGAGACCCTGCAGGGGGGCCGTCTCCAACCGGCGAGTCGGGCACCCGGGGCTCAGCATGGACGGGTGAGCCTGTTCCGCACCAAGCCGGTCGAGACGCTCGGGGACGACGAGAGCGAGCACGTCGGACACCTGCGCCGGCACCTGAGCGCCCGCCACCTGGTCGGTTTCGGCATCGGGGTCGTCATCGGCACCGGCATCTTCACCCTCACAGGGGTGGAGGCCCGCGACACCGCGGGGCCGGCCGTGGTCATCTCCTTCGCCCTCGCCGGCGTCGTCGCCCTGCTCGCCGCGCTCTGCTACGCGGAACTGGCCGCCTCCGCCCCGACCGCCGGCAGCGCCTACTCCTACGCCTACGCCACCGCCGGCGAGCTGGTGGCCTGGGTGATCGGCTGGGACCTGTTCCTGGAGTTCGCCCTCGGCGCGGCCGTGGTGGCCCGGGGCTGGTCGGGTTACGTGGGCAACCTGCTGGACCTGCCGCCGTCCCTGTTCGGCGAGGAGGCCACGGTGAACATCGGCGCCGCCCTCATCGTCGTCGTCCTCACGGTGGTGGCGGCGCTGGGCGTCCGGGAGTCCGCCCGCGTCACCGGGGCGCTGGTGGTCATCAAGGTGGCCGTCTGCGTCTTCGTGGTCCTCGCCGGCGCCTGGTTCGTCCGCGGCGCCAACCTCACCCCGTTCGTGCCGCCCGCGCAGCCGGCCGAGGGGTCCGGGGGCCTGGCCCGCCCGGTGATCCAGGCGATCGCCGGCATCGACCCGGTCGCGTTCGGCGTCGGCGGCGTGCTCACCGCCGCCGCGGTGGTGTTCTTCGCCTACACCGGCTTCGAGGCGGTGGCCAACATGTCGGAGGAGACCCGCCGGCCCGGCCGGGACCTGCCGCTGGGGCTGCTGGGCACGCTCGGGCTGTCGACCGCCCTCTACATCGGCGTCTCGCTGGTCGTCGTCGGGATGGTCCAGTACGACCGGCTCGACCGCGGCGCACCCATCGCCGACGCCTTCGACCAGGTCGGCCTCGGGTGGGCGTCGGCGCTCATCGCGCTGGCCGCGGTCGCCGGGCTGACCTCGGTGATCCTGGTCGACCTGATCACGGTCAGCCGGATCGGTTTCGCGATGGGCCGGGACGGGCTGCTGCCGCCGGCCGTCGCGCGGGTCAGCCCGCGCACCGGCACGCCGGTGCGCATCACCCTCGGCTTCGCCGTCCTGGTGCTGGTCATGGCCACGTTCGTGCCGCTGGGCACGCTGGCCGACCTGGTCAGCATCGGCACGCTGTTCGCGTTCCTGCTGGTGTCGGTCGCGGTGATCGTCCTGCGGCGCACCCGCCCGGAGATGCGCCGGCCGTTCCGGGTGCCGCTGTCCCCGGTGCTGCCCGCCGTCTCCGCGCTGGCCTGCCTGTACCTCATGCTCAACCTGAGCATCGAGACGTGGCTGCGCTTCCTCGGCTGGCTGGCGCTGGGCCTGCTCGTCTACGCCGTCTACGGCTACCGGCACTCCCGGCTGGGCGCCCGGACCGGGCGGGACGTGCCAGCCCGGCGAGGCTGACGCGGGGCGGTCCGGCGACCGGCACCCGGGTGGTGCGCCATCGGCGAGTCGCATGGGTGCAGGGTCTCCGGGGTAGCCCCGGCCGACGTCCGCCGGGGAGCGACGGGAGCCCGGCCCGGGCTCCGTGCCCCCACGTCCTCGCGGACCCACCGAGTCGAGCCCCGGCTCTCCACGTCCTCCACTTCCTGGCCGTGCCACCGGCCGTGCCCCGGCTCATCGCCGCCGACACGAGGAGAGCGCCCCGTGAACCGCACCGTCATCGCCCGTGGCCTGGTCACCACCGTCGCCGCCATCGCACTCGGCGGCACCACGCCCGCGGCCGCCGCTGTCGGGGCCGCCGCTGCCCAGGCGCCCGTGGAGGTCCCCGCCTCGCCCGAGGTGCCGCCGACCTCACCGACGGCCTACCTGTTCGCCGAGACCCTCGCCAAGCTCTCGGGTGAGCAGCTCGAGACCACGTTCCTGGCGGAGATCATCCCGCACCACCGGGCGGCCATCGAGATGGCGCAGCTGGAGCTGGAGCGAGGGGCGAGCCCCGACATCCGCACGCACGCCGACAACATCGTCGCCAACCAGCAGCACCAGATCGACCAGTTCACCCGGTGGCTGGACGAGTGGTACGGGCTGACCCCAGAGGCGGCGATGGCCCAGGCGCCCGAGGAGGCGCGCCAGGAGATGGCGCTGCTGGAGCAGGAGACGCAGCAGATGGTCGACGAGCTCGCCGGGGTCCCCGCCGGTGAGGAGTTCGACGTCGCGTTCGTCCGCATGATGGTCCCCCACCACCAGGCCGGCATCGTCGAGTTCCTGGAGCCGCAGGCCCGAGCCGTGCACGCGGAGCTGCGCGTGGCCGCGACCTCGGGCATCACCACGCAGGAGATGCAGGTCGCCGACTTCCTGACCTGGTTGTCGGGCCGGGCCTGACGCGCGTCCGGGGGCACTCCGGGGTGGGAGCCCTGGCCCCGCCCCGGGGTCCCACGCTGAGCTTGCGACGGGCGGGGAGGACGGGCCCTTCTCAGGGGATGAGCACGAGCTTGCCGTGCGTGTGCCCGGCCATGCCCTGCCGGTGCGCCGCGGCGACGTCGTCGAGCGGGTAGGCCCCGGCGAGGACCACCTCGAGCCGGCCGTCGCCGGCGAGTTCGGCCAGCTCGGTACGGGCGGCGTCGCGCAGCGCGGTGCCCGGGTCGGCCCCAGGCCCGCTGCCGAGCACCTGCAGCCCCTCGGCGGCACCGCGGGCGAACGCGGCGATGGAGGCGATCCGCCGCCGGTCGGGCACCAGCTCCAGGGAGACGTCGACGGCCTCGTCGGTGCCGACAGCGTCCACCGCCACGCTGACCCCGCCGGGGGCGAGCTCCCGGACGCGGTCGGCCAGCCCGGGGCCGTAGCGGACCGGCTCGCCGCCGAGCCGGCGCACCAGGTCCGCGCCGTCCCCGCCGACCGTGCCGACGACGCGGGCCCCGCGCAGCGCGGCGAGCTGCACAGCCATGAGCCCGACGCCGCCGGCGGCGCCGTGCACGAGCACGGTGTCGCCCGCGCCGACACCGGTGGCGGTCAGCGCGTGCACCGCGGTGGCGCCGGTCAGCATCAACCCGGCGGCCTGCTCCCAGCCCAGCGACGCCGGCTTGGGCACCAGCGCCGAGGCGGGCGCGACCAGTTCGGCGGCGTAGGCACCGGAGAGCCGGAACCCGATCACCTCGTCCCCGACCGCGACCGGGCCGGCCGGGCCGACGGCGTCCGGCCCGACCGCGGTCACCACGCCGGCGGCCTCGAAGCCCAGCCGCAGCGGCAGCCGGGCCGGGTCGGTGCCGAACGCGCCGCTGTAGGACTTCCAGTCCGCGGGGTTCACCCCCGCCGCGCGGACGGCGAGCCGCGCCTGCCCGGGGCCGGGCTCGCGCACCGGCTCGTCGACGACGGAGAGCACCTCGGGCCCGCCGTAGCGGGTGGCCAGGACGACGCGGGTCATGCCGTCCCGAACCCGGTCGCGGGCCCGGCTGTTCCGGGCCCGCGACCGGCCGTCACTCGCTGGCGGCCTTGCCCGTGTCGCCCTCGCCCTGCTTGCTGCTCGGCGGGCCGATCCAGACCGTCTTGGCGTTGGTGAACTCGTACATGCCCACCTCGGTCAGCTCCCGGCCGTAGCCGCTCTGCTTGACCCCGCCGAAGGGCAGCTCCGGGTAGCTGGTGGTCATGCCGTTGACGAACGCCATGCCCGACTGGACGTCGCGGATGAACCGCAGCCGCTCGCCCTGGTCCTCGCTCCATAGGTTGGCGCCCAGCCCGTAGACGTGGTCGTTGGCGATGCGCAGCGCCTCGTCGAGGTCGGCGACGGTGAACAGCGCCGCGACCGGGCCGAACACCTCCTCGGAGTACACCGCCATGTCCGGGGTCACGCCGGTGACGAGGGTCGGCTCGTAGAACCAGCCGGGCCGGTCGACCCGCTTGCCGCCGGTCACCACGGTCGCGCCCTTGTCGACGGCGTCCTGCACGTACCGCTCGACGTCGTCGCGACCCGACTCGGTGGCCAGCGGGCCCACCTTCGTGCCGTCGTCCATGGGGTCGCCCACCGTCAGGGCCGCCAGCTTCTCGGCGAACAGGCGGGTGAACTCCTCGGCGACGTCGGCGTGGACGAAAAACCGCTTGGCCGCGATGCAGCTCTGCCCGTTGTTCTGGCAGCGCGCGGTCACCGCCACCTCGGCGGCCTTGTCGAGGTCGGCCGACGGCATGACGATGAACGGGTCGCTGCCGCCGAGCTCGAGCACGGTCTTCTTGACGACCTCACCGGCGACCCGCGCCACCGCCTCGCCCGCGGCGTTGCTGCCGGTCAGCGTCGCGGCCACCACCCGGTCGTCGCGCAGCACCCGCTCGACGGCGCCGGACCCGATGAGCAGGGTCTGGAAGACGTCGGCCGGGAAGCCGGCCTTGCGGAACAGCTCCTCGAGGTAGAGCGCGGTCTGCGGCACGTTGCTGGCGTGCTTGAGCAGGCCGACGTTGCCGGCCATGAGCGCCGGCGCGGCGAAGCGCATCGCCTGCCACAGCGGGAAGTTCCACGGCATGACCGCCAGCACCACGCCGAGCGGCTGATGGACGACGTAGGCCTCCACCGCCCCGACCTTCTCGGCGTCGGCCGGCTGGGGTTGCAGCATGTCCTCGCCGTGCTCGGCGAAGTAGCGCAGCGCCTTGACGCACTTGGCGGCCTCGGCCTTCGCCGACGCCAGCGTCTTGCCCATCTCGGTGGTCATGAGCTCGGCGACCTGGTCGGTGTCGGCCTCCAGGACGTCGGCCGCCGAGCGCAGCCAGCCCGCCCGCTGCCGGGGGTTGGTCAGCCGGTACTGCGCGAACGCCGCCGCGGCGCGCTCGAGCTTCTCCTCGATCGCCTCCTCCGACAGCGGCTCGTAGGTCTTGAGCGTCTCGCCGGTCGCCGGGTTGATCGTCGCGATGGCCATGGGGTCCTCCCTGGGGTGCTCGGTGTCGGCGTCGGCGTCCCGGGCGTCAGGTCTTGCTCTTGCCCTGGGCGCTGGAGTGCTCGTGCCGATCCTGCCCCTTCTCCACGTGCCGGGTCTGCTTCGAGGCGCCGGTGGTCACGCCGGCCTCGCTCGGTGACATCCCCTCCTTCTTCGCCTGCCGCGCGGCGGCCTGCTGCTCCTGCTGGTTGGTCTTCTTGCTCATGCCTCCCCGGTTCCCCGTCCCGGTCGGGCGCACACGCCCGCGAGGACGTCGAGGGTCCGTCGCGCCATCAGGCCGGCGTCGAACGCGGCGACCGCCCGCCGCCGGGCACGGGCGCCCAGTCCGGCGCGCCGGTCGGGGTCGGCCAGCAGCGCGGCGAGCGCCGCGGCCAGCGCCGCCGGGTCCTCCGGGGGGACGACGACGGCGTCCGCACCGACCGCGGCCGCGACGTCCCCGACGTCGGTGGCCACGCACGGCAGCCCCTCGGCCATGGCCTCCAGCAGCACCAGCGGCATCGCCTCCCGGCGCGAGGACAGGCAGAAGACGTCGAGGCCGGCGAGGAAGCCGCGGACGTCGGTGACGAAGCCGGGGAAGGTCACCGGGAGCCCGGCGGCCGCGGCCCGCAGCCGCTCGCCGTCGCGCCCCTCCCCGCCGACCACCACCTCCAGCGGCACGCCGTCGGAGGTCAGCCGCCGCACGGCCGCCAGCAGCACGTCGAAGCCCTTCTGCGCGGTGAGCCGGCCCAGCCCGCCGACCCGCGGCACCGGCCGGCCGGCCGGACCGGCGGGCGTGTCCGGGACGTCGACGCCGTTGGGCACCACGTGCACCCGCCCGGCCGGCACGCGCAGGTCGGCGACCACCTGGTCGCGGGCGCCCGACGCCGGGGTGAGCACCGCGGCCAGCCGGCCGTAGAGAGCGGCCAGGTGCGCCCGCCGCTCGCCGGCGCCGGTGTCCCCCGGCAGGTGCAGGACCCCGGCGGTGGGCGCGACGGCGAGGGCGGCGGCCAGCGCGGCCGCGTTGGAGCCGGGGTCGACCAGGTTGACCAGGACGGCGTCGGGCCGCTGGGCCGCCAGCGCCGCGCGCACCGCCGGGGCCGCGCCGGCGTGCCGGGCGAGCGGGACGACGGCCAGCCGGTCGGCGGGCACCTCCCCCGCGAACTGCGCCGCCACCGGCTCCGCGGCCACCAGGGACGCCACCGCGCCGAGCGGGCCGGCCCACCGCAGCAGGTGGGCGAGGTAGACCTCGGCGCCGCCCCAGGCGTCGGAGTCGCAGACCAGCGAGATCCGCAGCGGGCCGCTCACCGGGCCGCGTCCCGGGCCGCCGCGGACAGCAGGTCCCGGGCCGCGGCGAGCACGTCCGTGGGCCGCACCGAGGCGGCGCAGCGGAAGTCGATCGGGCAGACCAGGTGGGGGCAGGGCGCGCACGGGACGTCGGCGACGACCGCGCGGTGCCGCGGCCCGCGGTGCGCCCAGCGCACGGGGTCGCCGGCCAGGAAGACGGTGACGCTGCGCGCCCCGACCGCGGCGGCCAGGTGCGCCGTCCCGGTGTCGTTGCCGACCAGCAGCGCGCTGTCGCGCAGCAGCGCGGCCAGCCCGCCCAGGCTCGTCGCGCCGGTGAGGTCCGCCGCCGGCGCCCGCATCGCCGCGACGACCGCGGCGCCGACCGCCCGCTCGGAAGGCCCGCCGGTCACCACGACGTCCGCGCCGTCGCCGGCCAGCGCGTCCCCGACCTCGGCGTAGCGCTCGGCGGGCCAGCGGCGGGTCGGGGACGACGCCCCCGGGTGCAGGACGACGTACCGGCCGGGCACCAGCCCGTGCGGGGCGCGCTCGGCCGCGGCCTCCGCCTCGTCGTCGGCGGTGACCGGGAAGCTCATCTCCGGGGGTCCACCCCGCGGCAGGCCCAGGTGCTCGAACAGCCGCAGGTGGCGCTCGGCCTCGTGCCGGTCGCCCGGGTAGCGCAGGTGCAGCGGCCCGGTGCCCGGCGGCGGGGACCAGCCGGTCGGCGCGAACCCGCCCACGAGCCGCGCGCCCAGGGCCGCCGTCACCCGGTTGGCCGCCGGCCGGTCGCCGTACACCTGGAGGGCGAGGTCGAAGCGCCGCAGCGCGGCCTCGGCGAGGAACGGCGCCCAGCCGCCGGGGTCCGGCGCGCACCCGGGCGGGCGGTCGGGGACCTCCTCGACCCCGGGGAAGGGCAGCAGCTCGTCGACCGCGTCGCCCATCCGCGCCACGACCGGCGCCATCTGCGGCCAGGTCACCAGGCTGACCTCGAGATCGGGCCGGGCGGCGCGCAGCCGGCGCAGTGCCGGCAGGGAGCACAGCAGGTCGCCGAGCCCCACCCGCAGCCGCACCAGCGCCACCCGGCGCACGGACGGGTCGCGGAGGGGGGCGCGCACCCGGGTCCCCTTCCCGTCGGCGGGCCGGCCGTAACTCTGCTCTACTGCGGCAGGTGGGAGGTCCGCGACGCCGCGTCCCCGCTCCGGTCGGGGCGCTGCACGTGCTGCGGCTGTGCAGCGTGTTCGAGCCCGTCCCGGCCGGTGGCGCCGCCGGTCCGGGTGCCCTGGCCGGCGAGCTGGCGCACCGGGCCGCCCGCTACGACCCGATCGGCGGCATGCAGAACCACACCGCCACGCTGACCCGCTGCCTCGACGCGCGGGGGGCCGTCCAGACGGTGGTCACCTCCCGGCTGGCCGGCCCGCGCGGCAGCACGCCGCTGGGGCGCGCGGCGCGGGTGCACCGCACCGGCCTGCCGATCCCGCGGCTGCGCCAGCTGTGGGCGCTCGGCGCGCTGCCGGCGGTGCTGCGGCTGGCGCCGGTCGACGTGGTGCACGGCCACCAGGGCGAGGACCTCGCCACCCTGCCGCTGGCGCTGCTGGCCGCCCGGCGGCACCGCTGCCCCCTGGTGGCCACCGTGCACTGCAGCGTCGGGCACACCGTGCGCGGCCGGTCTCTCCGCGCCCGGCTGCTGCGGGCGGTCGGCGGGCGGATCGAGCGGGCGGTGCTGCGGCGGGCCGACACCGTCGTCGTCCTCACCGAGCGGGCCGCGGCGGCGCTGCGGGCCGACGGGATCCCGGCCGACCGCGTCGTCGTCGTCCCGTCCGGGTTCGACCCGGCGCTGTTCGCGGCCGTGCACGACGACGTGTTCCCGGCGGCCGGCCGGCCGCGGATCGGCTACGTCGGGCGCCTGGCCCCGCAGAAACAGGCCGACCTGCTGGTGGCCGCCTTCGGCCGGATGCGGCAGGCCGCCGACCTCGTCGTCGTCGGTGACGGCCCCGACCGGGACCGGGTCCGCGCGCTCGCCGCGAGCAGCCCCCGCGCCGACCGGATCACCCTCGCCGGGTTCGTGCCGCACTCCGCGGTCCCCGCGGTGCTCGCCTCGCTCGACGTCCTCGTGCTGCCCTCGGCCTACGAGGAGATGGGGTCGGTGCTCACCGAGGCGATGGCCGCCGGGCTGCCCGTGGTGGCCAGCGCCGTCGGGGGCATCCCCGAGGTGGTCCGGGACGGCGGCTCCGGCCTGCTCGTGCCCCCCGGGGACGTCGACGCGCTGGCCGCGGCGCTGGACCGGGTGGTCGCCGACCCGCGGCTGCGCACCCGCCTGGCCACCGGGGCGCGGGCCCGTGCGCGCGACTACGCCTGGCCGCGGCTGGCCGCGCGCGTGGCGGCGGTCTACGCCCGGGTGCGGGAGGAGGACGCCGCGGCCGGGGCGGCGGCGTGAGCGCGGTCGCCGTCCTGGTGCCGGTGCACGACCAGGCGGCCTTCCTCCCCCGCGCGCTCGACGGCCTGCTGGCCCAGCGGCACCGCGACTGGACCGCGGTGGTCCTCGACGACGGCTCCCCCGACCCCGGCGCCGTCCGGGCGGTGGTGGACGCCGTCGGCGACCGGCGGCTGCGGCTGCTGCGCTGGCCGGCCAACCGGGGCCTGGGCGCGACGCTCAACGCCGGCCTGGACGCGGTCGCCGCGCCGGTGGTCGCCTACCTCCCTGCCGACGACGTCTGGTCCCCCGACCACCTGGGCGCGCTGCTGGAGTGCCTGGCCGACCCGGCGGTCGCGCTGGCCCGCAGCGGGCTGACCGAGCCCTCGGGCACCGGCTACGCGCAGCTGGTGCAGGTCGCCCACCGCCGCACCGCCGACCGCTGGACCGAGCGGGCCGAGCTGGAGTCCGACGACCTCGGCCGGCTGATGTGGGACCGGCTGCGCACCCGCGGGACGACGGCCGACACCGGGCAGGTCACCTGCACCTGGACCCGGCACCCCGGCCAGCGCTCGGCGGCGATCCGCGAGTCCCTCGACGGCGGGCTCAACGTCTTCCGCAGCCGGTACCGGGTGGCCGGCCCGCTGCGCTTCGCCTCCACCGACGGCGGGTCCGTGGACGAGGCCGCCCGCTACGCCCGGTTCCGGGAGCGCGCGTACCCGTCGTCGGCCGACGGGCTCTCGGTGCTGCTGGTCGGCGAGCTGGCGCTCAACCCCGAGCGGGTGCTCGCCCTCGCCGAGCGCGGCCACCGGCTGACCGGCCTGTGGACCACCGACGGGCTCGGCGACGCCACGGTGGGGCCGCTGCCGTTCGGGCACGTCCGGGACCTGGACCGGGACCGGTGGCAGCAGGAGGTCGCGGCACTGGCCCCGGACGTCGTCTGGGCCCAGCTCAACTGGCGGGCGGTGCCCTTCGCGCACGCGGTGCGGCGCGCCGTACCGCACCTGCCCTTCGTCTGGACGTTCAAGGAGGCGCCGCAGCGCAGCATCGTGCGCGGCGAGTGGCCGCTGCTGGCCGACCTGGTCGCCGGCGCCGACGCGTGCCTGCTGGCCACCGAGGAGGAGCGGGACTGGTTCGCCGCGGCGCTGCGCGGCCGGGTCGACCCCGCGCGGCTGGACGTCCTCGACGGCGACCTGCCCAAGCGCGACTGGCTCGACGCGCCCCCGTCCCCGAAGCTCTCCGCGACCGACGGGCAGCCGCACACCGTCGTCGTCGGCCGGCCGGCCGGGTTCGACCTGGCGTGGGTGCTGGAGCTGGCCCGGCGCGGCGTGCACACCCACCTGTACGGGCAGGTCCGCGCGCCGGGGCCGAAGGGCGCGTGGGCCGGGTGGCTGGACCGGGCCCGGGCGGAGGCCCCCGGGCACGTGCACCTGCACGCCGCGGTCGGTCCCGAGGACTGGGTGCGGGAGCTGTCCCGCTACGACGCCGGCTGGCTGCACCGCTTCGGCAGCAGCAACGGCGGCGACCTGCGGACGGCCACGTGGGACGACCTCAACTCGCCGGCCCGGCTGCCGGTGTGCCTGGCCGCCGGGCTGCCCCTCCTGCAGCAGGCCAACCCCGGGTCGCTGGTGTCGGTGGAGCGCGTGCTGCGCCGGGACGGCACCGGGCTGTTCTACCGCTCCCCCGACGACGTCGCCGGCGTGCTGGCAGCGGAGCTCGCGGACCGGCGCGGCGGCGCGGCGGCCCTGGCGGTGCGGGAGCAGCACACCTTCGACGCGCACGCCGACCGGGTGGTGTCGCTGTTCCGGTCGGTGCTGGCCGCGCCCCGCCGCCCCTAGGACGTCGCCGGGCCGAGGCGGAGGCGGACCAGCCGGTCGCCGTCGACCTCGGCCTCGGCGACCCCGCGGTCGCCGGCTCCCCCGTCGTCGAGGCGCACCGTCCAGGTGGTGCGTTCCCGGCTCACCTGCTTGCGCGTCACGTCGATGCGCGCGGCGTGCGCCAGGTCGCCGAGCACCGCCCGGACCCCGGCCCCGCGGACCGGGCCGCGGACGGGGAACGGTGCGGCGCTGCTGACCTCGGCGTCGTCGGCCAGGCTGCGCACCATCGCGTCGGCGTCGCGCCGGTGCCACGCCCGCTCGAAGGCCAGCGCGGTGAGGAACGCGTCGGCCTGCCGTGTCCCCTGGGCGACCAGGCCGCGGAGGAAGCGGGCGTCCCGGTTGACCTTGGAGACGGGGCCCAGCCACCGCGACGACGGGGGCCGGGCCATCTCGATGACCCGCACGGTCACCTGCTTGTAGCCCCCGCCGACCAGCAGGCCGTCGGCGAGCAGCCGGTCGACCTTCTCGATGACGTGCAGCTCCTGGTAGAGGGAGAGGTTGCCGGCCAGCTCGTTGCGCCGGTCGGCGATGGCGAGCACGCTGCGCGGCACGCGGTCCCGGGCCGTCGGGTTGATCTGGACGACCCACAGCTCGTCCGGCTGCGCGTCGAGCAGCTCGCGGACCGGCGGGTTCTGCGAGAACAGGCCGTCCCAGTAGGTGCCACCGTCGGCGCGCACCGCCGGGAACGCGGTGGGGATCGCCGCCGACGCCAGGACCATCTCCGCGGTGATCCGCTCGTGGCGGCTGGAGAAGGCCCGGAACCGGCCCGACAGCACGTCGACGGCGCCGATCAGCAGCAGGGGGTGGCGCGCGTGCGCGTCGACCTGGAACCGGTCGAAGTCCACCCACCGGTTCAGCAGCGCCCGGAAGTGCTCCAGCCCGGTGACCGGGATGTCGTACGGGCTGACGGCCGGCAGCAGGCCGACGCTCTGCAGCGTGGTGCCCCACAGCATCCACCCGTTGATGACCCGCTCGACGGGGCCGGCGGCGGCGTTGTCCGCCCAGAAGCCCTCCAGCCGCGACCGGGCGGCAGCGGGCTCGCCGTCGACCAGCGCCGACCAGGCCAGGACCGCGCACACCGCGCCGCCCGAGGTCCCGCTGAGGCCGACGACGCGGTACCCGTCGAGCTCGTCGGCGGTCAGCAGCCGGCCGAGGACGCCCGCGGTGAACGCCGTGTGGCTGCCTCCGCCCTGGCAGGCGATCGCCACGCGCCGCTGCGGTGCGCCGGTCATGCGGCGGGGCCGGCCGGGGCCTGGGACGGCGAGTCGCTGGCCGTCCCGGGCGACTCCACGGACGGTGTGGTGCCGGCCTCCTGGTCCCGGGACCGGTCCGGCCGCCGCCGGCTCAGCCGGCCGTCCAGGTACGGCAGGTGCAGGTGCCGCAGGCGCACGTGCGGGTGCGGCAGCCGGGCGACGACGGCGGGCGGCAGGTGCACGTGCGGCAGGTGCAGGTGCGGCCGGTGCCGCCCGGTGGCCGCCGGGGCCTGCGCGAGCAGGGCGGCGGCCCGCGCGCGCAGGGACGCCTGCTCGCGGGCACGGATCGCCGCCTGGGCTGCCCGGTGGCGGGCCTCCCACCGCGCGGTGTTGCTCCGCGCCAGCCAGATGACCAGCGCGGTCACCACCAGGAAGCCGAGGACGCTGACGCCCGCCCACCCCATGACGGCCCCTCCTCTGGAGCCGCCGCGCAGCCCGGGAGCCCGGCGTCCGCGGCGATGAGCGGAGGATCCCCCCACGACGCTTGCGGAACAAGTCCGTCCGTCACGGCGCGCGGGCGACACGCCGGTAGACGTCCAGCAGCGCCTCGACGTGGTCTGCCGGGTCGTGCCGCGCGCGGACCCGGGCCCACCCGGAGCGGCCCATCGCCGCGGCCGCGGCGGGGTGCGCCACCACCCGGGTGAGCGCCCCGGCCAGGGCGCCCGCGTCGCCGGGCGGGACCAGCAGGCCGGTGCGGCCGTCGTCCACCAGCTCCGGGATGCCGCCGATGGCGGAGGCGACCACGGGGACGCCCTGCGCGGCCGCCTCGAGGACGGCCATCGGGCAGTTCTCCTCCCACAGCGCCGGCAGGACGGCGACGGTCGCCTCCCGCAGGTGCGCCCGGACCGCCTCCGGCGGCTGCGGGCCGAGGACGTCGACCGGCAGCCCCTCGGCGGCGACCCGCGCCCGCACCTGCCGCTCCACCCGGCTCGAGCCCAGCAGCCGCACCCGCACGCCGGCCGGCAGCCGGCCCGCGGCGTCCAGCAGCACGTCGACGCCCTTCTCCGCCACCAGCCGCGAGGCGTACAGCACGACCGGCGGGCCGTCCGGCGCCGGGCGCGGCGCCGGCGCGGCGGCCACCGGGTTGGGCAGCACGGTGACCCGCGCGGCCGGCAGCCCGCCGGCCACCACCCGCTCGCGCAGGTGCGCGCTCGGCGCGAGCAGGGCGTCGACCCGCTGGTACACCCCGCGCGCCCGGGAGGCGTAGGCGTCGGCGGCCGCGGCGACCGAGCGCCAGCGGGAGCCCTCCAGGCACCGGTGCCGGACCACCTGCCCGTACCGCCCCGACAGGCACCGGGTGCACGGGGCGCCCTCGGTGAACAGCCGGTAGTTCGGGCAGACCGGCTTGTAGTCGTGCAGCGTCATGACCGTCGGCACCCCGCGCCGGCGCAGCGCGTCGAGCACCGAGACGGTGAGCCGCTCGAAGACGTGGTGCACGTGCGCCACGTCGGGACGCGCCCGGTCGACCACCCGCGTCAGCGCCCGGTACGCCCGCGGTGACCAGGTGCCGGCCCACGCCTCCCCGGCGCGGGTGCGGGCGCCCGCCCCCGCCGCGGCGGGCAGCAGGTCGCGCACCGGGGTGGGCAGGGTGCGCTCCTCGGCGACGGCGAACGGCACCACCTCGGAGCCGGCGGCGCGCAGCAGGTCGGCGGTGAGCACCAGCACCGTCTCGGCTCCGCCTGGGCCCGGCGTCCAGTGGTTGCCGACCAGCAGGACCCGCACGTCAGGGGGCGGCGAAGCGCAGCACGGCCTGCAGCGGCGGAGCGGCCAGCCGGCGCCCGGCCAGGTCCGAGAGCAGCCGCGGCCCCTCCTCGAAGGGCAGGACGTCGGTGACCAGGCAGCCGCGGACCTCGTCCCCGCGGGCCCGCAGCAGGTCGAGGGTGACCTCGGCCAGCGCGGTCCGCGGCCACGCGCCGGCCATGCCGCGGGGCACCCGGCTGATCTGGGCGCAGACGACCGACAGGCCGTTGTGGTGGAACTCCTCGCCGAGCCGCACCGCCTCCGCCCCGGCCTGGTAGAAGCCCAGGTCGACGGCGACGCCCTGCGGCCGCAGCGCCTTGAGCGCGGTGGCCAGCGCGGCGTCGTGGCCGCGGCACTGCAGCACGACGTCGGCGCCGGCGTCCCCGGGGCCGTGCCGCCAGCGCTGCTTGACCGCCCGCCACGCCGAGGCGTCGGCGTCGTCCACGGTGGCCAGGCCCAGCGTCTCGGCGACCGCCCGGCGGGCCGGTGAGGGCTCGGCCACCACGACGTCGGCGGCGCCGTGCCGGACGGCCAGCAGCGCCGAGAGCAGGCCGATCACGCCCGCGCCGGTGACGAGCACGTGCCGGTCGCGGACGCCGGCGTCGAGGGCCGCGCCGGGCCCGGCGAACGCGGCGGCCGCGTGCAGCAGCCCGTTGACGCAGATCGGCCCCATCTGCGCCAGGTAGACGCCGAGGACCGGGTCGAGGTCGTCGGGCACCGGGACGACGGTCGTCGTGGCCGGGTCGACGCAGCGCCCGGTGCGGTGCCCGTAGGCCAGCGCCACCAGCGATCCCTCGGCGAGGGCGGGCGTGCGGCTCTCGGTGACCCGGCCGACCTCCATGTAGCCCAGCGCGCGGACGGGGTAGGCCGCGGTCGGGCCGCTGTCGTCGAACGAGCGGGTGTCGGGGTCCCAGTGCAGCAGGTGGTGCGGGTCGGTGCCGCGGACGATCGCCACCTCGGTGCCCGCGCTCACCCCGCTCCACTCGGTGTGCACCCACGCCTGGCCGGCGCCGGGCTCGGGCTCCTCGTCGTCCAGGATCGCCGGCTCACCGGGCGAGACGACCCCGATGGTGCGGATCGGCCGCCCGCTCACAGCTGCACCGTCCCGCCGTCGGCCGCGGCCCTCGCCACCGCGGTGGCCAGCCGGTGCGTGCGCAGCGCCTCCCGGTACGGCGTCCGGACGTCGTCGCCCTCCCCGCGGACCGCGGCGACGAACGCGCGGTCCTCGGCCTCGATCGGGTCGACCCGCCGGTCGACGGTCCGCTCGCCGTCGGCGTCGCTGACCACCAGCTGGTGCTCCGTGAGGAACAGGCCCAGTCCCGGGGCGATCAGCTCGACGCCGATCCGGAAGCCCCGGGGCAGCAGGCAGCTGTTGGCGAACGAGCCCACCGCCCCGCTCTCGAAGCGCAGCGCGGCGGTGCACACGTCGAGGATGTCGCCGGGGCCGTCCGGGGACCGGGAGCCGGTGGCCCAGCCGCCGGCCACCTCCCCGACCAGCACGCGGGCGACGTCGAACAGGTGGGTGGCCTGCTCCACGGTCTGCCCGCCGGAGCCGTCCTGCCGGGCCCACCAGTCGACCCGCGGCGCCCGGTCCAGCCAGGCGCCGAGCACCATGCGCGCCGGCGCGCCGGCGAGCAGGTTCCGGGCCAGATCCAGGGTGTCGAGGTGGCGCCAGTGGTAGCCGACCGCGGTGAGCAGGCCGGCGGCGTCGACGCGGTCGGCCAGCCGCTCGGCGGTCGCCAGGTCGGTGGCGAGCGGTTTCTCCACGAACAGCGGCAGCCCGCGGTCGACCGCGGCCTCCTCCACCGCGCCGTGCGCGTGCGGCGGCACGCAGACGTAGAGCGCGTCGAGCTCCTCGCCGTCGAGCAGGTCCTCCCACCGGGCGTACGCGGCGGCGCCGGAGCGGGCGGCCAGCACCTCCGCGCGGTCCGTGCGCGGGTCGGCGACCCCGGCGACGGCCACGCCGTCGATCCCGCACAGGGAGTCCACGTGCCGCCCGGCGATGAACCCGGCCCCCACCAGGCCGATCCTCGTCGTCACGCCGCCTCCCTGCCCAGGGCGCCCGCCCGGCAACCCCGGGACGGGCGGCGTACCGGCCGGCCGTCCCGGGTAGACCGGACGGGCGCAGCCCACGCGCGCGGAACGGGCCGACCTCCCGGGAGCACCGTGACCGCGAAGCCGTTCGCCGACCGGGCCGAGGCCGGCCGCGCCCTCGCCGCCCGCCTCGCCGACTCCGCCGGCCCGGACACCGTCGTCCTCGGGCTGCCACGGGGTGGGGTGGTGGTCGCCGCGGAGGTGGCCCGGGCGCTCGGCGGGACGCTGGACATCGTCGTCGTCCGCAAGGTCGGCGTGCCCTGGCAGCCGGAGCTGGCGATGGGCGCGATCGCCGCCGTCGGCGAGGAGGTGGAGACCGTGCGCGAGGAGCGGGTGCTCGCGCGCGTCGCCGTGGACGACGAGGCCTTCGGCCGGGCCCGGGAGGGCGAGATCGCCGAGCTGCGCCGCCGGGAGGCCGCCTACCGGCAGGGCCGGGCCGCGACCCCGCTGGCCGGGCGGCCGGTGGTCGTGGTGGACGACGGCCTGGCCACCGGCTCCACCATGCGCGCCGCCGTCGCCGCCGTCCGCCGGCAGGGACCGGCCCGGCTCACGATCGCCGTGCCCGTCGCCTCGCCGAAGGCCAGCGAGCGGATCGCGGCCGAGGTCGACGGCGTGGTCTCGCTCTGGGCGCCGGCGTCGTTCGCCGCGGTCGGCCAGGGCTACGACGACTTCCGCGCCACCACCGACGACGAGGTCCGGGCGGCGCTCGACGGCGCCGCGCGCTGAGGCGTCACGACCCCGGCCCCGCGGGTAGGGGGCGGCCATGAGCGAGCGTCTGGTCGCGGACCTGGTCGTCGAGCGGCTGCGGCAGTGGGGCGTCCCCCGGGTCTTCGGCTACTCCGGCGACGGCATCAACGCCGTCATGGGCGCGCTGCGGCGGGCCGGGAAGCCGGAGTTCGTGCAGGCGCGGCACGAGGAGGCCGCCGCGTTCATGGCCGTCGGGCACGCGAAGTACACCGGCGGCGTCGGCGTCGTGCTGTCCACCCAGGGGCCGGGCGCGGTGCACCTGCTCACCGGCCTCTACGACGCCAAGCTCGACGGCGTCCCGGTCGTCGCGGTCATGGGCCAGCAGCAGCGCACGGTGATGGGCTCGCAGTACCAGCAGGAGATCGACCTGCTCTCCCTGGTCAAGGACGTCGCCGCGCAGTTCGCGCAGGTGGCGTCCACGGCCGAGCAGCTGCCCCTGGTCCTCGACCGGGCGTTCCGCACCGCGCTGGCGACCCGCTCCCCGACGGTCGTCGTCCTCCCCCACGACGTGCAGCAGCTGCCGGCCCCCGAGGGCGACCAGGAGCACGGCGTCGTGGTGACCGCGCCGACCTGGCGGCAGGGGCGGGTCCTGCCGCACGACGACGACCTGCGCGCCGCCGCGGACCTGCTGGACGCCGGGGAGCGGGTGGCGCTGCTGGTCGGCCAGGGCGCCCGGACCGCCCGCGCCGAGGTGCTCGCCGTCGCCGAGCGGCTGGGGGCGGGCATCGCCACCAGCCTGCTGGGCAAGCCGCACGTCGACGAGGACCACCCGCTCGCGGCCGGCGTCATGGGCCACCTGGGGACGACGGCCAGCGGCTTCGTCCTCGGGAACTGCGACACCCTGCTGATGGTCGGCACCAACGACCCGTGGACCGAGTACTACCCGCCGCCGGGGCAGGCCCGGGCCGTGCAGATCGACCTCGACGGGCGCCACCTGGGCGGCCGCTACCCGGTGGAGGTCCCGCTGCTCGGTGACGCCGGCGAGACGCTGCGCGCGCTGCTCCCGCTGCTGGCCGAGCGGGACCGCGGCCCGTGGCGGGCCGAGGTCGAGGGCGCCGTCCGCTCCTGGCGGGATCTGGCGCAGCGGCGCGCGCACACGCCGGCCGAGCCGGTGAACCCGGAGCGGGTGGTGGCCGAGCTCAGCCCGCGGCTGCCCGCCGACGCGCAGGTGGCCGTGGACGTCGGGTCGGTGACCTACTGGTACGCCCGCCACCTGCGGCTGCCCGAGGCGGTGCCGGCCCACCTGTCGAGCACGCTGGCCTCGATGGGCTGCTCGGTGCCCTACGGGCTGGCCGCCAAGCTGGCCGAGCCGGGCCGCCCGGTGGTCGCGCTCAGCGGGGACGGCGCGATGCAGATGCTGGGCAACGCCGAGCTGGTGACCGTGGCGCACCGCTGGCGGCAGTGGGCCGACCCCCGGTTCGTCGTCTGCGTGCTGCACAACCGCGACCTGGCCGAGGTCACCTGGGAGCAGCGGGAGATGGAGGGCGACCCCCGCTTCGACGACAGCCAGTCGCTGCCGGACTTCCCCTACGCCGGCTACGCCGAGCTGCTGGGGCTCACCGGGATCCGGGTGACCGACCCCGCCGAGCTCGGTCCGGCGTGGGACCGGGCGCTGGCCGCTGACCGGCCGGTGGTGCTGGAGGTCCTGGCCGACCCCGACGTGCCGCTGCTGCCGCCGTTCCCGGCCGGGAAGCAGAAGCTGGACTCCTTCCGCTCCGGGCTGGCGCAGGAGGGCCCGGCCGGCGAGCACGCGCGGGCGCTGCTCGACACCTACGCCGCTCAGGAGGGCGCGCAGACCTCGTGACCCGCGGGTGGGCCGCCCCGGACACCGGGCGACCCCACCCGATCACCGTCCGCCGTGGCCGCGGTCACCCGGTCGGACGAATCCGAGCAGGTCCGCGCGCCGTGGCGTCGCAGGAGTTCACGCAGCGTGATCGGATCCGGCGCGTCGCTGCACCGAGCCGGGGAGAGCCGCGTGACCGCAGTCCAGCACCGTCCGACGAGCAGGACCTCCGCCGTGCGGCGGTCGCCGGTGCGCCGAAGGCTGGTCCTGCTGGCGGCGGCGCTCGGGCTGAGCCTGGTCCTGCCCGCGCTGCCGGCCACCGCGGCGTCCCCGGGTGCCTGGACCTCCCCGTCGGGCGGGAACGGCAACGCGCTGCACAACCCCGGCGAGGCGACCATCACCCAGGGCAACGCCGCCCGCCTGGCCCAGGCGTGGACCGCGGACCGGGCCAACGCCGAGGGTGGCCAGCGCCCGACCGTCGTCGGCGACGTCGTCTACTACGTGCACCGGTACTGGAGCCCGACCGACCCGAGCACCCTGGTCGCGGCCTCGACGCGCACCGGGAAGACCCTGTGGCAGGTGTCCCTGTCCGCGCCGAACAAGCTGTTCTTCCCCGACGGCGTCACCGTCGCCGGCAAGCTGGTGCTGATCCCGTTCCAGGAACCGCGCACGGCCGGGGCCGGGCTGATGGCGGTCGACACGTCCAGCCGCAGGGTCGTCTGGACCAGCGAGGTGGCCCCGAACAGCGCGCAGAGCTACGCCTGGTCCAGCCACCGCGTCTACGCCGACGCCACCCGGGCCTACGTGTACCTGTCGGACTACACGCTGGCGGCCTACCGGCTCAGTGACGGCAAGCTGCAGTGGACCGTCCGCCTCGAGGACCGCGAGGGCGTCGGGATCGCACTGGGCGCCGGCGTCCTGTACGTCGGCTACGAGCCGCGGACCTCGGGGATCACCGCCTACGACGCCGCCACCGGACGCAGGCTCTGGAGCGCACCCGGGCAGGGCACCCCGGTCGTCGCCGGGAGCCGCGTCCTCGCGCGCACCGGGAACTCCGTCGTCGCGGTCGCCGCCGCCGGCTGCGGCAGGGCCACCTGCCCGGCGGTGTGGACGAGGTCGTTCCCGTCGGGCACCGAACTGGCCCTGGGCGCGGCCGACGGCAACACCGTGTTCGTCACCTACCGCAGGCCCGTGCCGGCCAACCGCTACGGCGACACCCACGCCGGGGTGATCGCCCGCCTGTCCGTCGCGACCGGCGCGCAGCAGTGGACGACGACGCTCGGCGACTACTCCACCCCGGTGGTGCGCGGCGGCAGCGTGGTCTGGGTCGTCAACGAGTACCGGACGTCGTCCGGCGTGCTCGCCTACCGGATCCTCGGGTTCGCCGCCACCGGCACCAGGACCTCGGCCCTGGTCAGCATCCCGGCTCGGCAGAGCGGCTTCCCGCAGACCCTGACCATCGGCGGCGGCACGCTGTTCACCAAGACCAACGTCCCGCAGTCGCTGGTCGCCTACCGCGTCCCGGGGACCTGAGCCGCCCACGGCGTCGGAGGGCGACCCGGGGGCTCGGGACCAGCCGGACCCATCCGGTGGCAGCGGGCCTCAGCCGGAGGTGAGGACCGACCAGGCCGTGGGCTGCACCCGCCACGTCCGGGCCGGGACCGGGTCCCCGAGCTCGCCGTCGGCGTCGAGCATGACCGGCGTCCCGGAGATCGTCACCTCGCGGCCGGTCACGACGCGGACGTCGTTCCGCGCGGTGTGCCGGCCGGTCCGCAGCGCCAGCGCGAACGCGGCCCGGGCCAGCGGCCCGGTCGCGGTGCAGACGACGACGTGGGCCAGGCCGTCGTCCGGCCGCGCGGCCGGCGCGAGGGGGCGTCCGCCGCCGATCGTCGGCCCGTTGCACACCGCCGCCATGAGGACGCGCTCGGCGCCGACGGCCCGGCCGTCGACCGCCACGGTGAGGTCCCAGCCGGTCGCGGCCAGGCCGGCGAGCACCGCACCGACAGGGAAGGAGGCCCGCTTGAGCCGCGGCTTGACCCGGGCCGCCACCGCGTAGGCGCGGGACCCGACGCCGGCGTGGACGGCGTTGACCACGACGCCGCCGGCGTCGTCGCGCAGCAGGTCCAGCGGCCGCGGCACGCCGCCGTGCACGACCGCGGCGGCCGCGACCGGGTCCAGCGGCAGACCCAGGGCTCGGGCGAGGTCGTTGCCGGTGCCGAGCGGGATCAGCCCGATCGGCTCGCCCGGGTCCAGGTGCCCGGCCCGGTCCAGCGCGCGCACCACCGCGTGCACGGAGCCGTCCCCTCCCACGGCCACCAGCCGCCGGCCGTCGCGGGTCGCGATCGCCCCGTCGAGCTCGGCCTCGTCGCCGGTCGCGGCCACGGCGACCTCGGCGTGCCGGCGCAGCTCGGCCACGGCGGCGGCCACCGCCTCGTCGTCCGCGGTACCCGCCGACCGGTTGACGACCAGGAGCAGCCGGCGCACCCCCCGTTCCTACCCCGGTCCGGTCAGCGCAGCCGCACCGGCCCCGCGTCGATCGGCGTCCGGAACAGCACGTAGGGCCTGCGCCGCCGGTCCTCTCCGCCGCGGTACTTGTCCTGCCGGTACAGCTGGTTGGCCGTGACGTAGAGGTGCCCGTCGGCCGCGACGGACATCGTGTCCGGCCAGAGCAGCCGCGCGTCGTGCACGACGGTCTCCCAGGTGCCGTCGGGCAGCCGCCGGTGGATCGCGTCGTGCTCGCCGTCGGTCACGTACAGCCGGCCGGCGTCGTCGGTCTCCAGGCCGTCGCTGACGCACCCCTTGTCGCCCTCGTCGACCACGGTGGCGGCCACCGCGGCGTCGTCGCGCGACCGGTCGGCCAGCGCGTCGACCGACACGCTCCACCACCGCCGCCCGGCCAGCGGGCAGTAGAACAGCCGCTCGCCGTCGGCCGAGATCGCGATGCCGTCGGCGCCCATCCGCACCGGCGAGGTGCTGCCGTCGGGTGACCGCTCGCAGAACTCCTGGCCCTCGACGACCATCCGCAGCTCCGGCGGCAGGGTCGCCTTGGTGCTGGGGTGCTCGTGCAGCCGCCGCCACGACTCCCCCGTGGCCAGGTCGACGACGATGACGCCGTTGGGGCCCTGGTCGGAGGAGTCGGTGATGAACACCGTCCCGGCCTCGCCCCGGCGCAGGTCGAACCGGACGTCGTTGAGGTACGTCGTCGGCAGCGCCACGTCGGTCGGGAAGAGGATGGTCTGCACGACCTCGTCGGAGGTCAGGTCGACGCAGACCAGCTTCGGCCCGCCGTGGTCGGTCGGCTGGAACAGCGGCGACCCGGTGTCGAGGATCCAGAGCCGGTCGGCGGGGTCGACGACGACGCTCTGCACCGACACGAGCCGCTCGGGGTCGGCGTCCGACCGGTTGTCGTTGAGCTCCTGCGACGGGAAGGCGACCGCCTCGCCGTCGCGGATCTCCCCGACGGTGAAGCCGACGTCGTCGCCCCACTTCGGGTAGCAGACGAAGACCCGGCCGGTGTGCGAGACGGTGACGCCGGTGGGCATCGCCCCGTCGAAGAGGTGGACGACCTCCAGCTCGCCGAGCGTCTCCTCGGTCGCGATGCGGTCGGCGCTCACGCGCCGGCCCCGGCGAACGCGCGGGTGAGGTGGTCGGCCGCCTCCTGCTGGGCCTGCTCGGCCTCGTCGAGGACGGCGGCGGCACCGAAGAAGGCGGCCGGGGTCCCGACGATCTCCTGGTGCTCGTGCTCGGCGTCGTCGTGCTCGTCGGTCATCCCGACCTCGGGCCAGATCGGGTAGAGCACCGTCTCCTCCGCGAAGGCGTGCAGCGCCAGCTCGAAGGAGATCTGGTCGACCAGCACCCGCCGGTTGCCACGGCCGGCCTCCAGGTGCTGGAACTGCCGGTCGACGACCGCGTGGTCGTCGGCGATCAGGTGGTCGATGTCGCCGGGCTGGGTCGGGTGGTCCAGGGCCACGGGGTCTCCATCGCTCGGTTGCGCACGATCAGTTGTGTCCGTCACCTACCCGTTGGGTCCGCGGCCACGCCTCCGAGCAGGTCACAGCTGCGGACGGACGCCGGCCTCCGCGGCGAGCGAGGACGGCGCCAGCGGACCGTCCCCCTCGACGGCGGCCCGGCCGGGTCCACGGCGGCCGAGCGGCAGGACGGTCCGTCGCTCGCTGCCCTCCAGTTCCAGCGCCAGCGCCGCGTACAGCGCCAGCACCCCGAGCGCGAGACCGACCCACCCGGCGGCCGACTGCCAGGACGCGGAGCCGGTGAGGTGGGCGGCGCCAGTGACGGCGAACCGGATCCCGGCCAGGCACATGACCGCGGCGGGGACGAGCTTGCTCGCCGCGGCGGAGACCGCCGGCACCTGCATGGCCACTCCGGCGGTCACCAGCAGGACGCCGAGGCCCGCGCTGGTGGCACCCGCGGGCGACGTGAGCGTGGTGAGGGCGACGACGGCCCACGTGCCGGTCAGCACGCCCATCCCGGTGGCGGCCACCGGGTCGCGCGCGAGGAATCCGACGACCGCCGCGGTGAGTTGCAGCGGCACCGTGGCGGCCAGGGCGGTGAGGCCGGCGATCCGGCCCTGGTCGGGCGGGATCCACCCGAGCTGGACGGCGGCGAACACGACGGTCGCCAGGGCGAGGGCGAGGAAACCCAGCGGGAGGGGCGTGGCGATCGGGCGGAGGACGACGCGGGTCAGCGGCTCGCTCATCAGCTCACCAGGGCCTGGGTCGCGGACTCCTTGAGCTTGGCGTTGGCCCAGCGCATCTGCCGCAGCGTGTCGGGGTGACAGCGCCGCGCCAGCTGGAAGAGGTCGCGCTGCCGCGCGCCCTGGGCGGCCTGGGCGAGCAGCTCCCAGTCCAGCGACACCCCCGCGGCCTCCCGGTGCACGTGCCGCAGGTCGGCGAGCAGCAGCAGCCCTGGTTCGGGACGTCGTCCGAACAGGTCCGAGGCCGCCTGTTGGACCCGCTCGAGGATGCCGGGCTCGCCCCGGGGTTCCGGGTCCAGGTCGAGGCCGTGGTCGGTGCCGATCCGGGCCAGCTCGGTGACGTGCCGGCCGGACCACCGGGCGATGTCCCGGGCCACGTAGAAGACCTCGTGGTCGGCCTTGTGCCGGTCCGACACCGCCAGCAGCACCCGGTGCAGGTGGTTCTCCGAGCGGTGCAGCTCCTCGATGGCCAGGTGCAGCTTCACCGCGCACCTCCCTCGACCAGGTCCTCGACCGCCTCGGCAGCGGTGCCGCCGCGGGTGGGTGGCACCTCCGCCGCCACCGGCCGCGACCCGGTCGTCGTGGGCGCCGGGGCGGGGCCGGTGGCCTCGGCGAGCCGGGTGACCGCGGCGGCAGCGGTCTTGAAGTTCGGCTGCTTGGAGCAGGCGTCCCAGTCGGTGAGCGTGAGCTCGTTGGCCGCTCGCCCGCCGTCCCCGGAGGGTTCGGAACCGCCGGGCTCGTCCCAGTAGCCGTAGTGGAAGGGCAGGAAGACCACGCCGGGCCGGATACCGCTGATCCGCAGCCGGCCCTGCACCCGGCCCCGGGGGGTGACGACCTCGAGCAGGTCGCCCTCGCCCCAGTCGCGGTCGGCGGCGTCGGACGGCGACATCTCGACCCACACCTCGGGTGCGGCGGCCTGCAGCTGGGGTGCGCGGCCGGTCTTGGTGCGGGTGTGGAAGTGGTACAGCGTGCGGCCGGTGACCAGCTGGAAGGGGAAGTCCTGGCTGGGCAGCTCGTGGGGCGGGAGGTACTCGGCCGCTTTGAGCACCGCCTTGCCGCCGGGGTTGAGCGCCCGGTACTCGGTCTCGTCCAGGGGCGCTCCGGTGACCAGGTCGCGGCCGTAGCTCTCGCAGTGGTCGGGGTCGGCCCAGAACTGCCCGTCGACGTAGATGTGCTCGGTGCCCTCGGGGTGCTCCTCGGTGCACGGCCACTGGATGCCGCTGCCGCCGCGCAGCTCGTCGTAGGACAGGCCGGTGTAGTCGCACGGCCGGCCGCGGCTGCACTCCTTCCACCCCTCGAACGCGCCCTCCGGGTCGGACCACTTGACCAGCGGGGCGCCGTCCTTGTCCCGCAGCCCCAGCCGGGAGGCGAAGTCGATCAGGATGTCGAGATCCGGCCGCGCCTCCCCCGGTGGGTCCACGGCCTTCTCCGACAGGTGCACGGTGCGGTCGACGTTGGTGAACGTCCCCGTCTTCTCCCCCCAGGTGGCCGCGGGCAGGACGACGTCGGCCAGCTGCGCGGTCTCGGACAGGAAGAGGTCCTGGACCACCAGGAACAGCCGCTCCTGGCTCAGCAGCTCACGGACGCGACGCAGTTCCGGCAGGGACACCGCCGGGTTGGTCGCCGTGACGTAGAGCAAGCGGATCGAGCCCTCCTCGATGTACCGCAGCTGCTGCATCACGTGGGTGGGCGGTGAGTAGTGCGGGATGTCCATCGGATCGACGTTCCAGACCCGGGCGAGGTCCTGCACGTGGGCCTCGTTGGACCAGTTGCGGAAGCCCGGCAGATCGCCGTCCGCCCCGGCCTCGCGCGTGTTCTGCGCGGTGGGCTGGCCGTTCATCTGGAGCAGCCCGCACCCGGGCCGCCCGAGCATGCCGCGCAGGATGTGCACGTTGTTCACCTGAACGGCGGCCGCGGTGGCCTGGTGGGACTGGTAGAAGCCCTGCAGCACGGTGGAGACCAGCCGCTGCGCGGTGCCGATCAGCCGGGCGGCCTCCCGGATCTGCGCCACCGGGACGTCGCAGACCTCGGCGGCGACCTCGGGCGGGTAGTCCTGGACCCGCTTCGCCAGCTCGTCGAAGCCGACCGCGTGCGCCTCGACGTAGTCGGAGTCGACCCAGTCGTTGGCGACGATCTCGTGCAGCAGGGCGTTCATCAGCATCACGTTCGTGCCCGGCCGGGGTGCCAGGTGCACGGTCGCCGCCCGGGCCACCGGCGTCTCCCGCGGGTCCACGCAGACCAGCGCCGGCGGGTTGGGCCCGGCCAGCCGGTCGAGCACGCGGGTCCACAGCACCGTCTGGGTCTCGGCCATGTTGTGCCCGTAGAGGGCGATCACGTCGGCGGAGTCGATGTCGGTGTAGGAGCCGGGCTGTCCGTCGGAGGCGAACGACTCCTTGAGCGCGGCGGCCGCGGTGGCCGTGCACAGCCGGGTGTTGCCGTCGACGTGGTTGGTGCCGATGCCGCCGTGCGCGATCAGCCCGAGCGTGTAGTACTCCTCGAGGAAGAGCTGACCGGTGGTGTAGAACGCGATCGCACTGGGCCCCTGCTCGTCGAGCAACTCCCGGCAGCGGCCGGCGACCGCGGCCATCGCGGTGTCCCAGTCGCACTCCACCAGCTCGCCGTCCCGCCGGATCAACGGCTTGGTGAGCCGGTCCGGGGAGTTGTTGGCCTGCCAGCCGAACAGGTCCTTGGGGCCCAGCCGGCCGTGGTTGACCCGGTCCACCGCCCGGCCACGGACGCCGACGATGCGGCCGTCCTTCACCGCGATGTCCAGGCCGTCGCCGTTGGAGTGCAGGATCGTTGCCGACTGCACCCACCGGTCGACGTCGTCCTCGGTCAGCCCGTCGGCCAGGTACGAGTCGACCCGCGTCGGCCAGGTCTCCCCCGGCCCGTACGGCGTTCGGCTCCCCCACGGCTCGGCGATCCGGTCGATGTGCGCCATACCGGTTGTCCTACCCAACCGGGGACGGCCGCTCCCATGACGGCTCCGTGAAGAGACGCGTCCCAGGAGGCGGCCCGGGTAGGACACCGGTGCCCACCGCACACGACGAGGGAGACCACCGTGACCGTTGCCGACCGGATGCTCGACACCTACCCGAAGGACCTCGGCGGCGTCGACCGGGCGAAGCTACTGGCCTGCATCGACGCGTGCGTCGAGTGCGCCCAGGCGTGCACCGCGTGCGCCGACGCCTGCCTGAGCGAGGACTCCGTCGCCGAGCTCACCAAGTGCATCCGCACCAATGCCGACTGCGCCGACGTCTGCGACGCCACCGGGCGGGTGCTGTCCCGGCACACCGGCTACGACGCCAACCTCACCCGCGCGGTGCTCGAGGCGTGCGCCGCCGCGTGCAAGGCCTGCGGCGACGAGTGCGACCGGCACGCCGAGATGCACGAGCACTGCCGGGTGTGCGCCGAGGCCTGCCGCCGCTGCGAGCAGGCCTGCCGGGACCTGATCGGCTCCCTCGGCTGAGAGCCGGCCCGAGGGGCAGAGATGGCCATCTCTGCCCCTCAGGCCCGGGTCACTGGGGCATGCGCAGGATCGGCTTGACGACGGCGCCGCTGTGCGAGGCCTCGACGGCGTCCTGGATCTGCTCGAGCGGGAAGTACTCGACCAGCCGGTCGAACGGGAACCGGCCCTGGGCGTGCAGGTCCATGAGCGACGCGATCAGGTTCTGGCCGTGCCCGCTGCCGCCGAGCGTGCCCCGGATGGTCTTGCCCCACAGCGTGGTCAGGTGGTCGGCGCTGAACTCCGCGCCGGCGGGCGCCCCGCCGATGAGCAGCGCCGTGCCCAGCATCCCGACGGAGTCGATCGCCTGCCGGACGACGGAGATGACCCCGGTGCAGTCCAGCGCGGCGTCGGCGGGACCAGCGCAGATGTCCTGGACCGCCTGCACCGGGTCGGTGTCGCTCGCGTCGACGGTGTGGGTGGCGCCCAGGTCGGCGGCCAGCCGGAGCCGGCCGGCGTGCCGGTCGACGGCGATGATCGTCGTCGCCGCCGAGTTGCGGGCGGCCATGACCGCGGCCAGGCCCACCGTGCCGGCGCCGTAGACCACGAGCGAGCTGCCCGGCTCCGGCCGCAGCGTGTTGAACACCGCGCCCGCGCCGGTGGCCAGGCCGCAGGCCAGCGGGCCCATGAGCTCGACCGGCAGTCCCTCGGGGACGGGCACCAGCGAGGAGGCGGTCGTCATCGAGTAGGTGGCGAACGACGACTGGCCGAAGAAGTGGCTGGCCAGCGGCTGCCCGTCGGTCGTGCGCAGCGCGGAGGGGCCGTCGAGGCGGTGCCCGCCGCCGACCAGCTCGGCCATCCGCAGGCAGTAGCGGGGTTCGCCGGCGACGCAGTTGCGGCAGTCGCCGCAGTACGGCCAGCCGAGGACGACCGCCTGTCCCTCGTGGAACCCGGTGACGCCCTCCCCCACGGCGACGATCGTGCCGGCGCCCTCGTGCCCCAGCACGCCGGGCAGCGGGAAGGGCAGGTCACCGTCGCGCGCGATGCCGTCGGTGTGGCAGAAGCCGGTCGCGGCGACCTTCACCAGCACGTCGCCGGGTCCGGGCTCGTCGAGTTCGACGTCCTTGACGACGAACGGGCCGTGCAGTTCCTCGACGACGGCGGCGGTGATCCTCACGCGGGTCCTCCTCGGTGGTTCAACGGGACTCCTCGGCGGCGGCCGCCGGTCCTTCGACCGGCCAGCCGCCGCCGGCGGACTGGGTGAGCACGCGGGAGATGCCACGCGCCGCGGCCCGCACGCCCGGGGCGGCGGTGCGGACGGCGGCCGGGGAGTCCCCGCGCACGACGACGGACAGCGCCGCGACGACGCTGTCCTCGAGGGTGATCGGCGCGGCCACGGACACCGCGTCGGTGGTCACCTGGCGGTCGCTGATCGCCAGGCCGGCGCGGCGCACCTCGGCCAGCACCCGGCGCAGCTCCCGCGGGTCGGTGATGGTGTGCGGCGTGTAGCGCTTCAGCGGGGCGGCCAGCACCCGCTCCTGGACGTCGACCGGCGCGTGCGCCAGCAGCACCAGCCCCACCCCGGTCGGCGGCAGCGCGAACCGGCCGCCGACCCGGGTGAGCACGGTGACCGAGTCGCGCGCGGCGAACCGCTCGACGAAGAGGACCTCGACGTCCTCGCGCACGGCCAGCTGCACGTTCTGGTGGGTGACCTCGTAGAGGTCCTCCATGAACGGCAGCGCCGCCTCCCGCAGGCCCAGCCCGCGGGGGGCGAGCGCGCCGAGCTCCCACAGCCGCAGCCCCACGCGGAAGCGGCCGTCGGCGTCCCGCTCGAGCCCGCCCCACCGGCGCAGCTCGCCGACCAGCCGGTGGGCGGTCGACAGCGGGACGTCGACGAGGCGGGCGATCTCGGACAGGGTGAGCGCCGGCCGCTCCCGGGTGAAGGCGTCCAGCACCGCCAGCAGCTTGCCGCCCGACGTCCTCGGCCGGGTCAGCTCACCGGCGCTCAGAGTTCCAGGACCAGCTTGGGGCACGCCGCCCGGGACACGCAGATGAACATCGTGTCGTTCGCGGCCTGCTCCGCCGGGGTCAGCAGCGAGTCGCGGTGGTCGACCTCGCCCTCCAGCACCGGCGTCTCGCAGGTCCCGCAGGTCCCCTCCTGGCAGGAGGACAGCACCGGGACCCCGGCCTCCTCGACGACCTCGAGGATCGACTTCTCCGGCGGCACGGTCAGCGTCAGGCCGCTGGTGGCGAGCTCCACCTCGAAGGACTCCGCGAGCACCGGCGCGCCCTGCTCCTTGGGGCTGAACCGCTCCAGGTGCAGGCTGCCCTCCGGCCAGGCGGCGGCCACGTGCTGCTCGACGGCCTTGAGCAGCGGCTCGGGGCCGCAGGTGTAGACGACCGTGTCCGGCCGCGGGGTGCCCAGGACCTTCGGCAGGTCGATCAGGCCGACCTCGTCCTGCGGGTGCAGGGTGACCCGGTTGCCGGTCGCGTCCTCCAGCGCCTCCAGGAACGCCATCGACCGGCGGCTGCGCCCGCCGTAGTGCAGCTCCCACTCCGCGCCGGCGGCCTCGGCGGCGGTGAGCATCGGCAGGATCGGGGTGATCCCGATGCCGCCGGCGACGAACAGGTACTTCGGCGAGTCGACCAGCTCGAAGTTGTTGCGCGGCCCGCGGACGTCGACCTCGACGCCCTCGACCAGCGACTCGTGCACGTGCTCGGACCCGCCGCGGCTCTCCGGCTCGCGCAGCACGCCGATCCGCCACACCGAGCGGTCGTTCGGGTCGCCGCACAGCGAGTACTGGCGGACCAACCCCTCGCGCAGCTTGAGGTCGATGTGCGCGCCGGGAGACCAGGCGGGGAGCTCCCCGCCCGACGGGTCGCGCAGGTCCAGGACGACGACGCCCTCGGCGCCGGTCCTGCGGGCGGCCACCTGCAGGTGCAGGTCCACCTCGTCGTGGGTGGTGTGCACGGGGGTACTCCGTTTCGACGTCGGACGAGCCGCGTCCCCGGCCCCGCCGACGGGCGGGGGCCGGGGACCACGGGCTCAGACCAGGACCGGGGTGCGGGACCTGATGATCGACGGGTCGGTCACGCGGTGCGCGGGCGGGGGTGGCAGGACGTCGGGCAGCGGGCGCACCGTCGGCCCACCGGCCGGGTGGTCGGGGTGCGCGAGCAGCCACTCCCACATCTCGATCGGGTCCTCGCCCTCGGCCTCCGCGCCGCAGTGGCACAGGCCCCGCAGCCGGTCGGAGCCGGGCAGCCAGTTCACCCGGAGCACCTTCTCGCCGATGAGCACCTCACGCGGTGGAGGCAGGGTCATGCCGTTCCCTCCCGAGCTCGTGCCGTAGGAGGCGGTCACTGCGCCGTCGCCGTGGCCTGCTCGACCGGGGCACCGGAGGCCTCGGCGGCCAGGCGGGCGTTCAGCCGGCGGGCGGCCAGCCCACCGGTGTCGATGTTGATCGACAGCTCCTGGTAGCCGTCGGGCTCGCCGGTGAGGACCTGCTCCAGGACGTCGAGCGCGGTCACGTCCTGCAGGACGACGGTGCGGTTGTTCGTCGCGAGGAACTCCGAGACCTCCTGGTCGCCGAGCGCGAAGTCCCGCGCGACCGCCCAGAAGTCGTGGGTGGAGTGCTCGGTCTCCGGCGTGATCGCGTACACGACCTCGACGTGGAAGGCGTCCGGGTCGGTGCCGTCCTCGTTGGGCAGCACGCCGACCGGGGCGATCCGGCTGTGCAGCTTGTACAGGCACGGCGGGGTGTACTCGATGTCCTGCCAGCGGGTGATCCGGCCCTGGATGCCGGTGCTCTTGGAGTAGAAGGGCGGGCACTCCGCGTCGGCCATGTGCCGGCTGACGTAGACGATGCCGGCCTCCTCGTCGACCTCGGTGGTGATCGGCGTCTCGGCGACCTCGGGGGTGCCGATGTAGCCGCCGTGCAGGTACGTCTCGTGTGAGAGGTCCATCAGGTTGTCGATCAGCAGGCTGGCGCGGGCCTGGAGGGGCTCCATGCCGCTGACGACGGTCCAGCCCTCCTGGTCCAGCCACGGCGCCCGCGGGATGCGGGTGCTCTCGGCCTTGTCCGGGTCGCCGATGAAGACCCAGATGAAGGAGTCCTGCTCCACGACCGGGTAGGACTTCAGCCGCGCGGTACGCGGGACCCGCTTCTGGCCGGGGACGGCGACGCAGACGCCGTCGGCGCCGTAGGTGAAGCCGTGGTACCCGCAGACGACGGTGTCGCCGTTGAGGTGACTGGGCTTCTCCGACAGCGGGAATCGGCGGTGCACGCAGCGGTCGCTCATCGCCGTGACCTGACCGGCCTCGGTCCGCCAGAAGAGGATCGACTCGCCGCAGATCGTGCGGCTGAACAGCTCGCGGCCGATCTCACGGCCGTAGGCGGCCACATACCACTGGTTCTGGACGATCGACGTCATCGCATGCCTCCGTGCTCGGGCTCCACAGCTCGATACCCACGGTGACGGCCATCACCGCACTCCGGGTACCGGACTTCCACGATGTGGAAGCCCTTGTGATCGTCATCCGACGGTCCGCGGCCGTCCGGCCAGCACCGCCGCCCCGGCGTGCACGGCGGCCACCCCCAGCAGCAGGACCAGGGGTGCGGCCCACCCGCCGGTGGCGGCGTAGACGGCCCCGACCAGCAGCGGGCCGGTGGCGCCCACGGAGTACCCCACCAGCTGGGCCATGCCCGACAGCCGCCGGGCCGCGGCGTCGTCGGCGGCGCGCAGCACCAGGACGGTGAAGGCGAACGCGATGCCGGCTCCCTGGGTGAGGCCGCCGACCACCGCCCACACGACCCACAGCCCCGGCGCGACCAGCAGTCCCAGCACGAGCACCGCCCAGGAGGCGGCGACGAGGAGGCCCAGGCCGCTCTGCCCGGCGGCCTGACGGCGCCGGGCGAGGACCGCCGGGACCAGCAGGCTCCCGGGGATGCCCAGCACCTGGAACAGGGCGGCGGCCACGGCTCCCGGCCGCAGCCCCTGGCCGAGCTCGTCGAGCAGCAGCGTCGGCAGCCAGGCGGTGATCGCGTAGTACAGGACCGACTGGAGGGCGAGCACCGTGGCGATCGCCCACGCGACCGAGGAGCGCCAGACGGGGACGGCCGGCGCCGGTGCAGCCGCCGGCGCCGTGCCCGGCTCGGCCGCCGCCCGCGGTCCGCTCCCCCGCCCGCGGGTGGCGACCGCCCAGAGCGCGGCGGACGCGACCGCGAGGGCCGCCCACGCGGCCAGCGCCGTCCGCCAGCCGGTGAGGCCGGCGAGCGGGGCGGTGAGCGCGGCCGTCAGTGCCGCCCCGGCGCACAGGGCGGCGGTGTAGAGCCCGGTGACCGTCCCGGCGCGCTCGGCGAACTCCCGCTTGGTCACAGCGGGGAGCAGCACGTTGCCCAGCGTCATGCCGGCCCCGATGACGGAGGTCCCCACCAGCAGCAGCGGGGCGCCGTCGAGCGCGCGCAGCACCGTGCCCGCGGCGATGGCGAGCAGGCCGGCGCACACCGCCGCCTCGGCGCCCATCCGCCGGCCCAGCCAGGCGGCGGGCGGCGCCAGGACGGCGAAGCAGAGCACCGGCAGCGTGGTGACCAGCCCCGCCACCGTCGGCGAGAGGCCGAGCTCGGCGCGCATCTGCGGCAGCACCGGGGAGACCGCGCCGATCGCGCCGCGCATGTTCAGGCCCGCCAGCAGGACGGCGGCCAGCAGCAGGCCGCCGTCCCGCGCACGGGACGGCCGCAGGCCCGCCCGGGGGTCCGGACGGGCCTGCGACAGGTGCTCGGAGGTCACTCCTGAGGCTTACTCCTGCGGGAGCAGGCCGTCGATGTCGGGCTCGCCGTCGAGCAGGCCGGCCTCGACCATCAGCTCACCCATCTGCTCGATCTGCGGACGGCGCAGGTCGGTGCCGAACTCCTCGATGCCGACCTCGGCCAGCGCCCCGGGCGGGGTCCCGAGGAACTCCTCGGCCTCGGTCTTGACCGTGTCGGTGTTCTGGTCGGCCCACTCGAGGGTCTCCTCCAGGGCCGCGGTGAAGTCCTCGACCAGCTGCGGGTCGGACTCGACCAGCTGGCCCGAGGTGAAGAACAGCTGGGTCGGGTGGCCGGGCACCGACTCCTGGCTGGAGTAGGTGGCCAGCGGGTGGCCGGACGACATCAGCTGAGACAGGAAGGGCTCGGGCACCCAGACCGCGTCGACGTTGCCGGCGTCCAGGGCCGCGGGCATGTCCGGGAAGGGCAGCTCGACGTACTGGATGCCCGACGGGTCGCCGCCGTCCTTGCGCACCGCCTCGTCGATGGTCAGCTGGCCCATGCCGTTGAGGGTGTTGACGGCGATCCGCTTGCCGGCGAGACCGGCTGCGGAGGTGATCCCCGAGTTCGTGCCGGCGACGACGCCGTTGACGTCCTCGCCCTCGGCGTGCGTCGAGGTCCAGTGGCCGATGACCCGGACGTCGAGGCCCTGGTCGCGGGCCTGCAGCAGCGAGACGGGGTTGCTGGTGGCGAACTGCATCTGACCGGAGGCGACGGCCGGGAGGAGGGCCGCCCCGCCCTGCCCGGTCTCGATGGTGACCTCGATGCCGTGGTCCTCGAAGAAGCCCTGCTCGATGCCGCCCTGCAGCGCGCCGGTCACGGCGACCGGGAGCAGGCCGGCGGTCACCTGGCGCAGCTCGCCGCTGCCACCAGCGGCGGTGCCGCCCGACGCGGCCTCGTCGTCGCCACCCCCACACGCGGCGAGCGCGAGCGTCGTCGCGGCCAGCACGGGGACGAACTTGCGGAGCATCTGCTCTCCTGGGGTCGAAATGAGTGAGAACCTCAACGGTTGACGATCGGGATGATGCACGTCACACGTCTCCGGGGCAAGCCCCCTCGCCGGTCAGCCCGGGACGGCGGCCGGGCGGACGGCGACCAGCCGGCCCAGGAGGTCGCGCAGCCGGTCCTGCTCCTCGTCGGAGAGCGCGCCCAACTGCCCCGCGTGCGCCTCCGCGGTCGCCCGTGTCGCCTGCCGCCGCACCGCGCGGCCCGCGTCGGTGGCGACGACCAGCTTGGTCCGCCGGTCGCTCGCCGAGGGGCGCCGTTCCACCAGCCCGGCCTCGGTGAGCTCGTCGACGAGGAGCACCACCTGGCTGGGGTCGAGCCCCAGCGCCTCGGCGAGGTCCCGCTGCGAGATGCCGTCGGCCGAGTCGCAGGCCAGCAGCAGTGCGGAGTAGGAACGCACCCGCAGGCCGTGGGTGGCCAGCGCGGCGTTGGTGGCCCGCACGAGCAGCCCGCTGGCCCGGGAGAGCAGGAAGCCGACGTCGTCGGTCAGGGCGGTGCCGTCCATGAAGACCTCCATCGTTGACGACCTCCACGATAACGGCATAGCGTCGTGCGTCACACCTCTTCGTGCGCTGGAGGACCGATGGACCTCGCGGAGCTGGTCGCCATCGACGTGCACGTGCACGTCGAGCAGGACCTGCACGGCCACCTGTCGATGGACGACGAGCTGCTGGAGGCGGCCGCCGCCTACTTCAAGGGCGAGCCGCACCACCCGACGGTGCCGCAGATCGCCGATCACTACCGGGCGCAGCGGATGGCCGCGGTGGTGTTCACCGTCGACAGCGAGCTGGCCACCGGGCACCCGACGCTGTCCAACGAGGAGATCGCCGAGGCCGCCGCGGCCCACCCCGACGTCCTCATCCCGTTCGGCTCGATCGACCCCGCGCGCGGTCGGGCGGGCGTCCGGGCGGCCCGCAGGCTCGTCGAGGAGCACGGCGTCCGCGGGTTCAAGTTCCACCCGTCGATCCAGGCCTTCGAGCCCAACGACCGTCGCGTGTACCCGCTCTACGAGGAGCTGCAGAGCCTCGGCGTGCCGGCGCTGTTCCACACCGGCCAGACCGGCATCGGCTCCGGGCTGCCCGGCGGGCGCGGCATCAAGCTGCGCTACTCCGACCCGATGCTGCTCGACGACGTCGCCGCCGACTTCCCCGGCCTGACGATCATCATGGCCCACCCCTCGGTGCCCTGGCAGGACGCCGCGATCTCCGTCGCCCAGCACAAGGCCAACGTCTACATCGACCTGTCCGGCTGGTCGCCGAAGTACTTCCCGCCGCAGCTGGTCCGCGCGGCCAACACCCTGCTCAAGACCAAGGTGCTGTTCGGCTCGGACTACCCGCTGATCTCCCCCGAGCGCTGGATCAAGGACTTCGAGGCGCTGGAGATCCGCGACGAGGTGCGCCCGCTGGTCATGAAGGAGAACGCCGTCCGGGCGCTGGGGCTGCAGTGAGGAACGCCGGGCTCGGCTCCTGGCCGGAGCGCCGGCTGCGCATCTCCCCCGACCGGGACGCCCTCTGGTTCGAGGGGACGACGACCACGCACGCCGGGTTCGCCGAGCGGGTCCGCCGCACCGCGGGCGCCCTGGCCGGCCTCGGCGTGCGCAGCGGCGACCGGGTCGCCTGGACCGGTACCAACCACCCCTCGGCGCTGGAGACCCTCTACGCCTGCGGCCAGCTGGGCGCGATCTGGGTGCCGGTCAACGCCCGGCTGACCGCCCCCGAGGCGCAGTACGTGCTCGAGCACTCCGGCGCCACCGTCGTCGTGCACGGCCGCGACTCCGGGGAGCTGGCCGACGCGCTGCGGGACCGGCTGCCCGACGTCCGCGCGTGGGTGGCCACCGAGCCGCCGTCCGCCGGTGGTGCGGACTCGCTGCCCTACGAGCCGCTGCTCGCCGCCGCGGACCCCGAGCCGCGGGACGAGCCGGTGGGCCTCGAGGACCCCTGCCTGGTCATGTACACCTCGGGCACCACCGGCCGGCCCAAGGGCGCGGTGCTCACCCACGGCAACATGACGTGGAACGCGACCAACCAGCTGCTCGGCTTCGACTTCGCCGCCGACGAGCGGACCCTGGCTCTCGCGCCGCTGTTCCACATCGGGGGGCTCAACGGGACGGTCAACCCGACCCTGCTGCGCGGCGGGTGCGCGGTCGTCGTGCGCCGGTTCGACCCCGCCGAGACGCTGCGGGTCATCGAGGAGCAGCGGGTCAACTCGTTCTTCGCCGTCCCCACGATGCTCGACGCGATGAGCCGCGAGCCGGGGTTCGCCACCCGCGACCTGTCCTCGCTGCGGTCGATCGGCGCCGCCGGCGCCGCCGTCCCGCTGCCGACGCTGCGCACCTGGCTGGCGCGCGGGGTGACGATGCAGCAGGCCTACGGCATGACCGAGGCCGCGCCCGGCTGCACGGTGCTGGACTCCGCCGACGCCGAGCGCAAGGTCGGCTCCGCGGGCAAGCCGGTGTTCTTCACCGACGTCGCGGTCCTGCGCCCGGACGGCAGCCCGGCCGGCGTCGACGAGATCGGCGAGGTGGTCGTCTCCGGCCCCAACGTCATGGCCGGCTACTGGCAGGACCCGGAGCAGACCGCCGCGGTGCTCCGGGACGGCTGGTACCACACGGGCGACGCCGGGTCGCTGGACGCCGAGGGCTTCCTCTACATCCGCGACCGCTACAAGGACATGATCATCTCGGGCGGGGAGAACGTGTACCCGGCCGAGGTGGAGTCCGCGCTGCTGGAGCTCCCGCAGGTGCTCGAGGCCGCGGTCATCGGCGTCCCGGACGAGCGGTGGGGCGAGGCCGGGCTGGCCGTCGTCGTGCCGGCGCCGGGCACGCCCGAGGACCCCGAGGCGATCCGCACCGCGCTGCGCGCGCGGCTGGCCGGGTTCAAGGTGCCCCGGCACGTGGAGTTCGTGGACGAGCTGCCGAAGACCGCCACCGGGAAGATCCGCAAGCCCGACCTGCGCGGCCGGTTCGCCGGCCGGTAGCTCAGGGCAGGCGGTAGGCGGCGTCCGGCACGTCGGTCACGAACATGTGGCCGGGGGCGTGCGTGATGGCGAACCGCGGCCGGGAGGCCATGAGCGCCGCCTGCGGGGTGACCCCGCACGCCCAGAAGACCGGGACGTCGCCCTCGGCGGCCTCGACCGGGTCGCCGAAGTCGGGGCGGCCGAGGTCGGCGATGCCGAGCGCCCCGGGCGGGCCCACGTGCACCGGCGCCCCGTGCACCTCCGGCATCCGAGCGGTGACCTGGACGGCGGTGGTCACCAGCTCGCCCGGGACCGGCCGCATCGTCACCACCAGCGGCCCGGACAGCCGCCCGGCGGGCCGGCAGGCCCGGTTCGTGCGGTACATCGACACGTTGCGGCCCTGCTCGATGTTGCGCACCGGGACACCGGCGTCCAGCAGCGCGGTCTCGAAGCTGAAGCTGCAGCCGACGAGGAACGCGACCAGGTCGTCGGTCCACAGGTCGCTGACGTCGGTCGGCTCCCCGGCCAGCTCGCCGTCCCGCCACACCCGGTAGCGCGGCAGGTCGGTGCGCAGGTCGGCGCCGGGGGCGAGCACGGTGTGCGGCGAGCCGGCGTCGGTGACGTCGAGCAGCGGCACCGGCCGGGGGTTGCGCTGGGCGAACAGCAGGAAGTCGTAGGCCCAGTCCCGCGGCAGGACGACGAGGTTGGCCTGCGCGTAGCCGGGCGCGACCCCGGAGGTGTGCACGGCCGACCCGCCGCGGCAGGCCGCCCGGACCTCGGCCGGGGAGACCGTCAGCGTCATGGCGCCATGCTGCCCCGGCCCGCTCCGGTCGGCAGATCCTCGTCGGATGAGCAGGATGGGCCCGTGGACCTCAACTCCGACCTCGGTGAGGGCTTCGGCCAGTGGCAGCTCGGCGACGACGACGCGCTGCTCGGCATCGTCACCAGCGCCAACGTCGCCTGCGGTTTCCACGCCGGCGACCCGTCGATCATGCGGCGCGTCTGCGAGCGGGCGGCGGAGAACGGCGTGGCCGTCGGCGCGCAGGTCTCCTACCGGGACCTGGCCGGCTTCGGCCGCCGGTTCATGGACGTGGAGCCCGACGAGCTCACCGCCGACGTCCTCTACCAGCTCGGCGCGCTGGAGGGCTTCGCCCGGGTCGCCGGCACGCGGGTGCGGTACGTCAAGCCGCACGGCGCGCTCTACAACACGATCGTGGGCAACGACGAGCAGGCGGCGGCCGTGGTGCGGGCCGTCGTCGAGTACGACCGCACCCTCCCGGTGATGGGCCTGCCCGGCTCGGCCTGGCTCCGGCTGGCCGGGGAGGCCGGGCTGGAGGTCGTCCGGGAGGCCTTCGCCGACCGCGCCTACACCCCCGCGCGGACGCTGGTCCCCCGCTCCCATCCCGGAGCCGTGCTGCACGACCCCGAGGAGATCGCCCGGCGCTGCGTGGCCATGGCCACCGGGGAGCCGATCACCGACGTCCAAGGGGGGATCCTCCACGTGGACCCGGAGTCCATCTGCGTCCACGGCGACACCCCCGGGGCGGTGGCGATCGCCCGGCGGGTGCGGCGCGCCCTCACCGAGGCCGGCATCGAGCTGGCCCCGTTCGCGGCCTGATGCGCGTGCTGCCCAGCGGCTCGGCCGCGCTGCTGGTCGAGCTGGACGGGCTCGACGAGGTGCTCGCGCTGTACGCGGCGCTCACCGAGGACCCGGTGCCCGGCGTGGTGGACGTCGTCCCGGCGGCGCGGACCGTGCTGCTGGTCGTCGACCGCGCGCGCACCGACCTGGCCGCGGTCGAGCGTGCCGTGCGCGACGCCCGGCCCCGCCCCGACCGCCGCGGCACCGGCGAGGAGGTGGAGCTGCCGGTCGTCTACGACGGCGCGGACCTCGGCGACGTCGCCGCACTCCTGGGCGTGTCCCCGGAGGAGGTCGTCCGGCGGCACACCGGCACCGCGTGGACGGTCGCCTTCTGCGGGTTCGCCCCCGGGTTCGGCTACTGCACCCCCGACGGCGAGCCCTGGTCGATACCCCGGCGGGAGACGCCGCGGACCAAGGTGCCCGCCGGGTCGGTCGGGCTGGCCGGGGAGTTCACCGGTGTGTACCCGCGGGAGTCCCCCGGCGGGTGGCAGCTCATCGGGCGCACCGACGTCGCCGTCTTCGACCTGTCGCGGGACCCGGCCGCGCTGCTGCGGCCCGGTGTGCGGGTGCGCTTCGTGGAGCGGACGTGACCCGGACCCTCACGGTGCTCGCGCCGGGCCCGCTGACGACCGTGCAGGACACCGGCCGGCCCGGGCAGGGCGCCCTCGGCATCGGCCGCTCCGGCGCCTGCGACCGGGCGGCGGCCGCGCTGGCCAACCGGCTGCTGGGCAACGACCCCGGCGCGGCGGTGCTGGAGGCGACCCTCGGCGGGCTCGCGCTCCGTGCCGACGCCGACCTGGTCGTGGTCACCACCGGCGCCCGGTGCGCGGGCGGGGACGCCCACAACGCGCCGGTCCGGCTGGCCGCCGGCGCGGAGCTGCGGCTCGGCCCGCCCGGGGCCGGGCTGCGCACCTACGTCGGCGTCCGCGGCGGGATCGCCGTCGAGCCGGTGCTGGGCAGCCGCTCCACCGACCTGCTCTCCGGGCTCGGCCCGCCGGCCGTCTCGGCCGGTGACGTGCTGCCCGTCGGCACCGCGGCCGGCCCGCTGCCGGGGGTCGACCTGGCGCCGGTCGCCGACCCGCCGGGCGGCGAGGTGACGGTGCGCGTGCTGCCCGGCCCCCGCGCGGACTGGTTCCCCGACACCGCGCTCGCCGCGCTCACCGGCACCGCGTGGGCGGTGACCGGCGAGAGCAACCGGATCGGCCTCCGGCTGGACGGGCCCCCGCTGGAGCGCGAGCGCGACGGGGAGCTGGCCAGCGAGGGCATGGTCCGCGGCGCGCTGCAGGTGCCGCCGTCCGGTCTGCCGGTGCTGTTCCTCGCCGACGCCCCGGTGACCGGCGGCTACCCGGTCCTCGCCTACGTCGCCGACGAGGACGTCGACCGGTGCGGCCAGCTCCGGCCGGGGCAGTTCCTGCGGTTCCGGGGGGCGCCTCTCGGCAGATGAGACACTGCTCGCCGTGGGGCGGGTGGCGACGGGCGAGTCGGTGCTCTCGCGCGCCGTCCGGATCCTCGCCGCCTTCTCCGCCGACGAGAAGGAGCTGCAGGTCTCCGAGATCGCCCGCCGCACCGGCCTGCACGTGGCCACCGCGTCCCGACTGGTCGCCGAGCTGGTGACGCACGGGCTGCTGGAGCGGGGGCCCGACCGCCAGGTGCGGGTCGGCGTCCGGATGTGGGAGCTGGCCTCGCGGGCCTCGCTCACCGTGTCCCTGCGTGAGGCGGCGATGCCCTACCTGGAGGACCTGCACGCCGTCGTCGGCCACTCCGCCCAGCTCGGCGTCCGGGACGGCGACGACGTGCTGTTCGTCGAGCGGCTCTCGGCGCGCGACGCCGTCGTCAACTTCTCGCGCATCGCCGGCCGGCTGCCGCTGCACATCTCCTCCTCGGGCCTGGTGCTGCTGGCCTACGGCCCGCCGGAGGTGCAGGCGCGGATCCTGTCCCGCCCGCTGGAGCGGCACACCGCGAACACGATCACCGACCCGGAGCGGCTGCGGGCCACGCTGGCCGACGTCCGCCGGCAGGGCTTCGTCGTCACGCCGGGGCACGTGCACCCGGACGCCGCCGGGGTCGCCGTGCCGGTGCGCAACGGGCTGCAGGAGGTCGTCGCCGCGCTCGCGGTCATCGTGCCCAACGACGGCCGGGCGATGGCCCAGGTGCCGGCGCTGCTGGCGGCGGCCCGCGGCATCACCCGCACCCTCTCCGCCGGCCCGCTGGCCCGCCTCTCGCGCTGACTCTCACTCTTCGAGAGACTGGTGGGCGGGCTGTGACCCGGATCGCATGATCTGCGTCACGTCCGCGAGCCGGGATGGCCCGCGGAGCACCGAGAGGAGACCTCCTTGTCCCCTGCGCCCGGGGTCCTCACCCCCCACGGACGCCCCCGCCTCCACCGCACCGGCCTCGCCCTCGGGTGCGCGATGGCGCTCGCGCTGGCCGCCTGCGGCTCCGACGACGGCGGCGGCGAGGAGGCCTCCGGCGGCGCCGGCGGCACCACCGCGATGACCGTCGGCTACTTCCCACTGGTGCACACCGCCAGCGCGGTGAACGCCGAGGAGACCGGCCTGTTCGAGCAGCAGGGGCTCGACGTCACCCTGGAGCAGACCTCCGGCGGAGCGCAGGCCATCCCGTCGCTGATCGCCGGCGAGTACGACATCACCTACGGCAACTACACCTCGGCGTTGCTGGCGGCCCAGCAGGGGCTGCCGGTCCGCATCATCGCGGGCAACGACGTCGGCGCCGACGACCACGCGATCATGGTCTCCGCCGACGCGCCCTACCAGTCCCCCGCCGACCTGGCCGGGGCGCGGATCGCGGTCAACAACCTGCAGAACATCGGCACCGTGGCGGTCAACGCCGTCCTCGAGGACGCCGGCGTCGACGTCTCCACCATCCAGTTCGTCGAGCTGCCGCTGCCCGACATGGCCCCCGCCCTGGACGCCGGGGACGTCGACGCCATCTGGCAGGTCGAGCCGTTCCAGGCCGCGGCCAAGGCCGCGGGCGCCCGCGTGCTCTTCCCGCTGTTCAGTGGTCCGGTCGAGGACATGCCGGTGGCCGGCTGGCTGACCACCGAGCAGTACGCGCAGGAGAACCCCGAGGCGGTCGAGGCCTTCCGCGGAGCGATGGCCGCCTCGATGGACGAGCTGGCCGGCAACCGCGAGCGGCTGGTCGAGCTGGTGCCCACCTACACCCAGGTGCCGGCCGAGACCGTCGAGCAGGTGGCGCTCCCGGAGTGGGACGCCGAGGTCGACGAGGCGCAGCTGCAGGAGATGGCGGACCTGATGCTGCAGTACGGGATCATCAGCGAGGAGTTCGACGTCCAGACGATGATCGCCGACTGACCCGCGTTCGCGGCGAGATCACGTGATCTCGCCGCGAACCCTCCCGGATGCCGCCGAGATCACGTGATCCCCGGGCCGTCAGCGGTGCAGCGCCGGTGGGGACTCCCCCGCCCAGGCGGCGTGCAGCAGCGCCTCGACGCCCTCGCGGGTCACCGGCCGCGGGTTGGCGTACGGACTCGCCACGGCGAGCTCGGCGATCCGCGGGACGTCCTGCTCCGCCATGCCGAGCTCGGCCAGCGACATCGGCGCCCCCAGCACCCCGGCGAGCTCCCAGAGCGCCCGCGCCGGGTCCGGGACGCCGCCGAGGGCCCGGCTGAGCGCGGTGACCGCCCGGGGCGCGGCCGGCTGGTTGAACGCCAGCGCGTGCGGCAGGACGACGGTGTGCGTGGGCGCGTGCGGCAGGTCCAGCGTGCCGCCGAGGGTGTGGCACAGCTTGTGGTGCAGCGACATGGTGGTCGCGCCGAGCACGGAGCCGCACAGCCAGGACCCGTAGAAGGCGTCGGTGCGGGCGTCCAGGTCGCCGCCGTCGGCCACGATCGCCGGGAGCGCGGCCGTCAGCGCGCGCACCGCCTCCTCGGCCATGAGCGCGACCACCGGGTTGGTGTCCGGGGCATAGAGCCCCTCGACGGCGTGGGCCAGCGCGTTCACCCCGCTGGTCACCGACAGGTCCGGCGGCAGGCCGAGGGTGAGCTCGGGGTCGTAGACCGTGGCCTGCGGCAGCACGCGGGGGTCGCGGCCGGTGCGCTTGGCCCCGCCCTCGGTCAGCCCCCAGACGGGCGTCATCTCCGAGCCGGAGTACGTGGTCGGCACCGCGACCAGCGGCAGACCCGGGTCGAGCGCGAGCGCCTTGCCCAGCCCGATCGCCGAGCCGCCGCCCACGGCGACGCACCCGTCGGCCGCCAGTTCCCGCGCCCGGCCCCGGGCCCGGCCGGCGACCTCCACGGGCACGTGCATGCGGGCCTCGGCGAGGACGCCCACCGCCCGCTCGCCGAGCAGCGCCGCCACCCGCCGTCCCAGGTCCTCGTGGTGTGGACCGCACACCACCACGACCCGGGAGAGCCCCAGCGCGGCCACCTCCTCGGGCAGCCGGTCGAGGACGCCGGCGCCGAAGACCACCCGGGTGGGCAGCGACCGGTGGACGAAGGACAACCGGTCGCTCACGCACCGGCCCCCACGGTCGCGTCCTGCACGTCGCCCCGCGCCGCGGCCTCGGCGTCGTACCCGTACAGCCAGGCGTTGTGGGCCAGGGGGTCGTCGCCGGCGAACGCGTCGTCGCGGGCCCGCTGCTCGGGACCGTCGGGCAGGTGGTGGTGTGCCTGGCGGCCGCGGCTGGACTGCTGCAGCTGGGTCGCCCGCGGGACGCGAACGGCCTCGTAGCGGGCCAGGGCGTCGGGCACGCTGCCGGCGGAGGCCAGGCAGACCGCCAGCGCGGCCGCGTCCTCCACCGCCTGCGCGGCTCCCTGGGCGAAGAACGGGAACATCGGGTGCGCGGCGTCGCCCAGCAGGGCGAGGCGGCCCGAGGTCCAGGTCGGGATCGGCTCGCGGTCCAGCAGGGCCCAGCGGCCGACCTCGCCCGCGGCGGCGATGAGCGCCTCGAGCCGCGGGTCCCAGCCGGCGAACTCCGCCGCGAGGTCCTCGACCCGGCCCCGCGACTCCCACGACTCGACGTCGAAGTCCCCGGCCGGGGAGAAGGCGACGAGGTTGACCAGCCGGCCGCCGGACACCGGGTAGTGCACGAGGTGGTGCCCCGGTCCGAGCCACAGCGTCTGCACCGGACGGCGGGCCAGGTCCGGCGCGGCCTCGGAGGGGACGAGCGACCGCCAGGCGCAGATCCCGGAGTACCGCGGCGGCTCGGGCTGGGCGACCGCGCCGCGGAGCGTGGAGTGGATGCCGTCCGCGCCCACCACGACGTCGGCCGTCCGGGCGGTGCCGTCGGCCAGCACGAGGCGGGCCGTGTCGGCGTCCTGCTCGACCCCGGTGACGCGGGCGCCCAGGTGCAGGGCGTCGGCGGGTACCGCCGAGAGGAGCAGGTCGAGCAGGTCGGCCCGGTGGACCACCCAGGTGTCCTCGCCGTACATGGCGGCCGAGTCGGCCAGGTCCTGGCTGAACAGCACCCGGCCGTCCTCCCACCGGCGGAACTCCCAGCCGACCTCCAGCCGGACGCCGCGTCCCTCGAGGCCGTCGGCGAGCCCGAGCCGGCGCAGCAGGCGCATGAGGTTGGGCGCCACGACCAGCCCCGCGCCGATCTCCCGGTACTGGCCCGCCTGCTCGTGCACCGAGACCTCGATCCCGGCACGGTGCAGGAAGGCGGCCGTGGCCAGCCCCCCGATCCCGCCACCCGCGATGGCCACCCGCATGCCGTCCGCCCTCCCCGTCTGCCGACCCACCCGGCGTACCCGCCGCCGGACGCCCGCGATCCTGCGGCTTCGCACCGGCTCCCCGCCAGGACTCTTCCACCCAGCCGATCGTCGGGGGGCCACGCAACCCCGGTCCCACCGGGACCGGGGTTGCGTGGCCGGGCGGGTCAGTCGCCGCTGACGATCAGCTCGGCGGTGTCCACCTCACCCTCGACCAGTCCGTACTCCCGCATCAGCTCCTCCACCTGGCTGATGCCCTCCGGCTGGTCGTCCTCGGCGAACACGACGGGGTTCAGCCCGGCCGCCACCTCGGGGGTCAGCTGGGTGTACGTCGGGACCACCTCGGCGACCAGGTCGGGCTGCTCGGCGATCCTCGCGATCGCCTCGTCCATGGCGGCCTGGAAGGCGGCGACGGTGTTGGGGTTCTCCGCGGCGAACGGCGCGGAGGTGATCCAGCCGGCCACCGGCAGGTCCTCCGTGGGCCCGGCGAACACGTCGAGCACGAGCTGCGCCTGCTGGGTGTCGGTGCCGATGCTCACGAACGGCTCCACCAGCCACGCAGCGTCGACGTTGCCCGAGGCCATGCCGGGGAGGAACTCCGGCGGCGCGAGCTCGACGAACTCGACGCTGTTCGGGTCGACGCCGTTCTCCTCCAGGGCGGCCCGGGTCGTCAGCTCCATGATGTTGCCGAGGCCGTTGATCGCGATGCGCTTGCCCGCCAGGTCCGCGGGGCTGCTGATCCCGCTGCCCGGCAGCGCGTACACGCCCTGCACGCCGGGACGGTCGTTCTCGCGGACCACCCGCAGCGGCAGCCCCTGCGACGCGGCCTGCACGACCGACACGTAGTTGCTGTAGGCGAACTGGGAGTCCCCGGAGACGAGCCCGGTGATCAGGCCGGCTCCCCCGCCCGCCGCCACCTGCGGGGTCACCGTCAGGCCGTGCTCCTCGAAGAGCCCCTCCTGGACCGCGACGTAGAACGCCGCCACCTCGGCGAACGGCTGCACCCCGACGGTGATCTCCGTCGTCTCCGGCGCCGCGGTCGCGCCGCCGGACCCGCTCGCCGAGGCGGCGGGCTCGTCGGACGAGCCGCCGCAGGCGGCGACGGACGCGGACAGGACGAGCGTGGAGACCGCCAGCGCGAGCCGGGTGGTGGAGGAACGCTTCACTGGATTCCTTCTCTCGGAGGGCAGGTGGACAGGTGGTGCGGGCGGGGGTGGGTCCTCACGTGAACAGGAACCCCTCGTAGTCCTTGGCGGCCACGTCGTCGGCGATCTGCCGGTAGGTGCCGACGCCGCCGACGTAGGGCATGAAGACCCGCGGCTTGCCGGGGGTGTTGGCGCCGAAGAACCAGGAGTTCGGGGAGCGGGGGTAGAGGGTCCGGTGCGCCACCTCGTCGACGTGCTCGACCCAGGCCTGCTCGGCCTCGGCGGTGGCCTCGATCCGCCGCACCCCACGGAGGTCGGCGTCGGCGAGCAACCCGGTGATCCACTCCACGTGCTGCTCGATGCTGTTGACCATGTTGCTGAACACCGAGGGGCTGCCCGGGCCCGCCACGACGAAGAGGTTGGGGAAGCCGGCCGGTGCGACGCCGAGGTAGCTGCGCGGGCCGTGTGCCCACTTCTCCTGCAGGGTGCGTCCCCCCCGGCCCCGGATGTCGATCTTCAGCATGGAGCCGGTCATCGCGTCGAAGCCGGTGGCGAAGATGATCACGTCGAGCTCGTACTCGGCCTCCGAGGTGGCCAGGCCGGTGGGGGTGATCCGCTCGATCGGCGCGTGCCGCACGTCGACCAGGGACACGTTCTCCCGGTTGAAGGTCTCGTAGTAGCCGGTGCCGGAGCACAGCCGCTTGGTGCCGAAGTGGAAGCCCCGCGGCGTGAGCAGCTCGGCCACCGCGGGGTCCGAGACGATCTCCCGGATCTTGCCGCGCACGAACTCGGCGCACTCCTCGTTGGCGGCCGGGTCGACGAGGATGTCGGAGAAGGCCCGCATCATGTACAGGCCGCCCAGCTGCCAGCGCAGCTCGAACTCCCGCTGCCGCTCCTCGGCCGACACCTCCATGGCCTTCTTCGGGTTGCTCAGCTGGTTGTGCCCGAAGCCGGAGACGCGGGCCTTCGCCCGGCGCTCCGGGTACTCCGCCTTCCACTGCCGCTCGACCTCGGCGACCATCGGGTGGTTCTGCGCCGGCATGCAGAAGTTGGCGGTGCGCTGGAAGACCGTCAGGTGCCCGGCCTGCTCGGCCACGAGCGGGATCAGCTGGGTCCCCGAGGACCCGGTGCCGATGACGCCCACCCGCTTGCCGGTGACGTCCACGCCCTCGTGCGGCCAGTCCCCCGTGTGGAACCACTCCCCCTGGAAGCCGTCCAGGCCCTCGATGGCCGGCACCTGGGCGACCGACAGGACGCCGGTGGCGAGCACGCAGTGGCGCGCGGAGACGACGACGCCGTCCTCGGTGCGGACGGTCCACCGATCGGCGGTCTCGTCGAACGTCGCCGCCGCCACCCGGCTGTCGAGCCGGATGTCCCGCCACAGGTCGTGGCGGTCGGCGACGTGGTGGATGTAGCGGAGCAGCTCGGGCTGGGAGGCGTACCGCTCCGACCAGTGCCACTCCTGCTGGAGGTCCTCGTCGAAGGAGTACGAGTAGTCCAGGCTCTCGATGTCGCAGCGGGCGCCCGGGTAGCGGTTGTGGTACCAGGTGCCCCCGATGTCGCTGCCGGCCTCGAAGACCTGCACGCTCCAGCCCAGCTGCCGCAGGCGGTGCAGGGCGTACAGCCCGGCGAAGCCGGCGCCGACCACGACCGCGTCGACCTCCCGCGGCACCCCGGCGTCCTCCGACCCGATCAGGTGCGTGTGCACCTGCTGCTGCTCTGCCACGTGTCGCCTCCCGCACAGTCGTCCTCGAGCGAGCACGACTGTCGCGGCGGCTCCGCGTCCTGACCACGCCACTTCTCGCCTGGCGAGAACCTCGTGGTGGTCGGAGTCACACCCGGTGCGACGATCGCCGGGTGACCGACGCCGCTTCCCGGGAGAACCTGCTCACGCGAGCGGTCCGCATCCTCGAGGCCTTCGACGCCGACCACCCCGCGATGCCGGTCGCCACGCTGGCCCGCCGCGCCGACCTCCCCACGCCGACGACCTACCGCCTGGTCGACCAGCTGGTGGCGCTGGGTGTGCTGGAGCGGGCACCCCACCGCGGGGTGCGCGTCGGGCGGCGGCTGTGGGAACTGGCCTCCCGCTCCTCGGAGACCGTCGGACTGCGGGACGCCGCGATGCCCTACATGGACGACCTGCACGCCGTCGTCAAGCAGCACACGCAGCTGGCGGTCCTCGAGGGCGACGAGGTCCTCTACCTTGAGCGGAAGTCCTCCCGCGGGGCCGAGGTCGTCAACATCACCCGGACCGCCAGCCGGTTGCCGGCGCACGCCTGCTCCTCCGGCCTGGTCCTGCTGGCGCACGCCAGTGCCGGCGCCCAGGAGCGGGTGCTCTCCTCGCCGCTGCGCAGGATGACGCCGATGACGGTGACCGACCCGGCGGAGCTGCGGCGGCTGCTCGCCGAGACGCGCTACCGCGGTCACGCGGTCGTGCGGGGGTGGGTGCACGAGGAGGCGGCCGGGGTGGCGGTCCCGATCTGGGGCCCCGACGGCGAGGTCGTCGCCGCGCTGTCGGTCATCATCCCCTGCGAGGAGGCCCGGTCGGCCGCGGTGATCCCGGCGCTGCTGGCCACCGCGCGCGGCATCGGGCGGGCACTCGCCACGCCCCCGCGGTCGGCCGCGTCACGGCTCGACTGAGCCGGGGACGCCGCGAGCCCGGCACCCCGTGACGGGGCGCCGGGCTCGCGGGCGCTGAGGGTCAGGCCGAGGGCTGGCCGATGACGGCCGGCGCGTGGGTGTCGACCGCGCCGGGCGTCTCCTCCTTCGGCCGGTGGATCTGCGAGTAGACCTGCGCCCGCAGCTCGGCGAAGCGCTGCGAGGAGCGGGTGTGCAGCTGGTCGCGCTCGTCGGGCAGGTCGATGGCGAGGTCCTGGCGGATCACCGTCGGCGAGTTGGACAGGATGAGCACCCGCTGCCCGAGGTAGACCGCCTCGTCGATGTCGTGGGTGACGAACAGCGTGGTCACCTGGAAGCGGTGCCACAGGTCGCGGATGAGGTCCTCGAGGTCGGCGCGGGTCTGCGCGTCGACCGCCGCGAACGGCTCGTCCATGAGCAGCACCTGCGGCTCGTAGGCGATGGCGCGGGCGATCGCCACGCGCTGCTGCATGCCGCCGGAGAGCTGCCACGGGTAGGCGCTGTGCGCCTCCTTGAGCCCGACCGCCGCGATCGACTCCTCGACCAGCTCCTTGCGGCGGGCCGCCGGCACCTTCCGCTGCTTGAGCGGCAGCTCGACGTTCTCACGCACGGTCATCCAGGGGAACAGGCTGCGGCCGTACTCCTGGAAGACGATCGCCATGCCCGGCGGCGGGCCGACGACCTTCTTGCCGTCGAGCACCACCGAGCCCGAGGTGGGCTCCAGCAACCCGGACATGCACTTGAGCAGCGTGGTCTTGCCACAGCCCGAGGGGCCGACCAGGCAGACCAGCTCGCCCTTGTCCAGGGTGAAGGTCAGGTCGCGGACGGCCTCGACCGTCCGGGACTTGCCCTCGTAGACCTTCTTGAGGCCGGTGACCTCGAGCATCGCGTTGCGCCTTCCGTTCGGAGAGTTCAGGAGTGTCGGGGGTGCGGCCGTGCGGTCAGCCGGCGCGCTGAGCGCGGCGCAGGCCGTGGTACCAGGCCAGCCACCGGTTCTCGACGATGCGGAACAGCAGGGAGAGCAGGAACCCGAGCAGGCCGAGCATGAGCATGCCCGCCCACATCTCCGGGATGGCGAAGCTCCGCTGTGCCTGGACGATGGCGAAGCCCAGGCCGTCGCTGGCGGCGAACAGCTCGCTGATCACCATCAGGATGATGGCCACCGACAGGCCCTGCCGCAGGCCGGCGGCGATCTGCGGGCTGGCCGCCGGGAGGATGAGGTGGCGCAGCCGGGCCGCGCCGCTGATCCGGTAGGTGCGGGCGGTGTCGGACAGCACGCTGTCGACCGCGCGCACGCCCTCGGCGGTGTTCAGCAGGATCGGCCACATGCACCCGAACGCGATGACGACGATCTTCATCGTGTTCTCGATGCCGAAGATCAGCATGAGGATCGGGACGATGACCGGCGGCGGGATGGCGCGGAAGAACTCCAGCACCGGCTCCAGCAGGTCCCGCAGCCGCTTGTACGTGCCGATCAGCACGCCGAGGGTGACCCCGATCAGCGCGGCGATGAAGTAGCCGGCCGCCAGCCGCAGCAGGCTGGGCACCACGTCGTTGGCCAGCCGCGGGCCGAACCACTCCTCGACCAGGCTGTCGATGATCCGGGACAGCGGCGGGAAGTAGAAGTCGGTGCTGCTGGCCGACGTGACCCACCACAGCACGAACAGCACGATCGGCAGGGCGAAGGTGAAGCCGATCCGACGCAGGACCCGCATCAGAGGGCCACCTCTCCTCGCTGGGACGGGTGCCAGCTCAGCGCCCGTCGCTCGATGAACCGGAACACCAGGTTGACCGCCACGCCGAGCAGACCGGTGACGACGACCAGCGCGTAGGTGGCGGCGATCGCGCCGCTGCTCTGGGCGACCGCGATCCGGTTGCCCAGACCCGGGTTGCCGATGACCAGCTCGGCGGTCACGGCCAGGATCAGCGCGACCGACGCCGACAGACGCAGACCGGTCATGACGTAGGGCAGCGCCGTCGGCCAGGTGACGTAGCGGATCCGCGCGAGGAACCCGAAGCGGTAGGCGCGGGCGGTGTCCTGGGCGACCGGGTCGACGTCCTGCACGCCGTAGAGCACCTGGATGAGCATCTGCCAGAACGCCGCGTAGACGACCAGCAGCAGCTTGCTCTCGATCTGGGTGCCGAACAGCAGCACCGCCAGCGGGATCAGCGCGACCGACGGGATCGGCCGCAGGAACTCGATGGTGGAGGCGGTGAACTCGCGCAGGAAGTGCGAGCTGCCGATCACGATGCCCAGCACCACACCGGCGACCGCCGCGATGGCCAGGCCCAGGGCCCAGCCCTGCAGCGTGTCCAGCAGCGCCGTCCAGAAGTCCGGCTGCCCCAGCTGGTCGACCAGCGCCGACCCGATCTGCGAGGACGTCGGGAAGAACTGGTTGGGCAGGACGCCGATGCGCGGCAGCACCTCGAACAGCAGGACGAGGACGATGAGGCCGATCGAGCCGAGCACGACCGGCGAGCCGGCGACCGACCGCTTGGCCGGCGGCTTCGGCGCGACGCCGGCGTCGGGGTTGTCGGCGGCCGGCTCGTAGACGGTGACGGGCGCGGAGTCGGTCACGGCCGCGTCACCGCCGGGCCGGCATCCCGGACACCGCTACGGTGGGCCGGCTCGCCAGGGGCGGGGGCCGCGCCGCGGACGGCGGACGACGGCGGCGCGGCCGCGAGGACCGCTGGGGTTCGGAGCATCGGCGCTCTCCCGGGAGCTTCAGGTGGGGGGCCAGCAGTTGTTCGCCCTGCGAACCACTGTTCTTCCTGAGAACGGAAACAGGTGACCCGCCTCACCGTCAAGCCTCAGTTTCGGGACGTGATCCCGCCGTGATGCTGAGTCACGCCTGCTTGCCGAACACCCGTTCACTCTGCGCACAATGTGACGCGGAGCGCAAACCGGCGCTCCACCCCGGGAGGAGCCGCGTGGAGATCGCCGACCTGCCCCAGGACCCCGCCGTCCTGCCGGCACGCGACAGCACGTTCGTGCAGTCGCTCGACCGCGGGCTGGCCGTGATCCGGGCCTTCGACGCCGACCACCCCCGGCTGGGCCTGTCCGAGGTCGCGCGCGCCACCGGGCTGACGCGGGCCGCGGCGCGGCGCTTCCTGCTCACCCTCGTGCAGCTGGGCTACGTGCGGATGGACGGCCGGGAGTTCTCGCTGCGCCCCCGGGTGCTCGAGCTCGGCTACTCCTACCTGTCCGGGCTCACCCTGCCCGAGGTCGCCGAGCCGCACCTGGAGACCCTCGTGTCCCAGGTCAACGAGTCGTCCTCGGTGTCGGTGCTGGACGGCGACGACATCGTCTACGTGGCCCGCGTCCCGACGAAGCGGATCATGACCGTGCTCATCGCGGTCGGCACCCGCTTCCCCGCGCACCCGACGTCGATGGGCCGGGTGCTGCTGGCGGGCCTCCCCCACGCCGAGCTCGCCGCATACCTGCAGCGGGCCGAGTTCACCGTCCACACCGACCGGACGATCACCGATCCGGTCGAGCTGCGGGCCGAGGTGGAACGGGTGCGCCGGCAGGGCTACGCGCTCGTCGACCAGGAGCTGGAGGCCGGCCTCCGCTCGGCGGCCGCGCCCATCCGCAACGCCGACGGCCAGGTGGTGGCGGCGGTCAACGTCTCGGTCCACGCGAGCCGGACGTCGATGCAACAACTGGAGCACGAGCTCGTCCCGAGGCTGCTCGAGACGGCGCGGCACATCGAGCAGGACCTGCTCCAGACCGGGCGCCCGCGGTCGTGACCTCCCCGGAGGAGCACCGGTCCCGCCGGTGGTGGGTCTGGCTCGCGCCCGCTGCGGTCCTCGTCCTCGTCGCTCTCTGCCTGCGCGCGCCCTTCGCCGCGGTCGGCCCGCTGCTGGGCGAGCTCAGTGCCGAGCTGTCGGTGCCGACGTCGGCACTGGCGGTCCTCACCGCGCTCCCGCTGGTCTGCTTCGGCCTGGTGTCGCCCACCGCGCCGGCGCTCGCCGCGCGACTCGGGGTGCACCGCGCCGTCCTGGCGGGGGCGCTCGTCCTCACCGCCGGCGTGGCACTGCGGCTGGCCGGCACCTGGGGGCTCTACGCCGGCACGGTGCTGCTCACCGGCGGGATCGCCGTGGTGAACGTGCTGCTGCCCGCGGCCGTGCGCGCCGAGTACGGCCCGCGCAGCGCACCGGTCCTCGGCGCCACGACGGCGTCCATGGCCCTGTCGGCCAGCCTCGGCGCCGGGCTCGCCCAGCCGCTGGCCGACGCCGCGGGGAGCGCCGTGGGCGGCCTGGCGCTCTGGCTCGCGCCGGTGGCGGTCGTCACCGTCGTCGTCGGCGCGCTGGCCCTGCGCCGACGGGACCCGGTCGGTGCTCCCGCGGCCGCGCGGCTCCCGGTCGCCGCCGTCCTGCGCGACCGCGTGGCCCTCGCGGTGACCGCCTTCATGGGCCTCCAGTCGCTGACCTTCTACGCGATGCTGACCTGGCTGCCCGACGTCCTCGAGGACGACGCCGGGGTCTCCGCGGTGGCCGCCGGTGGACTGCTGGCCCTCGCCGCCGCGGTCGGCGCCCCGTGCGCCCTCGTCGTCCCGCCGCTGGCCGCCCGCCGACCCGGCCAGGTCCCGTGGGTGGTCGGCTGCAGCGTGCCGATCCTGGTCGCGCTCGTCGGCCTGCTCGTGGCCCCGGCCGCGGCGCCGGCGGTCTGGGCGGTGCTGTACGGCCTGGGCACGGGCCTGTGCTTCCCGTTGGCCATGACGCTGGTCCTGGTGCGCACCCGGGACGTCGCGCAGACCGGCCGGCTGTCGGCGGCCGCGCAGAGCGTCGGGTACCTGCTGGCCGCCACCGGCCCCCTGGCCGTGGGCCTGCTGCACGACGCGACCGGCGCGTGGCGGCCGAGCATGGCGCTGTTGCTGGTGCTGCTGGTCCTCCAGGTGGCCGTCGGGGTGTCCGCGGCCCGGCCCCGCCTGGTCACCGAACGGGTGCCGGTGGAGGCCGCGGAGCCCTCCCCCGCACGATCCTGACCGACGACGACAGGAGCTCTCTGGTGGACAAGGTGGTGGGCAGCGCCGCTGAGGCGGTGGCCGACGTGCCCGATGGCGCGGTGCTGGCCGTGGGCGGGTTCGGGTTGTGCGGGATCCCGTACGCGCTGATCGACGCGCTGCTGGACAAGGGCGCCACGGACCTGACCACGATCAGCAACAACTGCGGCGTGGACGACGCCG